>DATKDT010000019.1:0-45859 GCA_035512575.1 Vicinamibacterales bacterium | reverse complement strand
ATCTCGCCCTTGTACATCAGCAGCAGCCGGTGGTACGAGCCGTTCTCGATGACCTCGAGGTCCTTCGTGATCGGCGCGAGCAGCCGTCTGGCTTCGTCATCGCGTCCGAGGCGGCGCGCGGTCATGTACGCCCAGTGCGTGACGGCGACGAGGTTGTCGTCGTTCGGATTGATCTTCAGATCTTCCGCGTACGCGCGGGCGGCCGCCTCGAAGTTGCCGGTCAGGTAGTGCGCCAGGCCGAGGTGGTACCAGATGTTGGTCTGCAGCGTGCTGGTCGGAATGTTCCGCGCGTTCGGCTGCCCGTCGGGCTCGACCTCGTCGGGTTTGCCGCGCGTGAGCGCGACCGCCTTGTCGAAGTCCTCGATCGCCTTCTGGAACTGGCGCGTCGTGATGAAGCGGTGCCCGCGATGCCGGTAGAAGCGCGCATCTGACGTAAACGTCGCGATGCCCCGCGTGAACGTGGCAATCGCGTCGTCATAGCGCCCGAGATACGCCTGCCGCCGCCCGACCCAGATCAGCGCATCCGCGCTGCCCGGATTCGCCGCCAGCGCCGCCTCGGCCTCCGCCAGCTGCTGCAGCTGACGCTCGGTTGCCTGTTGCCAGTTGCCGGTTGCCGGTGTGCAGGGAACCAGAACCAGAACCAGAACGAGAACCAGAACCGAACCTGTGGAACCGATGGAACCTGTGGAACCCATGGAACCCATGGAACCTACAATAGTTCATCGTGCTCCGTGAACTGAAACCCATGCTGGCTCTGGCCATCCCGCTCGTGATGGCGGAGATCGGCTGGATCATGATGGGCATCGTCGACACCATCATGGTCGGGCCGCTGGGGCCCGCGGCCCTGGGTGCGGTGGGCGTCGGCAGCACGCTGTTCATGACGCCGGCCGTGTTCGGCATCGGCCTGCTGATGGGGCTCGACACGTTCGTCTCGCAGGCGTTCGGCGCGGGGCGGATTCAGGAGTGCCACCGCTGGCTGTTCAACGGCGTGGCCCTCGCGCTGCTCTACTCGATCCCGCTGATGATTGCGGTCGCGCTGCTCCTGTACCTGCTGCCGTCCTTTGGATTTCACGGCGAGGTGCTCGCGCTGATCGTGCCGTACATCGGCACGGTGATCTGGAGCGCGCTGCCGCTGATGCTGTTCGTCGCCTTCCGCCGCTACCTGCAGGCGATGAACATCGTGCGCCCCGTCATGATCGCGCTGGTGACCGCGAATCTCGTCAACATCGCGGGCAATTATGTGCTCATTTTCGGGCGCTTCGGGTTTCCCGAGCTTGGCGTCGTGGGATCGGCCTGGGCCACGGTGGCGGCGCGAATCTATCTCGCCGTATTCCTCTTCGTGGTCATCGTCCGGCGCGAGCGGCGGCATTCGAGCGGCCTGCGCGACGTGCCGATGCGCGCGGAGCGCGAGCGCCTCGCGCGTCTGGTGCGTCTGGGCCTGCCGGCGGCGTTTCAGATCACCGTCGAAGTCGGCGTCTTCGCCGCTGCCAGCGCGCTGGCCGGCGCGCTGACGCCCGCGGCGGTCGCGGCCCACCAGATCGCGCTCAACCTCGCGAGCTTCACGTTCATGATTCCGTTCGGCATGTCGTCGGCCGGCGCGGTGCGCGTGGGGCAGGCCGTCGGCCGCGGCGACGTCGGCGGCGTGCGCGCCGCGGGCAAGGCCGCGCTGCTCATCGGCGGCGGCTTCATGGCTCTGGCCGGCATCGTCTTCGTCCTGATGCCCCGGCCGCTGCTGCACATCTTCACGCGCGACCCCGGCGTCGTCGGCATCGGGCTCTCGCTGCTGGCGATCGCGGCCATCTTCCAGCTGTTCGACGGCGTCCAGGCGGTCTCGACCGGGCTGCTGCGCGGCCTGGGCGACACGCGCACCCCGATGCTCTGGCACCTGGCCGGCCACTGGATTGTCGGCCTGCCACTTGGTTATGCGCTGTGTTTCTGGTGGGACTGGGGAGTGCCGGGTCTGTGGACCGGCCTCTCGACGGGACTCATTCTCGTCGGCATTGTGCTCGTCACGCTCTGGTTTCATCGATCGAGCCAGCTCAGGACCGAGACGTTGCCGCTGGTGGCCTGATGCGAACACGCCGCGTGCTGCTCGTCCTGCTCGCCGGCGCCATCGTCGGCTTCGGCATTTTCGGCATTCTTGCCTGGCGCGCCGTGAACGTCGAAGACGCCGATGCGCCCGAAGCGCTGCGGCGCTTCACCGCGATTCGGTTGGCGCTGGGCAGCAGGCCTCCGCTGCTCACGCTCGACGAAGCCGGCAACGTCATCCGCCGCGCGGCGCCGCCCGCGCAGCAACCGCCGCCGCTCAGCCGCCTCGCGGTGCTCGCTTATCAGGCGAACGAGCAGCGCCTCGTATCCGCGGATGTGCCGTACTGGTTTTTCCGCCTCAAAGGTCCCGCCGCGCAGTATCTGGTGCGGGGAACGGGTCTCGATCTCGAGCGGCTCGAGATCACCGCCGCCGATCTCGCGAAATACGGCCCGTCGGTTGTGATCGATCACGCGCGGGCGAACGGTGACCGGCTGCTGGTGTGGACGGAGTGACGCGCTAGCCGACGGAAAGCTCCCGCTCAATCTCCTCGACGATCGCCTCCGGCGTCTTCGACGCATCGATCACGAGCGCATCGTTCGGCTCGTCGAGCGTGGCGAACTGACTGTCGACCAGGGAAGCCGGCATGAAGTGATCGGTGCGGGCTGAAATGCGCCCGCGGACCAGCTCGCGGTCGGCCTTCAAGTATACGAAGCGCACCGCGCTCAAATCTTCCCGAAGCGCCTCTCGAAAATCATGCCGGAGCGCCGAACACGCCAGCACCGCATGGCCGCCCGTGCGCTGCACGGTCGTCAGCGCGACGAGGATCGCGTCGAGCCACGCCACGCGGTCCCCGGGCTCCAGCGGCGTGCCGCCGCGCATCTTGTCGACGTTGGATGCGGGGTGAAAGTCGTCGCCGTCGAGGAAGGGCCATCCGAGCCTGCGGGCGAGCGCGCGGCCGATCAGCGTCTTGCCGGCGCCCGACACGCCCATGACGACGACGATCAGGCGCGCGCTCCGGCTTTGGCCGGGTACTTCGTCTGCACGTACTCGTCGACCAGCCGCTGGAACGCGTCCGCCAGTTCGTCGTACGTGCCGCGCAGCGTTGTCGCGTGCACGCCATCGATGAAGATGGGGCAGTTGGGCGACTCGCCGGTGCCGGGCAGGCTGATGCCGATGTTCGCAGCTTTGGATTCCCCCGGCCCGTTGACGATGCAGCCCATGACGGCGACGGTCATGGTCTCGACGCCTTCGTGCGTCTGCTTCCACACCGGCATCTGCTCGCGGACGTAATCCTGGATGCGCTCGGCGAGCTGCTGGAACGTCGAGCTCGTCGTGCGGCCGCAGCCGGGGCAGGCGGTGATGCTGGGGGCAAACGTGCGCAGACCGAGCGACTGCAGCAGCTCGCAGGCGGCGTAAACCTCCTCGCGGCGGTCGCCGCCCGGCTTGGGCGTCAGCGAGATGCGGATGGTGTCGCCGATGCCTTCCTCGAGCAGCACGCCCATCGCCGCCGACGACCACACAAGGCCCTTCGTGCCCATGCCGGCTTCGGTGAGACCGAGGTGCAGCGGCTGATCCGTCCGGCGCGCGAGATCGCGATAGACCGCGATCAAATCGCGCGGGCGCGAGACCTTGCACGAGATGATGATCTGGTCCTTGCGAAGGCCGCCTTCGAGCGCGAGCTCGGTCGACTGCAGGGCCGAGAGCACCATGCACTCGCTGATGATCTCTTCGGACGACTTCCCGAGCGCGCGATCGGTGTTTTCCTGCATCTTCGCGACGACCAGCTCCTGATTGAGCGAGCCGCCGTTGACGCCGATGCGCACCGGCTTGCCGTGGTCGCGCGCCACCGCGCAAATCGTGGAGAACTGCTCGTCGCGCCGTTTTCCGGTACCGACGTTGCCGGGATTAATCCGGTACTTGTCGAGAGATTTCGCGCACTCCGGAAAGCGGGTGAGCAGCAGGTGGCCGTTGTAGTGGAAGTCTCCGATGAGCGGCGCGGCGCACCCAGCGTCGAGCATCCGCTGCTTGATCTCCGGCACCGCGGCCGCGGCCTCCGGCAGGTTCACCGTGACGCGCACCATCTCCGACCCGGCTTCCGCCAGCTCGACGACTTGTGTCGCCGTCGACGCCGCGTCAGCCGTATCGGTCATCGTCATCGACTGGACGACGACGGGCGCGCCGCCGCCGACCTGGACGTGGCCCACCCTGACGCCAACGGTTTTGTGCAGACGGACGGTATTCATGGGCGATTGGCGATCCACTCGCGGGTGTGCCGCACCCGTTAATGATAGCGGCAAACCCGTTGAGCTGGCCCGGCGTCCAAATTGCAGTAGAGGCGTCTGGACCAATATGGGAGGGACGAACATGAGCTTGCTGAAATACCGGATGCCGATGGCGTTTGCCGTCGCACTGACCCTGCTGGCGGCGGCGCCGGCCGACGCGCAGACCGTGACCCGTGCCGACATCGAGCGGCTCGAGGTGCTGTCGAACGAAGTCTCGCTCGACGTCGAGGACGCGCTGCGGCGCGACAACTCGCTCGGGAATACCCAGTTCGAGATGCTCCGCGAGGAAGTCATCTATCTGAAAGTCAAACAGCGGAAAGGCGAGCGCATCACGCGCGCGCAGTACAACCAGGTGCGCAGCCAGCTTCTGTCGCTGCAGTCGCGCGCCCGTGCGGTGGCCAGCGGCATCAGCGGCGGCGTGGCCGGCACCGCCACGCGCGGCACGAGCGGCGTGTATCGCGACCGCGGTGGCCGCATGGCCGGCGAAGTGCCGAGCGGCACCGAGATCGACGTCCGGCTGTCGCAGCCGCTGAGCTCAGAGACGGCGACGGTCGAACAGCGCTTCGAAGCGGTGACGGCCGCCGACGTGTACGAGGACAACCGCGTGCTCATTCCGGCCGGGTCGCGCGTGCGCGGCGTGGTGAGCTCGGTCGACAGCGCGAGCCGCACGGATCGCCGCGGCTCGATGACGCTGGCCTTCGATCAGATCACGATCAACGGCCGCACGCACGAGATGCGCGGCACGCTGACGCAGGTGCTCGAGGCCGACAAGGACAATGAAGTCGCGAAGATCGGCGGCGGCGCGGGCGTCGGCGCCATCATCGGCGGCATCATCGGCGGCCTGAAGGGCGCCATCATCGGCGCGGTCATCGGCGCCGGCGGCACGATCGCGGCCACCGAGGGCAGCGACGTGAAGCTCGAGGAGGGCACGATCCTGCGCCTCAGGCTCGAACAGCCGCTGCGGGTGCAGCGGTACTAGGGGCTCCAGGCTCCAGACCCCAGACATGACCCCGCGGGCACAACGGCCCGCGGGGTTTTTTCTTGTCTGGAGCCTGGGGTCTGGAGTCTGGAGCCTATTCAGCGAAGTGCGCAATCAACGCGTCCACCAGCCCGTCCACCGTGTAGCGGTGCGGCACGACCTGCACCGGCACGCCCAGCTGGTTTGCGGCTTCGGCGGTGACGGGTCCGATGGCGGCGACGGTTGTCGTGCCGAGTAGATCGATGGCCTGATCGCGTCCGACCAGCTCCACGAACTGGCGCACCGTCGCGGCGCTGGTGAACGTCACGGCGTCCACTTTCCCCTCGAGCAGCATGCGATAGACGTCCTGGCCCGTTTCAACCGCCGGCACGGCGCGATAGGCGATCACATCGGTGACCTCGGCGCCGCGCGCCTGCAGCTCGCCGGCGAGCACGTCGCGCGCCTGGTCGGCGCGCAGGATCAGCACGCGTGCCTCGGTCGTGCCCTCGAGCGCGTCGGCAATCACGCTGACGCCGAACTCCGCGGGCGCCAGGTCGGCGCGGATGCCGAACGCGGCCAGCCGCTCGTCCGTCGACGGCCCGATCGCGCACAGCTGCACGCCCTTGAGCGTGCGGATGTCGCCCTGTCCATCGAGCAGCACGCGCAGGAAGCTCTCGACTGCCGTCGCGGACGTGAAGATGATCCAGTCGAACGACCCGGCCCGCGCCGCGGCCTCGATAAGCATGGTGTCGTCTTCGGGCGGCTCGCTGGTCACGAGCGGCGCTTCGATCGCTTCGGCGCCGGCTTCCTCGAGCCGCTCGACGAGCTCGCGCGCCTGATCGCGAGGCCGTGTCACCACAATCCGCTTGCCGAACAGCGGCCGCCGGTCGAACCACTGCAGGTGCTCGCGCAGATCGGCCACCGCGCCGACGATCAGCAGCGACGTCCGGCGCTCGTCCACGGCCTCGGCCAGCGCGCCAAGCGTGGTGACGGTGGTCTGCTGCGTGGCGAGCGTGCCGTTGCGAATCAGCACCGCCGTCTCGTCGGCCGCCCTGCCGTGCGCGATCAGCGCTTTCGCGATCGCCGGCAGCTGCCGCGGCCCCGAGTAGCAGACGATCGATCCGTCCATCTTCGCCAGCGCCGCCCAGTCCACGTCGGGCGGATCGGTGGTCGGCGTCTCGGCCCCGCGGATGATCACGAGCGTGTCGCCGGCTGCCGGATAGGTGACCGGGATGCCCGCATAGGCAGGCGCGGCAATGGCCGCCGGAATGCCCGGAATGATTTCGAACGGAATGCCGTGCTCGGCCAGCAGCAGCGCTTCCTTGCCGCCCGTGTCGAATACGAACGGGTCGCCCCACTTGAGCCGCACGACCATGCGCCCTTCGCGCGCCTTCTCGGCCACGAGCAGCGCCACGGCGTCCTGTTCGAGCGGCTTCGCCGAGGATCGGCCCACGTCGATGCGCTCCGCCGACGGCGGCGCCCACCGCAGCAGCCGCGCCTGCACGCGATGGTCGTAGATGACGACGTCGGCGCGCTGCAGGTAGCGATAGCCGCGCAGCGAGATCAGCGACGGATCGCCCGGACCCGCGCCGACGATGTAGACGCGCGGCGCGCCGATCATCGGCTGCCGCCCGGCGCGTAGTAGCCCTGCTTGGTGCGGGTCAGCGCGTCGGGCGCGTCGACCCTGACAACAATGCGGCGATAGGCGCCGTCGCGGCGGCTGTTCTTCGACATGTACCCGATAGAGTACTGGTTTGCGAGCTCGTCGGCGATCCGCTGATAGATCTCCGGCAGCCCCTTCGCATCGTCGACGAAGAACTCGCGCCCGCCCGTCTGCTGCGCCAGCGAGCGCAGCACGAACTCCGCCTCGCGGAACCCCTTCGTGGACGGCTCGTCGCGCGAGCGCAGCCCGATGGCATAGACCGCCGTCTCGGCGCGCTTGGCCAGCTCGAGCACTTCCTCGTAGCCGACCAGGCTCGTCGTGTCCTCGCCGTCCGAGAGCACGACGATGGCCTGGCGCCGGGGCTGATCGCCGTCGGCCGGCCTCACACGCTGCAGCTCGCGCAGGCCGATGTAGATGGCGTTGTAAAGCGACGTGGACCCGCCCGCGCGCGTCTTGCGAATCGCCTGTTCGAGCAGGGCCTTATCCGACGTGAAGGTCTGCAGGATCTCGGGCCGGCTGTCGAACCCGATGACGGCGGCGGCGTCGAGCGGCTTGAGCTGCCGCGCGAAGCCGATCGCGGCCTGCTGCGCCATCGGCAGCTTCTCCTCCATGCTCGTGCTGGTGTCGATCAGCAGCGTCAGGGCGATGGGCTGGTGCTGGCGGGAAAAATAGACGATGTCCTGCCGGACGCCGTCCTCGAAGACCTGAAAGCGCGGTTGGTCGAGCCCGGAGACGTACCGGCCGTCCCTGTCCATGACCGTGACCGACAGCGAGACGACCTCGACGCCGCCGCGGAAGACCTGCTGCGCGAGCACGGCGCCGGCGCCCGCGAGCCACGCGGCCGTCAGCAGGGCCGCGAGCGCGAACCCTCGGCTCATTGCTTCCTGGCGCGCGGCGCGAACTCCGGTGCGAGCACCCGCGCGCCCGGCTTCGTGACCTTGACCCCGATCGTCTCGGGCGGCACCAGCGCGTCGGGCCGGCCGAACGTCACCACGTACTGATTGAAGATCGCGTCGGCGACGCGATCGAGCGCCATCGGCACCGCCGAATTGGCGAGCACCTGATCCTGCCGCCCGCCCGTCTTTGTCGTGCCGCGGCCCAGCACGACGCTGCGGTTGCGCACCTCGTCGGTGTCGTCGGCGCGCGGCCCCGCCGTGAGCGTCAGGGCCCACAGCGTCGCGCCGCTCTCGGCGAGCTGATCGAGCACGCGGTCGTAGTGGTCGTTGCTGAACTCCACGCCCTCGGTGCCGACCACCACGATGTGCGCGCGCTCGGCCTCGCGCTTCTGCACGCCGCGCGCCGCGCTGATGATGGCCTCGAGCATGTAGGCGCCCGACCCCGGGCGCGCGAAGATGCGGTTGATGCCGCGCTCGAGCTGCGCGCGGCTGTTCGTGTAATCGGTAAGCAGCGTCGGCCGCTCGCCGAACGAGATGATCGCGATCTGCGAGTCGGTGTTCGCCGCCAGCACCTTCGCGACGAACTGATTGAGCCCCCTGCGCAGATCGTTGATGGCGGCGGTCGCGGCCTGGCTGTCGTCGACGAGCAGCGCGATCTGCAGCGGCCCCGAGGCCTTGTCGACGCGCAGGACCTCGCGCGAGCGGCCGTCCTCGGTGACGGCCACGTCGGCGGCGGTGATCGGCAGCACGTTGCCGTCGCCGTCGGTCACGCTGATGTAGACGCGCCCCTCCCGCGCCTGCCCGGCGGCCTGCATGCCCACGGCGGCAGCGGCCAGCACGGCCGCGGCGGCGAGAATCTTCGTGACGTAAGCTCGTGCAAACACGGTGTGCCTCCTGAGGCGCCTTCTGCGAGTATACCTGCGGTAAGCTGGCCTCTGCCGTGGCCGACAACCAGGACAGACGCGAGCGCATCAACACTATTCGGACGATTGGAGCCCTCAGTACGGTCGGGTTTTCTTTCGTGCTGGCCGTCGCGCTCGGCACGCTGGCCGGCTACGGCCTCGACCGGCTCTTCGGCTTCGAGAAGGTCTTCTTCCTGATCGGCTTCGCGATGGGCGTGGTGGCGGGCATCCTCAATGTCGTCCGTGCCTCGAAGACCCTGAAGTGACGCCCGACGCGATGCTCGCCCGCGTGGCGCGCCGGGCCCTCGTCATCTCGGCGGTGTTCACCGCGGCGGCGCTGGTCGCCGGCGGCGTCAATGCGGCGGTGGGGGTGGTCGGCGGCGCCGCGCTGGCCCTCATGAGTTTTCTGATGCTCACGCGGGGTACCGCGCGCATGGCCGATCCCGCGGCGGGGCAGGCGGGACGCGGGTCGGCCCTCGGCCTTATTGTCGTCCGGTACGCTTTACTGGCTTTTGCCGCGTACGTTATGATTGCGCGTTTGCGCCTGCACCCGATAGGGCTGCTGGTGGGCGCGTCCTCGATTGCGGCAGCCATTGCGGTCGAAGCCGCCACCGCGCATCACGAATAAATGCCTCATCACACGCTTCTCATTGTCGAGTGGGTCAACGCCGCGCTCGCGCCCGTGCTGGGTCCGATTTTCGCCCGGTTCGGCGTCCATACGTCGCCCGCGAAGCCGTATCTGATCCCCGACTACATGGTCATGACGATGCTGATCGTCCTGGCCCTGACGGCGCTGTCGCTCCTCGTGCGGTCGCGGCTGAGCGTCGAGAATCCCGGCAAGCTGCAGATCCTGATGGAAGACGGCCTGACGGCCATGAGCGGCGTGCTCAACGAGTGGATGCCCGGCAAGGGCGCCCGCTATCTGCCGCTGATCTTCTCGATCGGCATCTTCATCCTCACGGCCAACTACGCCGGCCTGGTGCCGGGGCTGATGGCGCCGACGAGCAACCTGAACGTGACCGCGGGCTGCGCGCTCACCGTGTGGGTCTACTACCACTATCAGGGGTTCCGCGTGCAGGGCGTCGGCTCTTATCTAAAGCACTTTGCCGCGCCGCCCGGGGTTCCGGTGTGGATGGCGCCCATCATGCTGCCAATCGAGATCATCAGCCATCTCTCGCGCGTGATGTCGCTCTCGCTCCGTCTGTTCGGCAACGTGTTCGGCGAAGAGCTCGTCATCGCGATTCTCTTCCTGATCATTCCGTGGCTCGTGCCGCTGCCGATGATGCTGCTCGGCATCATCACGGGCGGACTGCAGGCGTTCATCTTCGTGCTGCTGACGACGATTTACCTGGCGGGCGCGGTGGCCGTTGAGCATCACGACCACCACGACGAGCACGAGGGACACGACGTGGAGCACGACGACCGCGTGGACGTCGGCCGCGGGCACGTGGCCGCCGCGGCATAGACTTTCGTTCTTCTTGATTTGATTCTTTAGGAGGTTAGGGTGAGCAAGCGATTCTTTACGACGATGGGGTTGATGGTGGCCATGGTGGCCGTAGCGGCGCCGGTCTTCGCGCAGGACGGCCAGACGGCCGCGGCCGGCGGCGGCATGGGCTGGCAGGTATGGTCGATCATCACGGCCGGCTTCGCGCTGGGCATCGCGGCGTTCGGCGGCGCGCTCGGCCAGGGCCGCGCGACGGCGGCGGCGGCGGAAGGCCTCGCGCGCAACCCGAGCGCGGCCGGCGAAATCCGCGGCGCGATGATTCTCGGCCTCGTCCTCATCGAGTCGCTGGTCATCTACGTGCTGCTGATCTCGCTGATCCTGTTCTTCCTCAAGCCGTTCGCGCCCGCACCGTAGGCGCGGCGGACGTCTCCGGGCCTTTCCGCAGCGCACCTTCGGCGGAAAGGCTCTTTTTCGTTTAATCGCACCGGAATCGTGCAGTCGTCATTCCGACAATGAAACTGTCCCGCGTCGATCTCGCGCTGGTCGCCATGGTCGTCATCTGGGGCGCGAACTACAGCGTCCTGAAGGTCGCGTTCCAGGAGATCCCGCCGCAGCCGTTCAACGCGCTGCGCATGGTGCTGGCGTCGATCGTGTTCGCCATGGCGATCACGTGGACCTTCGGCCACGCGAAGAAGGGCGCCAGGCCACCGCGGTTCCTCTTCACGCACGAGCCGCTGTCGCGGCGCGACATTCTCGCGCTGGCCGGCCTCGGCCTCGTCGGCCACTTCGCCTACCAGCTGTCGTTCGTCGGCGGCGTCGCGCGCACCAGCGTGGCCAACAGCTCGCTCATCATCGGCGCCACGCCGGTGTGCATCGCGATTGTGAGCGCGGCGCTCGGCAAGGAGCGCGTGTCGTGGATGCACTGGCTCGGCGCGGCCGTGTCGGCCGTGGGCATCTGGATCGTGGTGGGCATGGGGGCCGGGATCGGCGGCGCCACGCTCACCGGCGATCTCATGATCCTGGCGTCGGTCGCCTGCTGGACCACCTACACCGTGGGCGCGTCGTCGCTGCTGCAGCGCCATTCGCCGCTGTTCGTCACCGGGACGTCGATGGCCATGGGCGCGATTCCCTACGTGCTGGTCACCATTCCGCAGATGGCTGCCGTGAACTGGGCGGGCGTGAGCGCGTGGACGTGGTGGGCGCTGATCTTCTCGTCGCTCTTCGCGCTGTGCCTGGCGTACCTGATCTGGTACGCCGCCGTGCAGAAGATTGGCATGGCGCGCACGTCGATCTACTCGAACCTGGTGCCGATCTCCGCGATGAGCGTGGCGGCGCTGTGGCTGGGCGAGCCGCTGACCGCGCAGAAAATCGCCGGCGCCGCCCTGGTCCTCGGCGGCGTGGCGCTCACGCGGCTTCGGCTGCCGCTGGTGTCCCCGGGCCCGCGCTGAGCTCAATCAACAAATCAACAGATCAACAAATTCCCGTAAACTAGATCTACCGTGGGCAACCATTACTACTCGGCGCACGCGGCTGAGCTGCGTGCCGACCTCGGCCGTGCCATCTCGCGTGAGCAGATGCGCGAGCTGCACGAGAAGACGCCTGCGCGGCATTTCCTGGTGGCGGCGCGCCAGTTCGCGATCCTCGGCCTGTGCACCTGGGGGCTGATCCGCTTCACGACCCCGCTGATCTGGATCCCGCTGGCGATCGTGCAGGGCTTCACCGTGTTCAATTTCTCGGTGCTGCTGCACGAAGTGGTGCATCACGCGATCTTCCGGCAGCGGCGGCCCGTGCTGGAGCGCGTGCTCGGACTGCTGTACGCCACGCTAAGCGGCCTGTCGGCGAGCCAGTTCTCGCGCTGGCACCTCGATCATCACGCCGAGCTCGGCTCGGAGGAAGACGATCCGAAGCGGCATCATCTGTCGCCGAAGATCAACGCGCGCTGGTACAAGCTGCTGTACGCGACGCCGGTGCTCTTCCCGATCTATTTCCGCGCCGCGAAGCGCGAGTCGGCCACCTACGAGCCTGAGCTGCAGCAGCGTATCCGGCGCGAGCGCCTGCTGTCGGTGGGCTTTCATCTGAGCGCGATGGCGGCGCTCTGGTGGGCGTTCGGGGCGGGCGCGGCCGCGCGCGCGCACATCCTGCCGGTGTTCTTCGTGTTTCCGGTGGCGTTCACGCTCAACCGGCTCGGGCAGCACTACGACATCAACCCCGACGACCCGGCGCAGTGGGGCACGCTGATGCGCGGCCACTGGTTCTGGGATTTTCTGTTCATCAACTCGAACTACCACCTCGAGCACCACTACTTTCCGGGCGTGCCGTTTTACCGGCTGCCGAAGGTGCAGGAGGCGCTGAAGCCGTTCTACGTGTCGAAGGGCATGCGGTGGATGACCTACGGGAAGCTGGTGTACGGCTGGATCGTGGAGAACCGCGCGCCGCACACCAACTGGCACGCCGGCGAGCCCGCGTCGAGGGCCGTCAGTCCGCGCATCGAGCTGTCCTGAGCGTCAGTCCGCGACGGCGAGCAGGTCCACGTCGAACACGAGCCAGGCGTTGGGCGGAATCTGCCCGTTGCCGGTCGATCCGTACGCGAGCGACGGCGGGATGATCAGGCGGCGCAGTCCGCCGACTCGCATGCCGGGCAGCCCGTCGACCCATCCCTGAATCACCGATCCCGTCGCGATCTTGATCTGGAAGCCCGTGATGGCCGACGCCGTCAGCCGCGAGTCCTGCAGGAAGACGCCCTTCGAGTCGGTGCCGCTCGGGTCGTACAGCCACAGCCCGTAGTGCACCGTCGCGGTCTGGCCGGCGGCCAGCACCGCGCCGTCGCCGACGCGCACGTCGGTGACGACCAGGTTGGCCGGGCCGACGAAGACGACCGGCGAGGTGGGCGTGTCGGTGCCGTTGCACGACACTGCGCCGGCGGTGATGCAGGCGGCCAGCAGGCCGCGCGAGATCTGTGTCAGCGTCATCATGATCTAGTTCCTCTTCGGCCGCTGGTTGGCGGCCAGCACCCGCTTGCGCAGGCGCAGGTTCTTTGGCGTAATTTCCACCAGCTCGTCGTCGCTGATGAACTCGAGCGCCTGCTCGAGATTCAGCTTGCGCGGCGGAATGATCCGCACGGCCTCGTCGGCGCTCGACGCGCGCATGTTCGTCTGCTTCTTTTCCCTGCAGATATTGACGTCGAGATCGTTCGTTCGGCTGTTCTCGCCGACGATCATCCCTTCGTACACCTCGGTGGTCGGGTCGATGAAAATCTCGCCGCGCTCCTGCATCGCCGAGATGGCGTACGCGGTGGCGGGGCCCGTTCGATCCGAGACGAGCGCGCCGGTGGCGCGCGCCGGAATGTCGCCGTGCCACGGCTCCCAGCCGAGGAACCGGTGGTGCATGATGCCGGTGCCGCGCGTTTCGGCGAGCAGCTGCGATCGAAAGCCGATCAGCCCGCGCGCCGGAATGCGGAACTCCAGGCGCGTGCGGCCCGATCCGTGGTTCACCATCTTCGTCATGACGCCCTTGCGGATGCCGATCTGCGCGATGACCACGCCCTGAAAATCTTCCGCGACGTCGATGATGAGCTCTTCGACCGGTTCCACCTTCTGGCCGTTGATCTCGCGCGTCACGATCTCGGGACGCGACACCTGCATCTCGAAGCCTTCGCGCCGCATCATCTCGAGCAGGATCGACAGCTGCAGCTCGCCGCGGCCGAGCACTTTGAACTGCTCGGGTGACTCGGTCGGCTCGACGCGAATCGAGACGTTGCCCACCAGCTCGCGATCGAGCCGATCCTTCAGCTGGCGTGAGGTGACGTACTGGCCTTCGCGGCCCGCCATGGGCGACGTGTTGACGCCGAAGATCATCGACACCGTGGGCTCGTCAATCGCGATGGCGTTGAGCGGCTCCGGATCGACCGCCGACGAGATCGTCTCGCCGATCATAATCCCCTCGATGCCGGCGAGACACACGATGTCGCCCGCGGCGGCCTCCATCGTGTCGATGCGCTTCAGCCCCTCGAAGGAAAACAGCTTCGTGACCTTGGTCACCTGCGCCGTGCCGTCGAGTTTGCACACCGAAATCTGGTCGCCCACTTTCACGCGGCCGTTGAAGATGCGCCCGATCGCGAGGCGGCCCAGATAGTCGCTGGCGTCGAGGTTCGCCACCAGCATCTGCAGCTTGCCGTCCGGATCGCCCATCGGCGGCGGAATGCGCTCGATGATGGTATCGAACAGCGGCTTGAGCGACGTGCCCTTCTCCTCGAGCGATGTGCTCGCGATGCCGTCGCGCGCCACGGCATACAGGATGGGGAAGTCGAGCAGATCCTCGGTCGCGTCCAGATCGATGAACAGGTCGAACACCTCGTTGACGACCGCCCGCGGCCGCGCGTCCTGCCGGTCGATCTTGTTGATGACGACGATGGGCGTGAGCCGCCGCTCGAGCGCCTTGCCGAGCACGAACCGCGTCTGCGGCAGCGGCCCTTCCGAGGCGTCGACGAGCAGCATGACGCCGTCGACCATCGACAGCACGCGCTCCACCTCGCCTCCGAAGTCGGCGTGGCCCGGCGTGTCGACGATGTTGATCAGGTGATCGCCGTAGTGGACGGCCGTGTTCTTGGCGAGAATCGTGATGCCGCGCTCCCGCTCGAGCTCGTTGCTGTCCATGGCCCGATCGGCGACGCGCTCGTTCGAGCGGTAGATGCCGCTCTGCTGAAAGAGCGCGTCGACGAGGGTGGTCTTGCCGTGGTCGACGTGCGCGATGATCGCGATGTTTCGACGGAGAGGATTCGCTACGCGCACCGGACGCCGACTAGGCATCCGTATAGTTTACCGCCTTGGCTTCCAGGTCAGGCCGCCATAAACGCGCCAGCCGTCCGGGCCTTCGTCGATGTACTTGAAATACCGGATGTCGCCGCGCGCGGCCAGGGTGTCGGTCAGGGGCGCTTTGAGGCCGCCGCCGAAGTTGAAGCCGACCTCGGTCGCAGCATCGTCGAGCGTTGCGCCCTCGAACCCGGAGATGCTGAAGCTCGACCGCGCGATTCCCAGCCCGGCCGTGGCATAAGGCGCCATGCCGTTGGCCAGAGGAAAGTGGTACAGGACGTTGCCACCCAGGCTCATCACCGACCAGTCGACGCCATCGTTGTCGCCGACGAGGTCGAAGACGAAGGCGACCTCCCCCTCGATGCTGAAGAGGTCCGTGAGGTCGTAGCCGGCTGCGCCGCCAAGGCCGAGGCTCGACGTCTCGCCGTTGCCTCCGAAGGTCAATGACAGGAACGGCGTGGCGCTCCAGGCGCCCGCCTCCACGACAGGCGAGGCGGTCTGGGCCGCGGCGGGCACGGCGGACAGGGCGAGGACCAGGGCAAATGCTGCGGGCAGTCGGAAAAGTCTCACGAAGGTGGCCTCCTCCTGCCTTAGACGTGTTTCTGCACCGGCCAGGTGGGGCGGATCAGACGACACTCGCCGCTGCCGGCTGTTTGGAAGCCCTACAGAGTCCGGGCCGGACCTCAGCGATGGGAAACCGCCAGGCCTGGCCGCGTTTCTGCATAGCCCGGGGCAATCCATTCGCGTAACTTGCGTCCGTGGCGACACTTGCCGGGCAGTCAGTACGCGGCTATAGTGCAGAACCGCATGGCTCCCGACTACTCGACACCGATCCGCACGCAGTCGACCGGCCTGGTCGATGTGCTCGACCGCGTCCTCGACAAAGGCCTGGTCATCGCGGGAGATATCAAGATCTCGCTTGCCGAGGTGGAGCTGCTGACCATCCGCATCCGGCTGCTCGTGTGCTCGCTCGACAAGGCACAGGAGATCGGGCTGGACTGGTGGCGCTATGACCGTGAGCTGTCGCCCGGGCATCATCGCCCGGAGTTCGACGGCGCGGAGCTGAGACGGCAGATTGCCGCGCTCGAGACGCGGATTGCCGCGCTCGACACGGCGCCCAAGGCCGCGAAGACGCGGCGGCGCCGCCGCCGAAGTTCTGGTTAGCGTCTGCCGAGGAGTTGCGACGGAGCGGAGCGGGGCGTTGGGGCCCCGCGAGCGACAGAGCTAGGCGGGGTGCAGGGGTCCCCGCCGGGGAGAAAAGATGGCCGTTGAAAGAGCCGCAGGCGGAAGCAGTCTTATCGATGTCCTCGATCGCGTCCTCGACAAGGGCATCGTCATTGATGCCTGGGTGCGCGTGTCGCTGGTGGGCATCGATCTCATCACGGTCGAAGCCCGCATCGTCGTGGCGTCGATCGACACGTATCTGAAGTATTCCGAAGCGGTCGGTCAGATGTCGCCGGTGTCGCGCCCCGCCGAGCTGCCTCAGTCAACCCAGGACCTCATGGCCGAGAACGTCGCGCTGCGCGCCGAGCTCGCGGCAGCCAGGGCGCCGCGTGCGGCGGTGCCGGCCAAGGCGTCGCGTCCGGCGGCGCGTCGTCCGGCGGCCCGCCGGCGCGAGTAGCCCAAGCGCGCCCTGATGGCCCACGCGGCGGTCTCAACGGCGGGCCGGACGCCGCCCACGGGAGCGGCCGCGGCGGAGGGCCGCGTCGCGCTGCTCGAGTACCTGCTCGGCAGCCTCGACCAGGTCGAGTCTGCCCGGCGGGTCGTCGACTGGATCGTCGAAACGCGCGTGGCCGCGAAGGCCGCCGTGCTGCTGACAGACCGCGCGAACAACCAGCTGGTCATCGTCGCCGAGCGCGGCCTGCCCGGCGTCACCGATCTCACCGTGGATCTGCGCCAGGAACAGCATCCCTTCATCATGGCGCTGGCGTCGCCGCGCCCGCACTACATCAGCCGCGATCCGCAGCTGCGCCGGATTCTCGAGGCCGATCGCTTCCACGCCTTTCCGCTGCGGGGCCATCAGGACGGGCAGGCAGTCGGCATCCTCGTGACGAGCGCGGATCGCAGCCAGATCAATCGGGCCGCGGCGTGGGCGTGCGAGCGCCTGTCCGATCAGCTCTATCGCATCCGCAGTCGCGAGACGCTTGCCGAGACGCAGTACGGCCAGGAGCGCCTGCTGCTGTTCAACATCATCAACGCCGTCTCCGACCCGGTGCTGCTGACCGACCTCGAGGGGCAGGTGCTGATCGCCAACAACCTCGCCGAAAAGCTGC
Source organism: Vicinamibacterales bacterium (assembly GCA_035512575.1). Classification (GTDB taxonomy): domain Bacteria; phylum Acidobacteriota; class Vicinamibacteria; order Vicinamibacterales; family SCN-69-37; genus JALYRV01. The sequence continues at coordinate 28,604 of DATKDT010000019.1, read as the reverse complement.
TGGTCGCGCCCGACGACGCGAGCGAGGGCTGGCGCCGGGCCGTGGCGCTCAACAGCATGCTCTTTTCGGCCGCCCTCTCGGCGAGCGCGATCGAGGACGGGGGCGGGCGCCGCGAGCTGCTGCTGGTCGATCCGCTCGAGGGCTCGGACCTGGTGTACGAGCTGCTCAGCTCGCCGGTGCGCGATCAGCGGCAGGGCACGTATGTGGTGTCGGTGCTGCGCGACGTCACCGACCTGGCGCGCGCGAAGGTCGAGATCGACGAGAGCTATCGCACGCTGCGGCTGGCGCAGGCGAAAGTGCGCGAGGAGCGCCACCGGCTGGATCTGATCATCGATTCGGTGGCCGACCCCATCCTTGTCACGGATCCGGACGGCGGCATCGTGCTGATGAACGCGCCGGCCGAAAAGATGTTCGCGCCGGCCCACGACGGCACCGACGCGGCGGCGCGGCGCGTGCGCGCCAACGGCGCGAATCTGACGTCGTTCGTGGCCACGCTGCTCGCAAGCGGCACGCAGGACCGCTATCGCAGCGAGCTCACCCTGACCGATCCCGGCACGGGCAGCGTCGTGCCGTTCGAGGCGATTGCCGGCACCATCCTCGCCGAGCAGGGCGAGCTGATGTGGGTGGTCACGATCCTGCACGACCTTACCGAGGCGATCGAGAAGGGCAAGCTGTACGAGCAGCTGAAGCGCGCGTCGGAGGAGCTCGAGGTGAAGGTGCACGAAGCCACCGCCGAGCTGGCGGAGCAGAACGAGCTGCTGCGGCGCCAGCACATCGCGCTCGAGCAGGCGTCGGCGCTCAAGTCGCAGTTCCTCGCGAACATGTCGCACGAGTTCCGCACGCCGCTCAACGCGATCCTCGGCTACACGCACATGACGCTGCAGGGCGTGGCGGGCGAGATGTCGCCCGGCCAGAGGCGCAACCTCACCCGCATCGACTCCAATGCGCGGCACCTGCTGGGGCTGATCAACGACATCCTCGATATCACGCGCATCGAGGCGGGGCGGATGCCGCTCAACATCTCGAGGTTCGGGGTCGACGACCTCGTGCAGGAGGTGATGCTCGAGATGGAGCCCATCATCGCGCGCCGCGCGCAGCTCGAGGTGGTGGCGAAGATTCCGCCGTCGCTGCCCGCCGTCCGCAGCGATCGCCAGAAGGTCAAGCAGGTCGTGCTCAACCTGCTGAGCAACGCCCTGAAATTCACCGAGGACGGGGGCGTCTACATCCGCGCCACGTACGACGCGCGCGCCCGATCCATCCTCGTCGTGGTGCGCGACACCGGCATCGGCATCGCACGCGCGGATCAGAGTCACGTGTTCGAGGACTTCCGCCAGCTCGACAGCTCGCCCTCGCGGGGGCACGGCGGCACGGGCCTCGGGCTCCCGATTTGCCGCCGGCTGGCGCAAATGCTGGACGGCGGTATTACACTCGAAAGTCAGATGGGCAAGGGCTCCACGTTCACGCTGCGCCTGCCCGTGAAACCCAAACGCCGATGACCGCCGAACGCAAGACCGCACCGCTCATTCTCGTCGTCGAGGACTATGACGACGCCCGGGAGATGTACGTCGAATACCTGACGTTCACGGGCTTCCGGGTGGAGTCGGCGACCAACGGACTCGAGGCCATCGAGATGACGCAGCGCCTCAAGCCGGACCTCGTGCTCATGGATCTGGCGCTGCCCAAGCTCGACGGCTGGGAGGCGACGCGCCGGCTCAAGTCCGATCCGGCGACGGCGGGCATCCCGGTTATCGCGCTGACCGGCCATGCCCTGGCGGGTCACGCGGAGCGCGCCCGTGAGGCCGGCTGCGATTCGTTCATCACCAAGCCGTGCGTGCCCGACGAGCTCGTCGCGGAGATCTCGCGCGTGTTGGGCATCAGCTCGCCGGCCGGCGCGCATCAGGGCCCGGCCGGCTCCTCCGATCACGCCGCCCATCCCCCGCGCCGGGGGCGGCGCTAGGCTCCCTGCGAATCCATGGCGAAAAAAGCTGCGACGACCGCGAAGAAGGCTCCCGCGAAGAAAGCTCCCGCGAAGAAGAGCTCGTCCCCTCCGGCCAGAGCCGTCAGGACCGCGCCGCCGGCGAGAGCGGCCAGGACCGCCCGACCCGCGCCCGGCGCGGCCGCGCCGGCCGACAACGGCGCGCAGGGCCAGTACGTCTACTGCATCATCCAGTCGGAAAGCCCGCTGACGTTCGGGCCGCTCGGCATCGGCCACGATCCGGCCGAAGTGCACACGGTGCACTTCAAGAACCTGGCGGCGGTCGTCTCGGCCACGCCGATGGTGGTGCACGACCCGACGCGCGAGAACGTGCTCGCGCACCAGCGCGTCAACGAGACGGTCATGCTGCAGCACACCGTGCTGCCGATGTCGTTCGGCACGGTGTTCAAGACCACCAACGACATCGTGGAGTTGCTGCGGTCGGCGTACGACGCGTTCACCGACGTGCTGCAGAAGATGCGCGACAAGGTGGAGTTCGGCCTCAAGGTGCTCTGGGACCGCGACCAGATCATCCGCGAGATTGAGGAGCAGGACGAGGACATCCGCCGCCTCAAGAACGAGATCTCGACACAGAAGGGCTCCACCTACTTCGCGCGCATGCAGTACGGGCGCATGATCGACGCGGCGCTGCAGGCCCGGTCGGAGCAGTACGTCGACGACATCTTCCGGAGCCTGCGCGACGTGGCGGTGGCGTCGCGCTCGAACAAGCCGATCGGCGACCGGATGATCATGAACGCGGCGTTTCTGGTCTCGCGCGACCGCGAGCAGGCGTTCGACGCGCGCGTCAAGGAAATCGGCCAGCGGCACGACAAGCTGACGTTCAAGTACACTGGGCCCTGGCCGCCGTACAACTTCGTGAATATCAAGCTGAAGCTCGAACGGGCGCACTAACATGTTCCTGCTCGACTCGCTGTTCATCGGCGGGATGAAGTTCGTCCTCGACAAAATCGCGGCGGTGGCCGACGCCGAGACGTTCGACGAGTCGGTGCTGCACGATCGCCTGCTGCGCGCGCAGCTGCAGCTCGAGGCGGGCGAGATCTCCGACCAGGAGTTCGGCGACATCGAGGCCGAAGTGTTCGAGCGGCTGCGCCAGATCCGCGCCCAGCGCGAGGGCACGCCGTCGATCACCGACGCCGGGGACGGCGACTACACCATCACCGGCGTCGAGGCGACCTTCGAGGGCGACGAGCACAAGTAGCCGCCCGTGACTGTCCTTTACTGCCTGATTCAGGCTCGCGAACCGCTGACGCTGCCCCCCGGCGGACTGCCCGGCGCGGAGCCGCCGCGCGCCCTCCCGGCCGCCGGCAGCCTCACCGCCATCGTCGCCACGCTGCCCGACCGCGACTATGCCCCTGACGTCGTGAACGAGAAGCTGCGCGACATGGATTGGGTGTCGAAGGCCGCCGTCGGCCACGAGCAGCTGCTCGAAGCCGTGATGCGTTCGGCCACGGCCATCCTGCCGATGAAGCTGCTCACACTTTTCTCGGGAGACGACCGGCTTTTGAAGGATCTGGCAAAGCAGCGCGCGCGCCTCACGCGCGCCGCCGCGCATGTCGCGGGCTGCGAGGAATACGGCCTGCGCATCGTTGCGCTCGATGCGGAGCCGGCGGCGGCGGAGAGCAGGCGTCCGGCGTCGGGCACGGCGTTCCTGGAGCGCAAGAAACAGGTGCGCGACGATGCGCGCGGGCAGGCGGCGCGGCGCGCGGCGTTCGCGCGCGAGGCGTTCGAGGCGCTGGCCGGCGCGTCGCGCGACGCGGTCAGCCGGCCCGTGCTGGCCGATGACGCCGAGCGGCCGCTGCTCGACGCGGCGTTTCTCGTGGCCGCGGATCAGAAAGCGGCGTTCGGCCGCACGGCCGATGCGCTGGGCGCGCGCGCGGGACGCGAGCACTGCGTGTTCAAGCTGACGGGGCCCTGGCCGCCGTATCACTTCGTGCAGGTGGATCATGCCTCCTAAGCGGCCAGGCCCGCCCGCCACGCCGCGCCGTCCGAAACCGATCATCCCGCACCCGCCGCCGGGGCCGCGGCGGCCGCCCGTGCTGCGGCAGGTGCGCCGCCCGTCGCCGCCTCCGCCGCCGCTGCCGAGCCCGGTGCGGCCCCGGGCCGCCGAGCACAGTCTGGCGGGCGCCATCAGCATCTTCGGCGAGCGCGAATACGAGACCACGCTGCTGGATCTGGTCGACAACCTCCTGAGCAAGGGCGTCGTTCTGCACGCCGACGCGATTCTGGCGCTGGCCGACGTGGACCTCGTGTACCTGCGGCTGACCGCGCTGCTGGTCGCGGCGGACCGGATCTTCCCGCCCCGGGAGCGCCCATGATGGTGGTCCTGGCCATTGCCGATGCGCGCGACGCGAAGCGCGCCGGCGTCGAGGCCGTCACCGTCAAGTCCCTTGCGGCGATCGTCCAGAAGCGCTCGAAAGCGCCGGCGGTCAGCGAGCGCGCCCTGAAGGCGCAGGCCGCCGCGCTCGCGACGCTCGAAGCGCAGGGGCTTGCGTTCCTGCCGGTGCGATTCGGGACGGTGGTGCGCGACGAAGCGGAGCTGACGCGGCTGCTGACGCCGATGGCCGCATCCATGAAGAAGGCGCTGTCGCTGACGCGGGGACGCCGCCAGATGACGGTGCGCGTGCGCGGCACGCGCGCGAAGACGCCGCGCACGTCGGGCCGGGCGTTTCTGGCGGCGCGCGTGCGCGAAGCCCGGATCCCTGAAGCCGATCCGGTCAGGAAGGCCGTGGCAGGGCTCGTGACCGCGGAAGAGACCGGGCCCGCGCGCGGCCCATTCTGCGGCACCGTCTATCACCTCGTCGAGGACAGACACATCGCGCGCTACATGTCGGCCGTCGAGGCGGTGCAGCGGCGAACGCCGGGCCGCTTCGTGGTGAGCGGGCCGATGCCGCCGTTTGCCTTCACGACGGTCGCCGCCGTCGGCGCCGGGGCCTGACGTGGCAAAGAAGGCCCGCGCGAAGGCGACGCCACGCTCCCGCAAAGCGAACTCCCGCATCGTCGAGTCGCCGGGTCTGTCCGTGCGTGAAATCGACGACCTCCGGGCCGAGCTCGCGCGGCTGCAGTCGGTGGCCAAGCCGTCACGCTGGAACGCGAATCAGGATGACGTGCGGAAGTCCGTGGCGAAGCTGGTGCTGACGCTCGTCGAGTTCATCAGGCGCGTGCTCGAGCGCCAGGCGATCAGGCGCCACGAGGCCGGCACCCTGACACCGGCGGAAACCGAGGCCGTCGGCATGGCACTGATGCGGCTCGAAGAAACGATTGCGGAGATGGCCGCCACGTTCGGGCTCGACCCGAAGGACCTGAATCTCGAGCTGGGCCCGCTCGGAAAGCTGTACTGACGTGTCACGGGCGCGGCTGATCCTCAATCCGGAGGTTTTTCACCGGCATGTCGAACTCGTAGCCGCCCGGCGTCGCAATCAGGCGTCCCTTCCGCGAGAACGCCAGCGTCTCGGCCCGGATCACGCCCGCGCCCTGCAGCACCACCACGCGCGTCCGGTCGCCCGCCGCGTCGAACACATACACATAGGGAAGCGACAGCGCGATCCACAGGCTGCCGTCAGGGGCGACGGCCGCGGCCTGCACGCTCGGTGCGATCAGCGGCAGCGCCCGGTGAGGCCCGGTCCCTCTGCGCGGCCACGCCGACGGCAGGGCGCGCACGAGCGGATCCACCTCGACGCCCTGGATGTGGCGCTCGAACACCAGCTCGCCGCGGCGATCGTACTTGCGTAGCAGCGGCACACCCGCCTGAAACACGAACCAGCATCCGCCGTCCGGCGCCGCGACGGGAATGCCGGTATTGAGGCTGATGTGCACGTCCCTGTCGGCTTCGTGTCCGGTGGCGCGGAGCAGGCCGAAGTGGCGGCGCGGTTTGCCGTCGAGCGAATACTCGGACACCAGCCATCCCGTGTCGGGCTCGCTCAGCAGGATGGCGTCGCCCGTGAACTCGAGACTGCCGGCACCGTTCATCACCGCCGATCCGATGGTCACGCGCGGCAGGCTGCGGATCTGCGGCTGGAACGCGCCCATCGACGTGCCGTCCTTCCAGAACAGCTGGATGCGATCGACGCCAAACGGCGCGTCCGACACGACGAACTGATCGCCGGCGGAGTCGAACGCGCTCGGCTGCAGCAGCTCGCCCTTGGCCTGGCCGATGTCGACGATGACCCTGCTCGATGTCCACGCTTCATTGATGCGGTGCACCGCATGCGCGCGCCGGTCGAAGGCGTAGTAAGACCCGTCCGCCGCCTGTTGAAGGTTCGCGAGGTCTCGAAACCGCCCGGCCACCTCGGGGGGCAAGGCTCGCGCCGCGACCAAGCGCTCGGGGGCCGATAGCGCGAGGGCAGAGGGCAGAGGGCACAGGGCAAAGGAAAAGATAAGGAAAAGGGAACAGGTAAAGGACAGAGGGGACACTGTGCCCTTTGCCCTTGCTCAGTACCGCGCCGTGGCGAGTATGGCCTCGAGTACGTCGGCAGAACCCGGAAGGATCTCTTCCTCCAGATCGGGGGAATATGCCACCGGCGTATCGAGCGCGCCGACGCGCCTGACCGGGGCATCGAGATACTCAAAGAGATGTTCGGCCACCCTCGCGGCCATCTCGGCGCCGAAGCCGCACGTGAGCTGGTCTTCGTGCGCGATCACGATGCGGCTGGTCTCCTTGACCGCGGCGCTGATGGCCTCCCAATCGAACGGCATGATCGTGCGCAGGTCGATGACCTTCACGCTCACGCCTTCCTTCTCGGCCTGCTGCGCGGCGAGGAGCGTTCGCTGCACCAGCGCGCCCCAGGTGACCACCGTGACGTCGGTGCCCTCGCGCTTCACGGCCGCCTTGCCGAACGGAATCATGTATTCGGAGCCCGGGTACTCGCCCTTGTTGTACGTCTGGCGGTACAGGTGCTTGTGCTCGAGATATAAGACCGGGTCGTCGCAGCGGATGGCCGTCCGCAGCAGCCCTGCCGCGTCCTGCGCATTCGACGGAAAGACGATGCGGATGCCGGGGCAGTGGGCGAAGATGCTCTCGCCCGACTGGCTGTGGTACGGCGCGCCGCCGCGCAGGTACCCGCCGATGGCCGTGCGCACGACCATCGGGCACGAGAAGTCGTTGTTCGAGCGGTACCGCATCATCGACATCTCGTCGCGCAGCTGCATCATCGCGGGCCAGATGTAGTCGAAGAACTGGATCTCGACCACCGGCTTGAGCCCGCGCGTCGCCATGCCGATGGCGCGGCCGATGATGTTGGCCTCGGCGAGCGGCGAGTTGAACACGCGGTCGGCGCCGTAGGCGCGCTGCAGGCCGTGCGTGACCTTGAACACGCCTCCCTTGCCCGGCACGCACGCGAGGTTCTCGATGCGGGTGCAGTCGGCGACGTCCTCGCCGAACATGACGATGCGCGCGTCGCGCGCCATCTCCTCGCGCATCGTGCGGTTGATGGCGGCCACCATCGTGTCGGGCTTGCCTTCGGGCGCGGCCGCCGTCTCGAAATCGGACGACGTCGGGTCGACGTCAGGCGAATAGACGTAGAGCTCCGCGCTCGCCCGCGGCGGCCTGGCGGCGGCCAGCGCCGTGTCGGTCGCCTCGTTCAGCTCGGCGTCGATCTCCTTCGCGATCTGCTCGAGATCCTGCTCGGTCGCAAGCTTCTCTTCAATCAGGAATCGCGCAAATCGTGGAATGGGGTCGCGCGTGGCTTCTTCCTCGCGCTCCTCCGGCGTCTTGTAGAGCTTCTCGTCGTCCGACAGCGAGTGCGAGTAGGGGCGCGTGACCTTCGAGTGGACGAGCGCGGGACCCTTGCGCTCGCGCGCGTGCGCGACCGCCTCGGTGAACGCGGCATAGCTGGCGAGCGGGTCGGTGCCGTCGACGCGGATGACTTTCAGGTCCGGCCACGTCTCGACGAGCTTCGAGATCGAGCCGCCGGGCGTCTGCACTTCGACCGGCACCGAGATCGCGTAGCCGTTGTCTTCGATGTGGAACACGACCGGCGCTTTGCGCACGCACGCCGTCGTCAGCGACTCCCAGAACTCGCCCTCGCTCGTGGTGCCGTCGCCGAGCGAGACGTACGCGACTTCGTCCGTCTTGAAGCGCGAGGCGGCGTCCTCGATGCCCTCGATGCGCTCGTAGAGCATCGCGGCCTCGGCGCAGCCGACCGCCTGCAGGCACTGCGTGCCGGTGGGGCTCGACTGCGAGACGATGTTGAGCGCTTTGTGGCCCCAGTGCGAGGGCATCTGGCGCCCGCCGGAGTTGGGATCGTCCTCGGCGCCGACGGCGCTGAGCAACATCTCGAGCGGCGTCATCCCGAGCGTCAGGCACAGCGCGCGGTCGCGGTAGTACGGGTAGAACCAGTCGTACGAGGGCTTGAGCGCCAGGCCGGCGGCGACGAGCACCGCTTCGTGGCCCGCGCCGCTGATCTGGAAAAAGATCTGGCTCTGGTTCTTGAGCTGGATCTCCTTGTCGTCGAGGCGCCTGGAGAGCAGCATGATGCGGTAGATCCGCACCAGATCCTGCGCCGCCAGCCCGTGATATTTCGAGGAAACCGTGGTGTCGGGGGCATCCGCCGTGGCGGCCCCGCTGCGGGAATTGGTCTTCATCGGCGGGTTAATTATAGGCCCGGTGCTAAGATCCGCGCGATATGTCTACACGGGCCAGATTGCAGCGGTGGGACGAGCTCGCGCTCGAAAAAGTAACCGAGATGATCTCGCGCAAGGTCGTCACCGGCGAGCGCGAGATGCTGGCGCAGATTTATCTCAAGAAGGGCTGCGTCGTGCCCATGCACTCGCATGAGAGCGAGCAGATCACCTACGTGCTGCAGGGCGCGCTCCGGTTCCTGATCGACGGCGAGCAGATCACGGTGCGTGAGGGCGAAGTGCTGCTGATCCCGTCCTGGGTGGAGCACCAGGCCGAGGCGCTCGACGACACGTTCGAGCTCGACGTGTTCAGCCCGATCCGGCAGGACTGGATCGACAAGACGGACTCCTACTTTCACAACGCACCCGTGGCCGCGCCACCGGAGGAAGCATGACCCCGCTCATCGTCATTCTCGTTATCGCCGGCGTGCTGCTGTTCTGGGCGATTGCGGTCTACAACCGGCTGATCGGCCTCAGAAACCAGGTCGAGAACGGCTGGCGACAGATCGACGTCCAGCTGAAGCGCCGCCACGATCTGATCCCGAACCTCGTCGAGACCGTGCGCGGCTACATGGAGTTCGAGCGCGACACGCTGACCCAGGTCGTCGAGGCGCGCGCGCGCGCCGTCGCGGCGACGGGCCCCGCGGAGGCCGGCAAGAGGGAAGGCGAGCTGACGCAGGTACTGGGCCGGCTGTTCGCGCTCGCCGAGAACTACCCGCAGCTGAAGGCCAACGAGAACGTGCGGATGCTGCAGGAAGAGCTGAGCGCCACCGAGAACAAGGTGGGCTTCGCGCGGCAGTTCTACAACGACATCGCGACGACGTTCAACATCGCGCGCGAGACGTTCCCGTCGAACATCGTCGCCGGCGCCTTCAACTTCACGCGCGCGGAGCTGTTCGAGATCACCGAGCCGGCCGAGCGCGCCGTGCCGAAGGTCGATCTCTCGATGCGCGGAACGTAGTGCCCGCCGTGTCCGACGTGAAAGACGAGGCGCTCGCCGCGCGCGTGCGCGCCGCGGCGGAGCTCCTCGAAGGGCTCGCGGCCGACTGGCCGCGGTTCGAGACGCTGCCCGAAGGAGAGCGGCGCCGCTTCAACAAGGCGCTCGCGCAGCTGTTCGCCCCAGACAGCTCGACCCGCCGCCAGCGCTCGAAGGCGGCGAGGCGCGAGCGGAAGATGGCGGCGATTGCGCGCGAGGAAGCCGTGCTCGACCAGGCCGGCATCCGCGTGCTGCGGCGCAAGCCGACCGCCACGACGCCGAACGTGTTTCCGCCGACCGAGGAGGACGCGGGCGCCGGCTCGCCGGGCATCGACCAGCACTGCTATGTGTGCCGGCAGCCCTATTCCGGGCTGCATCACTTCTACGATCAGCTGTGTCCGGCCTGCGGCGAGTTCAATTTCGCGAAGCGGACCGAGCTGGCGGATCTCCGGGGCCGCGTGGCGGTGCTGACCGGCGGCCGCGTGAAGATCGGCTATCAGGCCGGCCTGAAGCTGCTGCGCTCCGGCGCGCACCTGATCGTCACGACCCGGTTTCCCCGCGACGCCGCCTCGCGCTACGCCGAAGAGCCCGATCATGCCGACTGGGTCGACCGGCTGGAGATCTACGGCCTCGACCTGCGCCACACGCCTGGCGTCGAGGCGTTCTGCCGCCACATGGCCGCCACGCATGACAGGCTCGACTACATCATCAGCAACGCATGCCAGACCGTGCGGCGTCCGCCCGACTTCTACGCGCACATGATGGCCGCGGAGCGCGCCGCCGTTGCCCTGCCGCCGGAGGCCGCCGCGCTCGTGCGCCAGGTGCCGGACCTTCCGGCCGGCGGCGCCTTCTCAGCCGAGCTCTCGCAGGTGCCGCTGCTTGCCGAGGAGCTGCAGGCGCGGCCCGATCTCTTCCCGGCCGGACTGCTCGACATCGATCGGCAGCAGGTCGATCTGCGCGGCCGCAACTCGTGGCGGCTGCTCCTGCACGAAGTACCCACCGTCGAGTTGCTCGAAGTGCAGCTGGTGAACGCCATCGCGCCGTTCGTGCTCAACGCCCGGCTCAAGCCGCTCATGCTGCGCACGCCCACTCGCGACAAGCACATCGTCAACGTCTCGGCGGTCGAAGGGCAGTTCTACCGCCGGTTCAAGACGACGCGGCATCCGCACACGAACATGGCGAAGGCCGCGCTCAACATGATGACCCGCACGTCGGCGACCGATTATCACGACGACGGGATTCACATGAACAGCGTGGACACCGGGTGGGTGACCGACGAGGATCCCGTCGAGATCACGATGCGCAAGCGCGACGAGATGCGGTTCCATCCGCCGCTCGACGGCATCGACGGCGGCGCGCGCATCGTGGATCCGATCATCGGCGGCACGAACACCGGCCGGCACGTCTGGGGACAGTTCCTGAAGGACTACCGTCCCACCGACTGGTAACGGCGCCGTGAACTTCCTCGAACAGCAGCGATCCAATCGCCGGCGCACGTGGGCCGTGATGGCGGCGTTCGTCGGGCTCGCGCTGTTCATCGGCGCCGGCTTCGACCTGTTCATCTTCGGCAGCACTCAAGGCGGCTTCGTGCTGCCGGTCGGCACGGCGGGCGCCCTGGCGCTGTCGTCCGCCTCCGCCGCGACGAGCTACTTCGCCGGCGATCGCGCGGTGCTGCGATCGACGCAGGCCATCCCGGTCGACACGGCGCTGGCCGCCGCCGACCCGGACTATCGCCTCAGACTCACCCAGCTTCGCAACGTCGTCGACGAGATGGCGATTGCGTCTGGCCTGCCGGCGCCGAAAGTGTTCGTCGTGCCCGACCCGGACGCGAACGCGTTCGCGACCGGCCGCGATCCGGCGCATGCGTCGATTGCGGTCACCGAGGGGCTGCTGCGGACGCTCAACCGCGAGCAGCTGCAGGGCGTCGTGGCGCATGAGATGTCGCACGTCCGCAACTACGACATCCGGCTGATGACGGTGATCGCGGCGCTGGTCGGCACGCTGGCACTGCTGAGCGACTGGGCGGGCCGCGTGGGACGCGTCGGTGGCGGCACGCGCCGCGGCCGCCGGAGCGGCGGCAAGGACGGCGGCGGGGCCGGCGCGATGGTCGTTCTGGCGATCTGGCTGCTGCTGATCGTGCTCGCGCCGCTGATCGGCCGCCTGCTCGCAATGGCCGTGTCGCGGCAGCGCGAGTATCTGGCGGACGCGTCAGCCGCGGAGCTGACGCGCAATCCCGGCGCGCTGGCCGACGCGCTCGAGGCCATCGAAGGCATGGTCGGCCCGACGAAACTCGTGCGTCAGGGGAGCGCGCACCTCTGCATCGCGGATCCGCTCGGGTTGAGGATCGACAACAGGGAAGGCCGGTTCGCCGACTGGATGGCCACGCATCCGCCCATGCGGCGGCGCATTCAGCTGCTTCGACGCATGGCTTTCGCCTAAATGTAAATCGTAAATGGTAGATAGCATTGTCTATCGGGCCATTGCCAGAGGCTGCTGTGAACGCCAGAGCAATAGACAATAGACAATGCTATTTACCATTTACATTGCAGTGTTTTTCTCTCCTAGTGCACCCAGGGCTTCTTGTCCCTGCCGCCCTCGTGCACGTCGAATTTCCTGCGCAGCTGGTTCATCTTCCACTTCAGATAGCGGTACTTGATCTCGGCGACGAGGCCGCCCGGGCCGCGCCCGCTGCCGTTGTTGAGATACACGTACGCCGCCAGCAGCCCCGCGAAGTGCGCGAGATGGGCGGTTCCTGAGCTCAGCCGCGTCTGCGCCGCAATCGCGAAGTCGATCGCGATCAGGATCGCGACGAACCACCGCGCCTGCATCGGGAAGATCAGGAACATCAGCACGGTGCGGTAGGGGAAGGCGCGCGCCCATGCGTACAGGAGGCCGTAAATGGCGCCCGACGCACCGACCGTGACGCCCAGGTAGGTGCGCTCGCGCCACGCCGCGTCAATCGGCAGTAGCGCAATCGCGAGCGTCGCCAGGCCCGCCGTCACGCCGCAGATGAAGAAGAACTTCGTGAAGGCCCGCGTGCCCCAGAGCCGTTCGAGCTCCACGCCGAACATCCAAACGATGAGCATGTTGAACGCCAGGTGCATGACGCCCGCGTGCACGAAGATGTAGGTGACCGGCTGCCAGATCCGAAGATCGTGGACGACGGACACCGGAATCAGCCCGAGCCAGGTCAGGACTTCTTGCCGAAAAACCAGCGAGACGAGAAACACCGCGGCGCACGCGACGAGAATCGCCTGCACCGCCGGGCTGATCCCGCCGGGACCGAACTGGATGTGCGTGGGCGCCGTGGACGGATAGCGCGCCATGGTCTACTTCACAGCCCGTTTGCCGCGGATCCGGCCGATGACGGTCTTCATGGCTTCCTCGAACTCCCAGAGTCTCAGAATCTTCGCCGCGGCCGCAAGCGCCGCCAGCCCCGCGGTGATGGCTCCGCCAATCGCAATCGCGCGCGTGATGTCATTGGTCGTCCCCACCGCGCCCGACAGCCAGCCGTGGGCCAACCACACCACCACGCCCATCACGATCGAGGCCATGGAAATCTTGACGAACGTCACCAGCACGCGCCGGCTGTCGATGCCGCCGATGCGGCGCGACAGCAGGAAGAGCAGCAGGCCGGCATTGACGAGCGACGCAATCGCGGTGCCGAGCGCCAGGCCGCCGAAGCCCATCACGCGCACCAGCCACAGATTCAGCGCCACGTTCGTGCCGACCGTGATCATGCTCACCATGACGGGCGTCCGCGCGTCCCTCAGCGCATAGAAACTCGGGGATCCGATCTTGACGATGGAGTAGCCCACCAGCCCGGGAGCGTACATCAGCAGCGCCCACGCGGTGGCGGCGGTCGCCTCCGGCGTCCACGCGCCGCGCTCGAAGAGCAGCTGCGTGATCGGACGCCCCAGGACCGCGAGCCCCACCATCGACGGCACGCTCAGCACCAGCATCATGCGCAGCGAGCTCGAGATCGTGCGCCGCATGTCGGCAAAGCCTTCGGTCACCGCCTGGCGCGCGAGGTCGGGCACGGCGGCGGTCGCTACGGACACGCCGAAGAGGCCGATCGGCAGGTACATCAACCGGAAGGCGTAGTTGAGCACCGTCACCGAGCCTTCGGGCTGCGACGTGGCCAGCCACGTGTTGACGAGCAGGTTGATCTGCGCGGCCGCGACGCCGAGCGCCCCGGGACCCATCAGCAGCAGGACCTGCCTGAGGCCGGGATCGCGGAAATCGAGAATAGGCTGATAGCGAAAGCCGGCCGCGCGCAGCGCCGGCCATTGCGCGACGATCTGGAGCATGCCGCCGGCGAGCGATCCGATCGCCACGGCCGTAATCGGCTCGATGCCGAGCGCCGGCGCGAACGGCACCAGCGCCAGCGCGCTGGCGATGATCGCGACGTTGTACATCGCGGGCGACGCCGCCGGGATGAAGAACTTGCGCAGCGAGTTGAGGATGCCCGCCTGCGCCACGGCGATGGCCACCATCGTGAGGAACGGCAGCGTCCATCGCGTGAGCGTGACCGTGAGCGGCAGGTTGTCCGAGAACTGCGCGTCGTCGGTGTAGAGATCGGCGAGCTGCCAGGCGAAGACCATCCCGAGGACGACCAGCAGGCCGGTCACGAGCGCGAGCGCGTTGATCACGTTCGAGCCGAGCCGCCAGGCGCTCGCCTCGCCCTTTTCCTTGAGATGCCGCGTGAACGTCGGCACGAAGGCGGCGCTCATCGCGCCTTCCGCAAACAGGTCGCGCACCAGATTCGGAATCCGCGTGGCGACGTTGAACGCGTCCATCTCGCGTCCGGCGCCGAAGACGGCCGTCAACGCCATGTCACGCCCGAGGCCCAGCACGCGGCTCAGGAGTGTGGCGATGGTCATGACGCCCGCGGAGCGGGCAAGGCGAAGGCTCACGATCTAAACCGGATCGGAGCGTAGCACAGCAAAAAAAGAAAAGGGGTCGCGACCCCTGTATCGCGACCCCTTTTGCTTCGGAGGATGGATGAGAGGCGTTGGCGCCTTTCACATCGTTAGACGGACCCCGATCAGGAAAGTTTGGCGCTTAACTTCCTTTTTACAGTTTCGCTCACGAGCCGTCCGTCAGCGGTCACTTCGGCAAGCCGCGCCAGCGTGGCTTTCATGACCTTACCCATGTCCTTCACGCTGGCGGCGCCGGTTTCGGCTATCGCGGCGTCGACGGCCGCCTCGATCGTGGCCTCGTCGGCCGCGGGCGGCAGATAGCCGCTCAGGAGGGCAATCTCGCCCTCGTCCTTCACCGCCAGGTCCTCTCGTCCGCCCGCGCGGAACTGGTCGATGGCGTCGCGCCGCTGCTTGATCATCTGCTGCACGACCTGCCGCTCTTCGGCCTCGTCGAGCTCGTGCCCGCGCTCGATCGCGCGGTTGACGAGCGCCGACTTCAGCAGCCGCAGCGTGCCGAGCCGCTCCGCCTCGCGCGCGCGCATGGCCGTCGCAATGTCCGAATTGATTTGGGCTAAGAGGGACATTCTTCTTCCTGCTAAACCGTATCCAGATCCGCGTCGCCCAGCGTGACGTGCCATGCGTCCGGCGTGTCGTAGAACGCGCGCGGCACGTCGAGCGCGTTGATCTTCGCCACCAGCTGCACCGACGACTTCGTCTGATAGTAGCCGCTCTTCCGCAGCAGCCGCCGGAATGCGCCGTGCGTGAGATACGTGCGGATGCGATCCGAGTCGGCCGCCCGCGCCTCGCGGTCGAGCCATCGCAGCAGCGCGAGCACGCCCGCCTCGTCGGCCGGGTCGGCGAAGAGATCCACCAGCCGCGTCGTGCGTCCGAGCGGCTCGCGCGCGTGGCGATACACGATGTAGCCGTCGGCGCGATTGCCGCGGACGAGCGCCGCAATGTGATACCGCACGTGCGGCGGCTGCACGTACTTCCAGTTCAGATAGCCCGCATCGCGCCGCACCGCGAACGTGAACTTGCCCGACACGCGCGCCCACAGATCGGTGAACCGCTCGTCGAACTGCTGGATGACGCGTATTTCTTCGGTGACCGGCCGCTGTCGCGCGACCAGCCGCACCCAGGGGTACGTCAGTGCCGAGATCAGCCGGTTGAGCGTGCGCGACCATGTCGACCGGCGCAGCGCGCGCCGCGAGAGCGGCTTGACGAGGGAGGGCACGCTGCCGAGATCCGGCCAGCGCAGCTTCTGGAAGAGGCCAATCGACGACTCGGTGAGGCCGAGCCCCAGTGCGGCGCCGACGTTGCGATCCCACGTGCGGAACAGCTGCTCGCCGAGCCCCTGGCGCTGCCGCTCGGGCGCAACCATCACGTCCATGCCCCACGCGCCGTCCACTTCGCGCCCGTCGACCTTCACGATCACCGGCATCGCGGCATACTGCCCGATCACCGATCCGCCTTCGCGCGCGACCCAGATCAGCGGCTCGCCGCGGCGCGCGGCCGGATTGCGGCGGTACTGCCATTCCCAGCGCAGCCGGTTGGCGTCGGCCGCGTCGCTGCCGAACACGCGGCGATAGAGCCCTTCAGCGGCTCGTTTGTCTTCGGGTCGGAACCGGTCGATGTCAGCCACCGCCGCCGCCCCGTCGGGGCTGCGTCGGCGTGATGACGGTGGAACGTCCGCCCGGACGCGGCGGATTCTGGATGACGACGCCCGGCTGTGACGAGGTCACGATGCCGAGCCCCGGAACGGTCTGTGTCTGCACGCTGCCGAGAGGGCTTGCCTGGCCGGCCGGCGCCGCGGCATTGCCCTGCTGCACTGGTCCCTGCATGGTGGCCAGCGTCTGCTGCATCAGCTGCCGCTGTTCGGCGGTGACATCGGGCGGCATCTCCCGTCTCACCGGCCCATCGTCATCAGGCCTGGCTGGTCCGCCGGCCATGCGGAGGTCATTGGCGGAGCCGGGCACGGGAACATGCGCGGGTGGCGGCGCCTGGGCGTAGCTGGCAACCCGGCTGACCGGCATGATCAGGACGTTGCCAACCGTGGAGGCACTGGTGGAACCGGCCGGGCGCGGCGCGACGACATAGCCGGCCACCGAGCGCAGAAGCACTTCGATGGCCCGGGTTTCGGGCTCGTTCTCGAGGCGCAGCGTGACGCGATCCGCGGCGGGCATCTTGTCGGCGTTGATGAATCGCGAGCCGCCGACGCGCTCCCACTCCCGCAGGATTTCGCCAATCGTCGCGTTGTCGGCGATGACCGTGACGCGGCCGTCCGCGAACGACACGCGCACGTCGCCGCCGGCGCGCGCCGACAGCGCAGGCGCGAGCGCCAGCGCGAAGCAGCAAGCCGCAATGAGAAGAGCCCGCAGATTCATGGGAACGCCGTCAAGTATAACAGCCGCCCGCCGCGCCTGCACGGCGCGGGGCCACGGCCGGGCTAGCCGGACATGAGGCGCGCGACCTCATCGACGGCCTCAATCGGGAGGGCCGGATGCAGCGGCAGCGACAGCACCTCGGAGGCCACGCGCGCCGCCACCGGACATGCCGCGGGGCGCACGCTGCGCATCGCCTCCTGCTGGGGAATGGCGAGCGGATAGTGGATGAGCGTCTCGATGCTGGCTTCGCGCAGCCGGGCCTGAAGCGCGTCGCGGTCCCGGCTCAGCACCGGAAAGAGATGGTAGACGTGGCCGGCGTCGTACTCGGCCGGCACCTGCACCGGGGCTCCCTCGAGCCGCTCGCGGTACCGCGCGGCACGCGCGCGGCGGGCGGCGGTCCAGCCGGCCAGCCGCGGCAGGCGCGCGCGCAGGATCGCGGCCTGCATCTCGTCGAGCCGGGAGTTCACCCCGAACTCCGCGTGGTGGTACCGGCTGGTCTGGCCGCCGTTGCGCAGCCGCCGCAGCTTCGCCGCGAGCGCGGCGTCGCTGGTGATCACCGCGCCGCCGTCGCCCAGCGCGCCCAGGTTCTTCGTTGGATAGAAGCTGAACGCGCCTGCGGCTCCCCATGTGCCGGCGGGCCGGCCGGTCGCCATCGCCAGGTGCGCCTGGCAGCAGTCCTCGATGAGCAGAAGCCCGCGGCGCGCCGCGATCTCCGCCAGCGCCGGCATGTCGGCCGGCTGGCCGTACAGGTGCACGGGCAGGATGGCTTTCGTCTTCGGCGTGATCGCGCGTTCGACGCGCTCCGGCGACACCGTCAGCCGCTCGGGATCGATGTCGGCAAACACCGGCCGCGCGCCGGCCATCATGATCGCCAGCGCGCTGTAGGCCGCCGACAGCGGCGACGTGATCACCTCGTCGCCCGCGCCGACGCCAAGCGCCATCAGCGACAGCGCCAGCGCGTCGGTGCCGGTGCCCACGCCCACGGCGTGCGCCGCGCCGGATGCGGCCGCGAATTCCTGCTCGAACGCCTCGAGCTCGGGGCCCAGCACGAACCACCCGCGCGTGACGACGCGATCGATCGCCGCCCTGACGTCGGGCGCATCGTCACCGGGCGTCAGCGAAAGAAACGGGATCTTCATGATGGCGGCGCGTCGACGTACTCACGGAAGTGTTCGCGATAGAAGGCCAGCGTCCGGGTCAGGCCGTCGCGCAGATCCGTGGAGGGCGTCCAGCCGGTGGCGCGCGTGAACCGTGACGAGTCGGTATAGAACGAGCCGATGTCGATGCGCTTCTTCTCGTCCGGCCACGGCACGAGCCGCATCGTGCCCGAGCCGGCCGCCTCGATCAGCATCGCGACCAGATCCCGGTGCGCGATTGGCTCGCGTCCGCCGACGTTGAACACCTCGCCGTTGCAGGCGTCGGCCGCGCCCGCGCGCAGGAACGCGTCGGCGGCGTCGTCCACATAGACGAAGTCGCGCAGCTGGCTGCCGTCGCCGAAGATCGGGATCTCGCGCCCTTCGAGCGCGAGGCGGATGAACCAGCCGATGAAGCCCTGGCGATCGTGCCTGATCAGCTGCCGCGGGCCGAAGACGTTCGTCAGCCGCAGCGAGCACGCGCGCACGCCGTACACGTTGTTGTAGACGAGGTGATACTGCTCGCCGGCCGCCTTGTTGATGCCGTTGATGTCGGTCGGCCGCACGAGATGCGTCTCGTCGACGGGCAGCCGTTCGGGCCTGCCGTAGATCTGCCGGGTGCCCGCATAGACCACTTTGGTGGCCGGGTTGTGCTGCCGGCACGCCTCGAGCAGCGTGAGCTGCGACCGGCAGTTGATCTCGAGATCGGTCTGCGGGTCCTTCATGCTGTCGATGTGGCTGACCTGCCCGGCGAGATTGAAGATGATCTCCCGGTCGCGCACGAGAACGCTCATCGTGCTGGCCTGGCGCACGTCGGCGATGTTGACGCGCAGCCGATCCTCGAGGCCTGTGATGTTGAAGAGATTGCCGCCGTAGGCCGGGATGAGCGAGTCGACGAGCAGCACGTCGGCGCCGAGGTCCACGAGCTGTCGCGCCAGGTTGCTGCCGATGAAGCCGAGCCCGCCCGTCACCATGACGCGGCGGCCTCGGTAGAACGCGCGATAGTCCACGTTCACTGCGGAAGCGAGCTGCCGGCCGGCGCCGGCGCGGCGGCGCGGCCGCGGCCGCGCACGACGAGCTCGTACCAGAGGCGGCCGACATCGACGGCGGTCCTGCCGATCCGCCGGAAGTTGAAGAACTGCGACTTGCCGTGCGTGCGGTGGTAGTGGTGCACCGGTACCTGCGCGATGCGGAAGCCGGCGTCCTGCACTTTCTTCATCATCTCGAGGCAGATGACGCCGCTGTTCTTCTCGAGCCGGACGCGATCGAAGATCGAGCGCCGCATTAGGCGGAAGTCGCAGTCGACGTCGCGCACCTTCAGGCCGAACAGCAGCCTGACGGTGTGGTGGTAGACGCGGCCGATGAAGATGCGATGCAGCGGATCCGATCGGCTGATCTTGTAGCCGTTGACGAGATCGACGCCGGGCCGCATCGCGTGCCAGAGCAGCGTCAGCTCCGAAGGGTCGTACTGCGCGTCGCCGTCGGTGTAGAAGACGAACTCCTTGGACGCCGCGGCAAATCCGCTGCGCAGCGCGCCGCCGTAGCCGCGGTTCACCGCGTGGTGCACGACCTTCACCTGCGGGTACTGGCGCGCGAGCTCGTCGGCAACGGCGGCCGTGTGATCCGCGCTGCCGTCGTTGACGACAATCACTTCGAAGTCGGGCGTGACCGACTGCGCGGCCTGAATGGCCGTGATGACAAGGCTCGCAATCGTCCCGCTGTCGTTGCAAGCCGGGAAGAAGATGCTGAGACCTGACGGCTTGGGCCGTTGCGCTGGCGCGTCGGACATCTGGGGAACGGCAAAGGTAGCATGCCCGCGCCCCGCCCGGAAACCCTGCCGCGGCCCTAGGCCGAGCGGGCGGTCAACGGTTCTTCGGGGATGACGATCCAGAGCACGATGTACACGATCGTGCCGGGGAAGGCGGCCGACAGCACCGACAGCAGCACGTAGGCGACACGCGTGCGGGTGACCGGCCAGCCCAGCGATTTCGCGATGCCTCCGATCACCCCGCCCAGCATCCGTTCGTCGCGCGATCGATACAAGCTCACGTCCGTCCTCCTGGGAACTTAGACGACGCGCGCGCCTGCGCGTTCCGTATCCGGCCGCGGGAGGCCGCCAGGCGCAGCGGCGTCAGCACCGACTCGGCGAGCACGCGGCCGTCGAGCTTCGAGACGCCCTCGCGCCGCTCGACGAAGACGATGGGCCGCTCCACGATGCGCGCGCCGTTCTTCGCGGCGTGAAAGAGCATCTCCGTGAGAAAGGCGTATCCGTTCGACGCGAGCCCGGTGAGCGGCACGCGCGCCAGCGTCTCGCGGCGCCAGCACCGGTACCCGCTCGTGCAGTCGCGCGCCGTCAGGCCCGTCACCGCGCGGATGTACCGGTTGGCGAACGTGCTGAGCGCAATCCGCCGCAGCGGCCAGTTCACGACGCTGATGCCGTTCAGGTAACGCGATCCGATCGCGAGATCCGCGCCGTCGAGCGCCTCCACGAGATCGGGCAAATACTGCGGATCGTGCGAGAGGTCGGCGTCCATCTGCACGATCACCGGCGCGCCGCGCTCGAGCGCGCGCGCCAGGCCGTCAGCGTACGCGCGGCCGAGACCACGCGCCCCCTCGCGGTGCAGCACGTCGACACGCCCCGGCATCCGCGCCGCCCATGCGTCCGCGATCGCGCCGGTGCCGTCGGGCGACGCGTCGTCGACCACCAGCACGTCGAAGCGATCGTGCGCCGTGATGCCGGACAGCAGCTCCGGCAGCGTGCCGCGTTCGTTGTAGGTCGGCACCACGACCAGCACGCGCGCGGCGCCGGGCGCCGCCGCCGTCTCGATCGTCACGATCGGCCTTCGAACCGCAGCGCCGAGATCTGTTCCGAGACGAGGCCGACGAGAAAGATGATGACCGACAGGATGATGAGCAGCACGGAGGTGTTCGTGATGTGCAGCTCCGTGATGATGGTGAAGATCGCGTAGCCCACCCCGACAGCGAGGCACGCCAGGCTGATCGGCAGGAAGATCCGCAGCGGGCTGAAAATCGTGATGACGCGCAGCAGGATCAGCAGAAAGCCCATGCCGTCGCGCGACAGATTGATTTTGGAGCGGCCGACACGCCGCTGCGCCTCGACAGGCACGAACGTCACGTTGTGGCCCGCCTTGAGGAAGGCCATGGTCGTCGTGGTCGGCGTGGAGAACCCGTTGGGCAGCAGGTGGATGAACTCGCGCAGCATCGTCAGCCGCGCGCCGCGCAGGCCTGACGTCAGGTCGGGAATGTCGCGCCCTGACAGATAGCCCGCGAGCCAGTTCAACAGCCTGTTGCCGGCGCCGCGCGTGCGCGAGGCCTGGCCCGCCGTGCGCGCCCCCACCACCAGGTCGTACCGCCCGAGCTCCGCCGCGACGCGCGCCGCGTCGGCGGGCCGGTGCTGTCCGTCGCCGTCGACGATCAGCACGTACTCGCCCGTGGCGTTCCGGATGGCCGTCTTGACTGACGCCCCGTTGCCTTTGTTGTAGGGATGCCGGACGACGCGCGCGCCGGCCGCCTCGGCGATGCCGCCCGTGTCGTCGGTCGACCCATCGTCAATCACCAGGATCTCGCGCCACGGGGCCGTGCCGGCCATGGCGACGACGACCTGGCCGACGATCTCGGCTTCGTTGAATGCGGGGATGACGATGGAGATGTCGCCGGGCTCTGCCATGTGGGCGAGGTGCTCATCCTAGCACGCGGCTGCTCATCGAGACGCGTGCTTCGCCGTCTGTTCGGGGGCGAAAATAATACGTAAGTCTATATGGCTCAGGAGATTGCGGTTGACTCCTGTGCGCCCTTTCTCTACTATCGCGGTGGAAATTTCTGGAGCAAAGTGGAGCGAAAGGTGCTGCGGGGCAACCATTCCGCCCGGATCGATGACAAGGGCCGGCTCAAGCTTCCGACCGCCTTCCGGGCGCTCGTGGAGGAACAGCACGGCTCGTCATTGTTCGTCACGAGCCTAACGGGCGAGTCGGTAAGCCTCTATCCAATGCCGGTCTGGCTCGAACGCGAGGCCCGGCTCGCGCGGATGCCCTCCACGCATCCGGCGCGCATCAAGTTTCTCGATCGCGTGAATTACTTCGGCCAGGTCGCCGAGTTCGACAGCCAGGGCCGCGTCCTCATTCATCCGCGCCTGCGCGACTCGGCCGGCATGACCGGCGAAGTGGACGTGCTCGGACAGTACGACTATCTCGACGTGTGGAACCACGAGCGGTTCCTGTCGCGCATGCAGCGCGATCCGTTCACCGACGACGACGCGCGGGCGCTGGCGGAGTTCGGTATTTGACGCCGGCGCATGCGCCGGTGCTGCTGTCGGAAACCGTCGCCCTGTTGCAGCCGTCGCGGGGCGGCACGTTCGTCGACTGCACGCTCGGGCTCGGGGGCCATGCCGCCGCGCTGCTCGAGGCCGGCGCGGGGCGGGTGATCGGGCTCGATCGCGATCCGCGCGCGCTGGAGCTCGCGGGTGAGCGGTTGTCACACTGGGGGGATCGCGTGGTGCTGGTGCATGCCGACTATCGCGACCTGCCCGCCGTGCTGGCCGAACGCGGGATTGGCGCCGTCGACGGCGCGCTCGCCGATCTCGGCGTGAGCTCGATGCAGCTGGACGAGCCGGCCCGCGGCTTCAGCTTCCGCGCCGACGGCCCGCTCGACATGCGCATGGATCCCACGCGCGGCGAGACGGCCGCGTCGATGCTCGCCGTCGTCGACGAGCAGGAGCTGGCCGACGTGATCTACCGGTTCGGCGAGGAGCGCAAATCGCGCCGCGTCGCCCGCGCCATTGTCGAGGCCCGGCGCGAGGCGCCCATCGAGACGACGGCGCGGCTCGCGTCGATCGTGCGGCGCGCGGCGGGGGGCGGCACGTATCAGCGGATCGATCCGGCCACGCGCACGTTCCAGGCGCTGCGGATCTGGGTGAACCGCGAGCTCGACGGTCTCGACACGTTCATCGCCGACGCGGCCCGCGCGCTCTGCGCAGGCGGGCGGCTCGTGGTCATTGCGTTCCACTCGCTCGAGGACCGCATCGTCAAGCACACGATGCGCATGCTCGCCAAAGGCGAGGGTTTGATCCGGGGAGAAGGGCTCGTCCGAGTGCTCACCAAAAAGCCGGTCACCGCCACGGACGGCGAAGTGGCCGGCAATCCGCGGGCGCGCAGCGCGAAGCTCCGCGCGGTGGAAAGGGTCGCATGAGCAGCGTCGACTTCGAATATCAGATTCGCAAAGACGTCAGGAACAACCCGATCGTCCGCGAGGTCGATCATCAGCGCCATCGCGAGCTGTGGCGGTGGATGCTGGTGGGCGGCTTTCTCGTGGGCGTGCTGCTGTTCTCGGCCTGGCAGCACTTCGTACTGCTCCGGAACGGCTACGACATGGAGCGCCTCGAGCGCGAGCGGGCGGAGCAGGTGGAGATCCAGCGCAAGCTGCAGCTCGAAATCGAGTCGCTGCTGTCGCCGAGCCGGATCGAGCGCATCGCGATTGAGAAACTGCACATGGTGCCGCCGGCGCCCGGCGCCACCGTGGTGATCGAGCGCGTGGAGCCGCCGGCGCGTGCCGGCAGCGCCGTGGTGGCGTCGCGATGAGCGTGCGCGATCGGCTTGCCGCGCTCGCGCAGCTGCTGCCGGCGGGCGTCCGCCCGGCGGAGGCGTCGCTTGCGCCCGAGCTCGAGGCCGACCGTGAGTGGCGGCGCATCGTCAAGGCGCGCCTGCTCGTGGCCGTGATCGGCGTGACGTGCTGGACGGCCGTCATCGAGGCGCGGCTGTTCTGGTATCAGGTGGTGCAGCACGATGCGCTCGAGCAGCGCGCGGCGCGCCAGCAGCAGGACGAAGTGCTGGCGCCGGCGCGGCGCGGCGAGATCCTCGATCGCAACGGGAACGTGCTGGCCTTCAGCGTCGATGCCGATTCGCTCGTCGCGGTGCCGTACGAGGTCACGGAGCCCGAGGCGACCGCGCACGCCGTCTGCGCCGTGCTCGAGTGCAGCGCCGACGAGCATGCGGTGATTCTGCGGCGCCTCAAGGGGCGCGGCGCGTTCGCGTACCTGCGCCGCTTAAACGTCTCGCCTGACGAGGCCCGCCGGATTGCCGAGCTCGATCTGCCCGGCATCAACTTCATCCAGGAGACCAAGCGTTATTACCCGAAGCTGCACCTGGCCTCGCATGTGCTCGGGTTCGTCGGCATCGACAACAACGGCCTCGGCGGCGTCGAGCAGGCCTACGACACGCTCATCAAGGGGCGCGACGGGAAGATCCGCATGCAGGTGGACGCGCGGCAGCACGCCGTGCAGAGCCGCGTCGAGCTCGAGCCGACCGCCGGCGCAACGCTCGAGCTGACGATCGATCAGTACATTCAGAACATCGCCGAGCGCGAGCTGAAGCGCGGCGTCGACGAGACGCGCGCGGCCGGCGGCACGGCGATCGTCATGGATCCGCGCACGGGCGAGATTCTGGCGCTCGCCAACTACCCGACGTTCAACCCGAACGTCTACAACCGCGTGCCGGCCGACACGCGCCGCAACCGCGCCATTCAGGAAATCTACGAGCCCGGCTCGACGTTCAAGATCGTCACGGCGTCGGCCGCGATCGAGGAAGGTGTGCTGTCGCCCTCCGATCCGATTGACTGCGCGCCCGGCCACATCACGATCGGCGGCTGGCGCACGGTGCGCGACTTGCGCACGTACGGCGTGCTGTCGTTCGAGGACGTCATCGTCAAGTCGAGCAACGTCGGCGCGATCAAGGCGGGCTTGCAGCTGGGGCCCGATCGGCTGCACCGGTACGTCGATCGCTTCGGGTTCGGCCAGGCGCTCGCCCCTGACTTCCGCGGCCAGAGCCGCGGCATCGTGTGGCCCGCGGCGCGGATGGACGACAACGCGATCGCGTCGGTGTCGATGGGCTACCAGATCGGTGTCACGCCGCTGCAGATGGCGACGGCGGTGAGCGCGGTCGCGAACGGCGGCCGCCTGCTCGAGCCGCACCTGGTGCGCGCGATGATCCGCGACGGTGTCAGGCATCCGGTGTCGCCCAAGGTGCTGCGCCAGGCCATCGCGCCGTCCACCGCCAGCACGCTCACCACCATCATGGAGAGCGTCGTCGAGCGCGGCACCGCGAAAGCCGCGAGCGTCGACGGCTATCGCGTCGCAGGCAAGACGGGCACCGCCGCGAAGACGCTCGAGTGGGGACGCGGATATTCCAAGTCCGACTACAACGGGTCGTTCGTCGGCTTCGTGCCGTCGCGCAAGCCCGCGCTCACGATTCTCGTCGTGATCGATTCGGGCCGCACGGGCCAGGGCTTCGGCGGCGCCGTGGCCGCGCCCGTCTTCAAGCGCATCGCCGAGGCGTCGCTACGCCATCTGGGCGTGCCGCGCACCATCGATCCGATTCCGCCGATCTTCGCGTCGCTGCCGCCGGCCGACGCGGCGCCCGCGGCGGCGCGCACGTCGATTCTGGCGTCGCTGACGCCCGCGGCCAATCTCGGCCTCATGCCGGATCTGCGCGGGCTCGGCGCGCGCGAAGCGCTGCGCGTGCTCGGGCGGCTCGGCGTGTCGGCGCGGATGGAGGGCTCGGGGATAGTCGTGGATCAACAGCCGGAGGCCGGCACGCCGCTCGAGCGCGGCGGCTGGAGCCTGCTGCGTCTGGGCCGCGACCGTGGAGACGGCCTACGGTGACATTCGGCGATCTGGTCCGCGCGTCGCGGGCGCTGACGGTTCCGGGCCTGGCCGACAGCGGCGGGCTCGCGGATCGCCGCGTCGCGTCGATCGCGTACGACTCGCGCGACGTCGTGCCGGGCGCGATCTTCGTGGCGCTCAAGGGTGAGCACGCCGACGGCGCGCGCTTCGCCGCCGACGCCGCCAGGCGCGGAGCGATTGCCGTCATCGCCGAAGGGCCCGCGCCCGCCGACCCGCCGGCCGGGCCGGTCTGGCTCTCGGTGTCGAACGCGCGCGCCGCGCTCGCCGAACTGGCCGCGGTGTTCTTCGGACGTCCGAGCGAGCAGCTCACGCTCGTCGGCGTCACCGGCACCAACGGCAAGACCACCACCACCTATCTGCTGGCCGCGATCTTCGACGCGGCCGGCATCGGCTGCGGCCGCATCGGCACCGTCTCGACGCGGATCGGCGACGAAGAGCGCGACGCCGCCCGCACCACGCCCGAAGCGCCCGATCTGCAGCGGCTGCTGCGCGAGATGGTCGATCGCGGCCTCGGCGCATGCGCGATGGAGGTGTCGTCGCACGCGCTCGCGCTGCACCGCGTGGACGACGTGCGGTTCGCCGCGGGCGTCTTCTCGAACCTGACACGCGATCATCTCGACTTCCACGGCGACATGGAGCGCTATTTCGCCGCCAAGCGCCGTCTGTTCGAGCTGCTGCCGGACGGCGCGCCGGCCATCATCAACGTCGACGATCCACGCGGCGCCGATCTCGCGGCCGCCGTCGGACGGCCGCTGACGTACGCCCTTGACAAGTCCGCGGACGTGAAAGCCGGTCAGGTCTCCTACTCGCTCGACGGGCTGGCGTTCGACCTCACGACGCCGCGCGGCACGCTGCATCTCCGGTCGCCGCTCGTGGGCCGGCCCAACGCCTACAACATCGTGGCGGCGGCCGCGACCGCCGTCGCCCTCGATCTGCCGTTCGACGCGATCGAGCGCGGGCTCGCCGGTCTCGAGGCCGTGCCGGGACGCTTCGAGATGGCCTCGTCGCCCTCCGACGACGTCCGGGTGGTCGTCGACTACGCGCACACCGACGATGCGCTGAAGAATCTGCTCGAGACGGCGCGGCCGCTCGCGAAAGGGCGCGTCATCACCGTCTTCGGCTGCGGCGGCGATCGCGACGCCACCAAGCGGCCGCTGATGGGCGCGGTCGCCGCGCGCCTGAGCGATCTCGTCATCGTGACGTCTGACAATCCGCGCAGCGAGAACCCTGAGCGCATCATCGAGGAGATCCGGCGCGGCATGGCGCGCGAGCCCGGCGCCGTGATCGAAATCGTCGACCGGCGGCAGGCGATCGACCGCGCGATCAAGGAAGCGAAGCCCGGCGACCTGGTGCTGATCGCCGGCAAGGGCCACGAGAAGTACCAGGTGATCGGCGAACGGACGCTGCCGTTCGACGACGTGCAGATGGCCGGCGACGCGCTCGCGCGGCGCCGCAGCGGGTCGAGGGTCTGATGGGCGCGGCCTTCGATCTCACCGCGGAGTGGCTGGCGCAGGCGGCCGGCGGCCGTCTCGCCGCCGGCGACCCGTCGACGATCGTCTCGGGCATCTCGGTCGACACGCGCACGCTCGAGCCGGGCGCGCTGTACATCGCGCTCGAAGGCGGCCAGCGCGACGGCCACGCGTTTCTCGCCGACGCGGCCGCGCGCGGCGCGGCAGGCGTGCTCGTGCGGGAGACGTCGGCCATCGAGCCGCCGCAGGATGTCTGCGTCATTGCCGTCCCCGACACGCTCCTGGCGCTGCAGGCCATCGGACGCGAAATCAGGCGTGCCTCGCACGCCATGGTCGTGGCCATCACCGGTAGCGCGGGCAAGACGACGACGAAAGAGATCGCCGCGGGCCTGCTCGAGGCGCGCTACGACGTGTTCCGCAACCGCGGCAATCTGAACAATCACATCGGCCTGCCGCTCTCGCTCGCCGAGCTGAAGGCCGGCCCGGATGTCGCGGTCGTCGAGCTCGGCATGAACCACAAGGGCGAGATCAGCACGCTGGTCGCGCTCGCGGAGCCTGAGATCCGCGTGTGGACCAACGTCGGGAACGCGCACATCGGCTTCTTCGCCTCGCGCGACGAGCTTGCCGAGGCCAAGGCCGAGATTCTCGAGCGGCCGCGCCCCGGCGATTGTCTCATCGCCGGCGCCGACGATCCGCTGATCGCGGCGCACGCCGGCACGTTCCAGGGACGCGTCGTGACGTTCGGACTGTCGGAGGGCGCCGACGTCCGCGCGCACGCCGTCACGTCGCGCGGCATCGAGGGCACCGCCGCCACCATCCAGACGGCGAAGGGATCGTTCGACGTGGTCGTGCCGCTCGTCGGACTCGGCAACCTGATGAACGTGCTGGCCGCCGTTGCCGTGGCCATCGAGCTCGACGTGCCGCTCGACGAAATCGCGCGCCGCGTCGGCGCCCTGGCGCCCGCGGCCACGCGCGGCGAAGTGGTCCGCCAGCCGAACGGCGTCACGATCGTCGACGACTCCTACAACTCGAGCCCGGCGGCGCTGCTGCAGTCGCTGGCCGCGCTCGGCGCGACCAGCACGGGACGGCGCGCGGCGGTGCTCGGAGAAATGCTGGAGCTCGGCGATCACGCCGAAGGCCTGCACGAAGAGTGCGGTCGCGCGGCCGCGGATGCGCGCCTCGCATGGCTGGTGACGGTCGGCGGCGCGCCGGCACACGCGATGGCCCGCGCCGCGCGCGAGGCGGGCATGCCGTCCGACGCCGTGGAGCACGTCGCCACCGCGGACGAGGCCTCGAACGCGGCCGTCGCGCGCGTGCGGCCAGGCGACGTCGTGCTGGTCAAGGGATCGCGCGGCATCCGCGTCGACCGCGTCGTCGCGCGCCTGAAAGCGGAGGCGGCCTGATGTTCTATCACCT
>DATKDT010000018.1:0-4104 GCA_035512575.1 Vicinamibacterales bacterium | reverse complement strand
GGCGCGCGTGGGCGGCGGCGGCCAGACGTTCTCGAGCTCGCCGCTGGCCAGCGACGGCCGCATCTACCTGCAGAGCGAAGACGGCGACACGTTCGTGCTGCGCGCCGGCGACACGTACGACGAGATCGCGAAGAACAGCCTCGGCGAAATGAGCCTCGCCACGCCGGCGCCCACGGACGGCGCCCTGTTCATCCGCACGCAGACGAAGCTGTACCGGATTAACAAGATGTAAAAAATAGGGTCTGTCCCTATTTTTTGTTGAGATAGGGCACGCCTTCGGTCATCCACGTCGGCGCCGGCGCGCCCTTCAGGTGGTGATCGAAAAACTGGAAGAACCGGATCGTGAGATCCCTCCTGTTGGCGATGCCGCGCAGCCCGTGCCCCTCGTTCGGATACGCCAGCAAGGTCGCCTGCTTCCCATTGAAACGAAGCGCGTTGTAGAAACCCAGCGCGTTCGCAAAGGCCACGGTGGGATCGGCCGTGCCGTGCATGATCAGGAATGGCGCGGCGGCCTTGTTGGCGTGCGACAGCGCCGACTCGAAGCGGTACAGCTCAGGGTTCTCCCAGGGCGACACGCCCCACCGGCCCTGGCCATACAGGTAATAGTTGGATCCATTCGCGCCGCTTCCGCCCGTGACCTGATACGACCAGCCCCAGTTCTGGCTGAAATCCGAGAACAGATCGGTGACGCCGGCGCCCATGCCGACCGCGGCAAACAGCTTCGACTGCGTGCCGATGAACGCCGCGCCCTCGCCGCCGTAGCTGTGGCCGGTGACGCCAATCCGCTTTGGATCGGCATAGCCCAGTTCGATCACCTTCCGGGTCGCCGCTTCGACGCACTCGAGCATGTCGGTGTGCGATCGGCCGGTCGTGAAGTGCACATCAGGCAGCATCGTGATGTAGCCGCGGCTCACGGCCTCCATCGGTGACGACCCCATGCCTGACAGGTAGGCGGGCGCGCTGTAGCGATGCATGTTCTGCGAGTTCTTCTCGTAGAACGTCACGAGCATCGGGCGTTTCTCTCCCGGCTGATAGTCATCGGGGAGCGCGAGAATGCCCTGAAGCCTGACGCCGGCCTTGTTCCGGTACTCGAACAACACGCGGCGGCCCCACAGGTAGTCAGCCTGCTGCGGATTCGCGTCGGTGATCTCCTTCGCGTCCTTGAATCCCGGCCCGGCCACGCGCAGATTGGGATACTCGGTGAACGTCTGCCGCGTGAACAGGAACGTATCGGCCTTCGCGGCCTTCTCGGGCGTCGTGAACACCGCGTCCTCGTAGATCAGCGGGGTGAGCGTGCCGTTCGAGAGCTCATAGAACCCAGACGTCTTGGTGTACTCGCCGTACGCGGCGAGCGTCACGGGCTTCGACAAATCGAAGGTGCCGCGCCGGTTCCGAGGGCCAGGCGGCAGCAGCGGATCGATCGGCTCGATGCGCACCGGCCGGAAGCGAATCTCGTGCTTGCCGCCGGCGCCGCCCGTGAGATTCACCGCCGCCGATCCGTCGAGCGGCAGCCGCCACAGGTCGTACTTGTGCTGGACGATCGCCGCGCTGCCGTCGGCCGCGTAGCCGGCCAGGCCATACGGCGGCCGGGGACCCGGGTGATCGAATTCGCTGTCCGCGAAGCTCACCGCGGCGCGGCCGCCCAGGGTCTTCGTCGCGCCCGCGTCGAGGTCGTAGACGTGGTACTTGCCGTCCTTCCAGTACAGGAAGTGACGGCCATCCGGCGCGATGCCGGGCGCGTGGCGCCCGGCCAGCTGTCCCTTGAGCATCAGCGTGCGCTCGCCGGTCGACGTGTTGACGCGATGGAAATCCGCCGCGGGGTGCGCGTGGTCGCTCACATAGCCGCGCACGTCGCGCCCCACCGCCCACCGGCCATCCTGCGCAATCTCCAGCTCCCGCAACGTCACATCCGCGAGCTTCACGTAGCGCGCGTCGCGCACGTCGAAGGCCTGCCGGAAGGTGAAATTGCGATCGGCGTCGGCGCGAATCATCTGCACCGACTGGATGCGCTCGTCGGCCGTATTCCAGATGTCGACGTCGGTGACCTCGTCGCGAATCCGGCGATCGTCGGACGGCGGCGTCGCGATCTGTTCCTTCATGCCGAAGAACACGCGCCCGTTGTCTTCGCTCCAGCCGAGCGGCGCGCGGTCGCTGATCACCCAGCCTTTTGCAAACGTGCCTGCCTTCGACGGATCGAGCATGACCGGTTGTACGGGAGCCGGGCCGGAGATTGCCGTCTGCACGTCCGGAAAGGCGATGAGCAGATTGTCGCGCTCCCGCATCTTCTCGACGTCGAGGCCCTTGAGCACGGCGAGCGCCGTGCCGTCCTCGCTCCACGCAAGCCGGTTATAGCGCCGTGCGTCGTTATCGAGCGCTGTCACGCGTCCGGTTCGGGTGTCGAAGACAAAGAGGCCGTTGCCGTCCTTGATGGCGGCGTCGACGGTGTACGCGAGCAGTCCGCCAGAGCGATTGAACGCGATGTCGGCCACGCTGCCGAGCAGCTGATGACGACCCGTGCCGAGGTCGACCAGGATGACGTCGACTCCGCGCGGGCCTGCCGGTTCGTCACGCCCGCCTCCTCTGCCTGCGGCGGGCGCGCCGCCAGGCGCGGCCCCGCCGGCGCGGCCTCCACGGCCCTCGCCGGCCTCGGCCGGCCTCCGGCGAAGCACCAGGTGCGTGGATGCGGGCGAGAAGGTGAAGGACTCGATCTCCTGCCAGGACCGAACCTCGCCGGTCGCGAGGTTGCGCAGGTCGACGCGGCGCGGCGGAATGGGACCCGCGTTTCCTCGCGCGGCCTGTGCCGGCGGCGTGCCCGCCGGCGGCGGCGTTGTGACCGCGGGCGCGGTCGGTGCCGAGCCGCCGCGTCCTTCGCGTCCGCGGCGCGCGGCGCCCGGGTCGACCTGATACGCGACCCACCGCGAGTCGGCCGAGAACGCCGGCGCCGTCGCGTCGGCGATCGCGATGTCCTCGTTCGTCTCGAGCTTCACCAGGTGCACGACCGGCTTCGCCTCGGCCGGCAGCGTGTTCGTCTGCTGCAGCACGTAGGCCACCCATTTGCCGTCGCCGGAGATCTCAGCAGCGTTGATGCTGCGCCATGTCGGGTAGTCGTCGATGCTCAGTGCCTTCTTCGCGACAACCTGCGCGGAAGGCGAGTACGTGGAGGCAAATGCGGCGACGACCGCGAGGACGAGAGAAAGAAGGCGTGGGTGGCGCATGCCGGATATTACATCCGGCACGGCCGTCAACGCGGAGATCCCATCAGCAGGCGGTTCTTCGGGGTAATGGCCTCGGGAATCGTCTGCGTCCAGACGCGATAGCCTCGCGCCTCGAGCCGCACGGCGCGCATGACGTCGACGGCCAGCGGGCCGTCGAGCCACCCTTCCAGCGCACCCGCATCGCATCTCGCCAAATCCTGACAGCACGGCAGCACGGCCAGGCGCGCGCCGGCGTCCGCCGCCTGTGCGAGGATGCGGTCGGTCAATGCGCCGCACGCGTGGCTCGAGACGACGATGTCGCCGGCGGCAACGTCGAAGCGTGCGACATCCTGTTCCACATACCTGACGCGGCCGGCCAGGCGCGGCCATGCGGCGGCCAGCGCCTCGTGCACCTTCACGCGCGACGCCGGCAGCGCCGCGTCAACGACCACGGCTTCCGGCGAGGAGTCGTCGAGCAGCAGCATCACGTGCGCGAGCAGGCCGTGGCCGCCGGCGAGATCCACCACGCGGCCGCCGCGAAAGCGGCGCCGGGCGCGCCGTGCAACCTCCCATGCCTCGTAGAGCTCCTTGCGCGGCAGACATCCGGCCTCGCAGACCGCGCGGCCGACGCGATCGAACAGGGACGCCGTGGCGAACCGGCCCGCATCGCGACGCGTGAGGCGCGCTTTGGACGCCTGCGAAAACACGGCGGCTACATCCGGCAGGCGGATGCCGGGCCGCCCGCGCCTGCGGGCGCCGTTCTGACGTCGAGATGCTGCACGCGCGGCGGCATCGTGGGCGCCAGCGTGATCGACACCCGCACATCCCCACGCGCACACTTCATCGTCCACTGCCCGCGCAGCCAGTTCTCGACCGTGTCGAATGACGAGGGCACGGCGCACTGCCCCAC
>DATKDT010000017.1:0-8792 GCA_035512575.1 Vicinamibacterales bacterium | reverse complement strand
GCTGGCCGGCGATATCAGAGAGAACTTTCCCAGGAAGCCGGGTCGAGTGATATCGAGCCGGAATGACGATGATGGTGCTGAGCGCGGACGCGCGTGTGCCGGGTACGGAAAGAGGGGGCACGGACAATCCTAGCACCATTTGGTGATTTGTTGATTTGTTGATTTAGAATCGAGCGTTCGAGCAATGAGTCCCAGGGCTTTCACGGCTGGATGGCTGGTTTCGGCGGCGCTGCTGTCGTCCTGGGCCGTCTCGTCGGCCGCTGACCAGGCCGCCCCGCCGCGGGCCGCGGCGACGGCCGCCGGCACGGCCGGCCTGCCGCCGGTTTCGATCGATCTCGACTCGGAGATCGGACGGCTTGCGGCGCGCACGCACGCCGCCGCGCTCGCGCGCACGCCGGCGCGTAATCCTTTTGCATTCGCGGATCGCCGCGCGGCCGAACGCCGACCTTCTGAACCCCGACCTGCCGAACCCCGACCTGCCGAACTTCCGAATGCCGTTATTCCGGCACCCGTGCCGTCGCTGGCCGGCATCGCCGATACCGGCGCCGGCGGATTGACAGCCGTCGTGTCGCTGCGCGAAATGCTCCACTACGTGAAGACGGGCGACGTGATCGACGGACGTTATCGCGTCGACAGCGTGAGCTTCGAGGGCGTTGACGTTTTTGATCTGACGCTTGGCACGGTTTTGCGTCTCTCATTGCAGTGGTGACGCAGAAATTCGCACAACGTTTGTGCAATCCGCTGATCGTCCGCATGAAATGCGGCAGATCTCACGCGGGGCGTTCCTTTTCCACAGACTTTTCCACAGTTTCTGTGAACAACTCACAACCAGCGCGCAGGGACGTGACCTAACGGCGCGTATACCGGAGCAGTGTGGCGAACAGTCAAAACGTACAAGGTCAAGGCATCACGCGCGGCAGCGCCGGACTCCAGGTTCCCGACTATCCAGTCATCCCTTTCATTGAGGGGGACGGCACCGGACCTGACATCTGGCGCGCGAGCGTGCGCGTCTTCGACGCGGCCGTCGAGAAGGCCTACGGTGGCCGCCGGCGGATCGCCTGGATGGAAGTGCTCGCGGGCGAAAAAGCGTTCAACCAGACGGGCGAGTGGCTGCCTGCCGCGACGCTCGACGCGTTCCGTCAATATCTTGTCGGCATCAAGGGGCCGCTGACGACGCCGGTGGGCGGCGGGATACGGTCGCTGAACGTGGCGCTGCGGCAGGAGCTCGATCTGTACGTGTGCCTGCGGCCGGTGCGCTACTTCCGCGGCATGGAAACACCGGTGAAGCGCCCCGACCTGGTCGACATGGTGATCTTCCGCGAGAACACGGAGGACATCTATGCCGGCATCGAGTTTCGCGACGGCACGCCCGAGGCTGAGCAGTTCCGCGAGGTCTTCAAGAAGGCGTTCCCGAAGCTGTTCGGCAAGATTCGGTTTCCCGGCAGCTCGGGGATTGGCATCAAGCCGATCTCGCGCGAGGGCACCGAGCGGCTGGTGCGGGCGGCCATCGAGTTCGCGGTCGCGAACACGCGCAAGAGCCTGACGTTCGTCCACAAGGGCAACATCATGAAGTTCACGGAAGGCGCCTTCCGTGACTGGGGTTACGAGCTGGCGAAGAAGGAGTTCGGCGCCGTCGAGGTGGATGGCGGCCCCTGGTGCCGGCTGCCCGGCGGTCTCATCGTCAAGGACGTGATTGCCGACGCCTTCCTGCAGCAGATTCTGACCCGCCCGGCCGAGTACGACGTGATTGCCACGCCCAATCTCAATGGCGACTACATTTCCGACGCGCTTGCGGCCCAGGTGGGCGGCATCGGCATCGCGCCCGGCGGCAACATCAACTACGTCACCGGGCACGCCGTCTTCGAGGCCACGCACGGCACGGCGCCGAAGTACGCCAACCTCGACAAGGTCAATCCGGGTTCGGTGATTCTGTCGGGCGAGATGATGCTGCGCTACATGGGCTGGACGGAAGCGGCCGACGCCATCACCCGCGCGCTCGAGGCGGCGATCGATCAGAAGCAGGTGACGTATGATCTGGCCCGGCTGATCGACGGCGCGACGGAGCTGAAGACGTCCGAATTCGCGGACGCAGTGATCAGGAATCTCTAGAGGACGGAACGAATGAATCGCAAGGTTACAGTTGTTGGCGGCGCGGGGAATGTGGGCGCCACGGTGGCGCGCGCGATTGCCGACAAGGAGCTCGCCGATGTCGTCATCATCGATATTGCCGAGACGAAGGCCGGCGGCGTCGCTCTCGACATGCTCGAGGCGTGCCCGATCGAGAACTCCGATGCCCGGGTGGTCGGCTACGGCGCGACCGACGAAGGATGGAAGCAGACGGCCGACTCCGACGTCGTCGTCATCACGTCGGGGATGCCGCGCAAGCCGGGCATGAGCCGCGACGACCTCCTGAACGTCAACTACAAGATCATGCAGTCGGTCACCGAGCAGATCGTGAAGTACTCGCCGGACACGATCATCGTGCCCGTGGCCAATCCGCTCGACGCGATGTGCCAGGCCGTCTACCGGCTGAGCAAGTTCCCGCGCGAGCGCGTGATCGGGATGGCCGGCGTGCTCGACTCGGCGCGCATGCGCACGTTCATCGCGATGGAGCTGAACGTCTCGGTCGACAACGTACACGCGTTCGTCCTCGGCGGCCACGGCGACACGATGGTGCCGCTGCCGCGGTACTCGACGGTTGCCGGGATTCCGATTACCGAGCTGATGTCGGCCGACCGCATCGCCGCGATCAACGACCGCACGGCGAACGGCGGCGCCGAGATCACGAAGCTGGTGGGCACGAGCGCGTGGTACGCGCCCGGGTCGGCCGCCGCCGAGATGGTCGAGATCATCCTCAAGGACAAGAAGAAGATCGTGCCGTGCTCGGTCTATCTGCAGGGCGAATACGGCGTGCATGACCTGTTCGTGGGTGTCCCGGTGAAGCTGGGCGCGCGCGGCGTCGAGGAAATCATCCAGATCAAGCTCACGGCCGACGAGCAGGCTGCGTTCAACAAGTCGGCAGCGGCCGTGAAAGAGCTGACGGACGTCATCGGCGTGTAGTGCCGATGCGCGTGCGAACGGTCATCTTTCGCGTCCTCGCGCTCATCTGCGCCGTCCCGGCGGCCTTCTTTACGTATTTCGGCATTCTGCTCATCTACACGGCGCTGACCTTCGACGGCGAGGGCTCGCTGGGACACGTCGGGATGTACATTGCCGCCGGCCTGTTTCCGCTCCTTGCTATTCTCTTCGGAGGGTTTACGTATCTCGCGTGGCGGACGGCGCACCGCGGCCGTGCCGGTGAGTCGCGCCTCGGCGGCCCGTGAACGCCGGGCATCGGCTCGTGCGACGTCCTGACGGCGGGTGACGCGCGCCGCTTGCGCCGGCCCCCGCGCCATGGAATCATGTGCCGCCGTATGACGCGCCTGTTTCGCCCTCGACCCTCATGAGGATCACATGACCATTCGAGCATTTGCAGTCTTCGCTGTGGCGCTGTGCGTGGCCGGCGGTGGTGTCGTCGCCTCCGCCCAGCAGACGCGCCGCTACATCGAGCCGCGCACGCCTGCCGACGCCACGCTGCCGCCGTTCAGCGGCGCCGTGCAGATCGGCGACACGCTGTATCTGTCGGGCGACATCGGCATCGACGCCAACCAGAAGGTCCCCGACACGGCGGAAGCGGAGGCCCGGGCGGTCCTCACGTCCATTCAAAACACGCTCGCGAAGGCCGGCATGACGATGGACGATCTGGTGTTCGTACAGGTGTTCTGTTCGGACGTCTCGCATTACGCGGCATTCAATAGTGTCTACCGGACCTTCTTCAAGAAGGAGTTTCCGGCGCGCGCGTTCATCGGCTCGGGGCCGCTGCTGTTTGGCGCCCGGTTCGAAGTGCAGGGCATTGCGGTCAAGCGGTGATGAACGGGGCGCGTGACGTCAACAGTCGCCGCGCCTGAGGCCCCGCTGCAGGCGTTCGAGCGCATCCATGCGCTCGACGTCCTGCGCGGCGTCGCGGTCGGCGGCATCCTCTTCGCCAACGTGCTCGTCTTCTTCGGCATCTTCATCGTGCCGCCCGAGCGCGCGGCCGCGCTGCCGATCGCGCGGGCCGACGCCATCGCGCACCTGCTCGAGCGCGTCCTCGTCGAGGGCAAGTTCTATTCGGTCTTCTCGCTGCTGTTCGGCATCGGGTTCGGCCTGCAGCTCGCGCGCGGCGGCGACGCGGCCTTGCCGCGATTCAAGCGCCGCCTGAAGATCCTGCTCGCCATCGGCGCCATCCACGCATTCTTCATCTGGGCCGGCGACATCCTGATGCTCTACGCCATCCTCGGCTTCACGATGCCGTGGTTCGCGCGCAAGTCCGATCGGGATCTGCGGCGATGGACGGTAATTCTGCTGGCCATCCCGACCGCGCTTTATCTCGTCATCGTCGTCATCTGGATGCTCGCGGGGGCCGGCGCCGCGCCGTCCGCGTCCGGCTCGCTGCCGCCCGAGATTCTCGCCATCTTCGCCGCCATGGGCACCGGCGGCCTGGTCGACGCCTTCATCGGCAATCTGGTGCTGCTGGTTGGCCGCTGGATGGAGTTGTTCACGACGATGCGGTTCCCGAAGGTGCTGGGGATGTTCGTGCTCGGGTTGTGGACGGTGCGCACCGGCCTCGCGCGCGCGCCGCAGGCGCAGCGCGCGACGCTTGCGCGGTGGGCACTGCTCGGATGGGGCGTTGGCCTTCCCGCGAACGCCGCGGCCGCGTGGGCCTTTCAGCACTGGCCGTACCTGCCGCCCTCGCCGGGGGCGTTGCTGGGCGTCGCGATGCAGGGCATCGGCATCCCACTGCTCGCCCTCGGCTACGCCGCCACGGTGGCGCTGCTCGTCGTCGACGGACGCCGCGCGATGCAGCGATTTGCGCCGGTCGGCCGCATGGCGCTGACGAATTACCTGATGCACTCGGTGGTGTGCGTCGCGCTCTCGTACGGCTTCGGCTTCGGGCTCTGGTGGAACATCGGCGCCGCCCAGGCCATGGCCATCGCTGCGGCGATTGTGCTCGTGCAGATCCCGATCAGCGCGCTCTGGCTCTCGCGTTTTCCCTTCGGACCGGTCGAGTGGATCTGGCGCCGGCTCACGTACGGCCGGCCTGCTCGATCGGCGTGGGTAGAATAGCCGGCCATGGCCCGCCCATCAGGGAACCGGAGCCTGGCGGCTGGGGCGATCTGGACGGGCGTCGCGCTTCTGGCGCTCGTCGGATTCGCCGGCTCGATCGGGCGCGGCGTCACCGTGTTCAAAACACGAAGCGCCCCCGCCGGCGAAGTCCGTGCTCTGTCGCGGCTCGACACCCGCAGCACGGACGCCGTGGCGACGCTGCTCGGCCTGGAGCCCGGCACGGAGGCCTACAGCGACATCCATCGCCAATACCGCCGGTTCCTCGGCAAGTTCTACCAGTACCCCACGGCGACGCTGCTGCACGTCGCGCCCGCGGCCGTCTTCATGCTCCTCGCGCCCTTTCAGTTCTCCCGCCGCCTCCGATCGCGTCATCCCGGCTGGCACAGGTGGTCGGGGCGGGTGATCGTCGCGATGGCGATCCCCATCGGGCTCTCCGGTTTCTTCTTCGGCCTGCTGATGCCCTTCGGCGGGGCTCTGGAAGCGTCGGCGATCGCGCTGTTCGGCGGATTCTTTCTCGTGGCGCTCTCCCGCGCGGTCGTCGCCATCCGCAGGGGCGACGTCACCCGGCACCGCGAATGGATGATCCGGATGTTTGCCGTGGCCATCGGCGTCTCGATGGTCAGGGTCGCCGGCACGGTGCTGCTGCTGGTCACGCGCCAGGGGCCCGAGGCCTGGTTCGGGCATTCAGTCTGGATTGGTTTCGTGACGACGGTGGCGCTGGCGGAGTGGTGGGTTCGCCGCACGCGCGCCGTCACCAGCCGACGGCCGTTGGCCATCCTTTTGTAAGGGGGTCCCGTCAAACCTCGAAGAGGCCGGAGGCACATGACGAATCTGCTGCAAGACCTCGGCTACGCCTTGAAGTCGTTCCGGAAGCGTCCCGCTTTCGCGATTACCGCAATCGCAACTCTGGGACTCGGCATCGGCGTCACCACCGCCATCTTCAGCGTCGTTAGCACGGTGCTGCTGAAGCCACTGCCGTATCAGGACCCGTCGACGCTGGTGCACATTGCCAGCGACATGCGCGCCCGCAACGTCGAGGACTTTCCGTTTCCCCCGGCCGACTTCGCCGATCTGCGCGCCCAGGGGACGATGTTCTCGGGGGTGGCGAGTCTGGTGACCGGGCGCCAGGTGCTGCCGACCGAGCACGGCGACTTCGAGCTCGTACGCACCGGCGGCGCGACGCCCAATCTGTTTCGCGTGCTCGGCGCGCGCGTGGTCGAGGGCCGCGACTTCACCGAGGCCGAGGGGACGCCGCCGGCCGCGCCGCCGCAAGCCCCGCAGGGCGCCGCGGCAGGCCCGCCTCCACAGCAGCCGCCTCCGACGCAGCCCACGATCATCAGCCATGAATTCTGGCAGCGCCGCTTCGGCGGCGACCGCGCCATCCTCAACCAGGTGGTGCAGCTCGCGCCGCCGCCGGCGCCGCGATTCCTCATCGTCGGCGTGCTCGAACCCGGCTTCGCGCTGCTGTATCCGCCCAACGTCACCAACATCGAGAAGCATGTCGACCTGTGGACGCCGCTGGCAATCGACTTCGCCGCCGGGTCGCGCATCAATGTGTTCCTCCGCGTGATCGCGCGGCTGAAGCCGGGCGTGACGGTCCCGGACGCGCAGGGGCAGGTCGACGCGATTGCCGCCGATCTCCGGCGCCAGTTTCCGATCAAGGAGACGGCCGGCGTCCACTGGCGCGTCGAGCCGATGCACGAGGACCTGGTCGCCGAGGTGCGTCCGTCGATTCTCGCCCTGATGGGCGCCGTCGTCTTCGTGCTGCTGATTGCCTGCGCGAACGTCGCGAACCTGATGCTCGTGCGGGCGGCCGCGCGCGAGCGCGAGCTCGCGGTGCGATCGGCGCTCGGCAGCTCGCGGCTCCGGATCGTGCGTCAACTGCTGGCCGAGAGTCTGGTGCTGGCGGCCGGCGGCGCCCTGCTGGGGCTCGCGCTGGCCTGGGCCGGCATCCGCGTGCTGGTGGCCGTCGGTCCCGAGGATCTGCCGCGGCTCGAGCATGTGACGATCGATGCGCCCATCGTGCTGTTCGCGACCGGGGTCGCGGCGCTCTCGTCCATCGTCTTCGGCCTGATTCCGGCGGTGCGCGCCTCGCGGCCCGACGTCATGGATCTGCTGCGCCGCAGCGGCCGCCAGGGCAGTCTTGCCGGCGGCAGGTGGCTTCGCAACGGCGTCGTCATCGCCGAAGTGGCCCTGTCGTTCGTCCTGCTCGTCGGCTCCGGCCTGATGATTCGCAGCTTCGTCGCGCTGCAGCGCGCCGAGCCCGGGTTCGACACGTCGAGCGCGCTGACCTTTCTCGTGCCCAACCTGCCGCTGCCGCAGCCGCAGGCCAGGCAGGCGTTCCAGCGCGATCTGAAGGCGCGGCTCGAAGGCCTGCCGGGTGTCACGGCGGTGACCGCCGCGAATCCGTTTCCGCTCGACGGCGGCATCGCGAACGCGCGATGGGGCACCGAAGAGGCGGCCAGCGATCCCGCGAAATTCCAGCAGGCCGACGTGCGGGTCGTGCTGCCGGGCTACTTCGACGCGATGCGCACGCGGCTGATCGAAGGCCGCACCTATTCCGAGGCCGACAGCCGCCCCGAGCTGCGC
This sequence comes from Vicinamibacterales bacterium, assembly GCA_035512575.1. Classification (GTDB taxonomy): domain Bacteria; phylum Acidobacteriota; class Vicinamibacteria; order Vicinamibacterales; family SCN-69-37; genus JALYRV01. The sequence continues at coordinate 1,058 of DATKDT010000017.1, read as the reverse complement.
GAGCTGGTCATCGACCGCGTGCTCGCGCGCAAGGCGTTCGGGTCGGCCCCCGCGGTCGGCCGCACGCTGCTGTTCCGGATCAACTCGCCCGAGGCGCAGCCGTACCGCATCGCCGGCGTCGTCGATCACCAGCGCCACACGACGCTGGCGTCGGAGGGGCGCGAGACGGTCTACGTGCCCGACGGCTTCTTCGGCTTTGGCGCGGCGAACCGGTGGATGGTGCGAGCCTCCGGCGATCCGATGCAGCTGGCCGGGGCGGTGAAGGCGGCGCTGCGCGATCTGGATCCGCGTGTCGGCGCCATCGAAATCCAGCCGATCGAGGCGCTCGTGCGCGAGGCCCAGGCCGAGACGCGCTTCGCGCTGCTGCTCATCGGCGTGTTCGCGGCGATTGCCGTCGTGCTGGCCTCCGTGGGTCTGTACTCGGTGCTCTCGACCGTCGTGCGGATGCGGACCGCGGAGATCGGCGTGCGGATGGCCTTCGGCGCGGAACGGGGCAGCATCTTCCGCATGATGGTGGGGCAGGGCCTGAAGCTCAGCGCCGCCGGCATTGTCGTGGGCGTGTTCGTGGCCCTGCTCCTGGTGGGCGCGATGCGCTCGATGCTGGTGGGCGTCGAGCCGACCGATCCCGCGACGTTCGCCGTGATCGCGCTGATGTTCCTGCTGATCGCGATCGTCGCCTGCGGCGTGCCGGCCCTGCGCGCGGCGCGGCTCAATCCGCTGACCGCGCTCAGGGAAGAGTAGGCTCCGGCGCCGGATATCGCGGGTGTATCATCCCGCGTGGACCACGATCAGACGTTCCGCGTCATCCTCGGCCTCGTGTTCCTGGCGATTCTGCCGATCGGCATTTATCACAGAGTCACGTCGCAGTCGACCGGCGAGGCGCTCGATCGGCGTCAGGAGGGCTTGTTCATCCTCGTGACGCTGCGTCCGGCTGGCGCGCTCTTCTGGTTCGGGTTGATCGCCTGGATGCTGAACCCGGCATGGATGGCATGGTCGGCAATGCCGCTGCCAGGCTGGACGCGCTGGACGGGCGCGGTCCTTGCCGCGGCAGGCGCCGC
>DATKDT010000016.1:0-14695 GCA_035512575.1 Vicinamibacterales bacterium | reverse complement strand
CCCTTGAACACGAACTTCTGCAGGCGCTTGCCCTCGTATGTCTCCGTCGTGAAGATGTTGCCCTTCGAGTCGGTGGCGATGCTGTGCACGGCGAAGAACTGTCCGGGCTGGCGGCCGCCGTCGCCGAAGCTGGTGAGGATCTCGAGCGACTGCCGGTCGAGCACGTAGACCTTCTCGTTCTTGCCGTCGGCGACGTACAGATATTTCTGCTCCGGGTCCTTCGAGAACGCGACGTCCCACGTCGACCCGTCGCCGAGCGTCTTCGGCGCGATGATCACTTCCTTGACGAACGTGCCGTCCGCCTTGAAGACCTGGATGCGGTCGTTCGGACGGTCGCAGACGTAGACCAGCCCATCGTTCGACAGGTCAGCGCAGTGCACCGGCGTGCGGAACTGCTGCGCGGGCGGCGCCGCCGGATCGTACGGCCCGAGGTTCGCATCGTCAGGCGTGTTGCCGTAGGCCCCCCAGAAGCGCTTGAAGACGCCCGTGTCGGCGTCGATGACGGCCACGCGCTTGTTGCCGTAGCCGTCGGAGATGTACGCCTCGTTGGCCTTCGGATCGACGTAGATCTTCGCCACGCGCCCGAACGTCGTCGTGTCGTTGCTGCCGCCGGTCTTGCCCTGTTGGCCGAACTGCATCAGGAACTTGCCCTGCCTGGTGAACTTGAGCACGTGCGCGTCTTTCGCGCCGTTGCCGCCAATCCAGACGTTGTCCTTGAAGTCCACGAAGATGCCGTGGTTCGAGCTCGGCCACTCGTAGCCATCGCCGGGGCCGCCCCAGTGGCCGACGAGGTTGCCCTCGGGGTCGAACTCGAGCACGGGCGGGGCCGCGCGGCAGCACGATGCCGTGCGCGGGTTCTGATCGGCCGCCGCCTCGAGCTGCGACAGCGTGTCGCCGCGATGCACGATCCACACGTGGTCGTTCGCGTCGACCGCGACGCCGATGGCCATGCCGAGCACCCACCCGTTGGGCAGCGGCTTCGGCCAGAACGGATCGACTTCGAAGCGCGGCGCCTGCACCGTCTGCTCGGCGGCGGCGTAGCGCACGAGCGCGCGCTCGGCCACGACGAGGCCGATCAGGACCGTCAGGAGAACCGCGCCGATTGCAGGATTGCGTCGCGTGCTCATCGCGTCCCCTTCAAGACGAACTTCTGCAGGCGCTTGCCCTCGTACGTCTCGCCTGTGTAGAGATTGCCGCTTGCGTCAACGGCAACGCTGCCGACGCCGTAGAAATGGCCCGGCCACCGGCCGCCCGCGCCCACGCTCGAGACAGTCGCGAGCGTCTGCCGGTCGAGCACCCAGACTTTCTGGTTCGAGCCGTCCGCCACATACAGCAGCCGCTGCTGCGGGTCGCTGGAAAACGCGACGCTCCAGACCGAGCCCTCGCCTCGCGTCTCCTTCGCCACGACCGCCTCTTTGACGAACGTGCCGTCCTTGCGGAACACCTGAATGCGGTTGTTGCGGCGGTCGCACACGTAGACGTGGCCGTCCTTCGAAACCTTCACGGATGCCGGCGCATTGAACGGCGTCGGGCCGTTGGCGCCCCAGTGCCGCTTGTAGGCTCCCGTCTTTGCGTCGAAGACGACGATGCGGCGGTTGCCGAGGCCGTCGGCGACATAGACCTCGTTGGCCGCGGTGTCGACGTCGACGGCCATCGGGCGATGGAGCCCGTCGTTGCCGCTGGTCTGTCCGGGCTTGCCGATCTGCAGCAGGAACTTCCCGTCGCGGCTGAATTTCAACACGTGCGCGTCGGGCGGTGGAGGCGTCTGCCCGGCGCCGCCCGCGCGTCCCGCGCGGCCGCCCGGGATCGGATCGGCCGGGCCCGCGGCGGCAATCCAGACGTCGCCGTTGGCATCCACGGTGATGCCGCCCGGCGACTGCGGCCAGTCGTAGCCCTCTCCGGGGCCGCCCCAATGGCTCACGACGTTGCCGGCGGGATCGAACTGCAGGACCTGCGGCGCGGGCAGGCAGCAGGATTCAGCCGTGGGCGGGTTCGCCGCCAGGCCGATTTCGGTGCGGGCCGTCATCGACGGAGCGCCGCGATGCACGACCCAGACGTGATTGCGGGCGTCGACGGCGACGCCGGTGATCGACCCGAACAGCCAGTGATTGGGCAGCGGCTTCGGCCAGAAGGGATCGACCTGGAACGCAGGCGGCTGCGGCGCCTGAGCAGAAAACACGGCCCCGCCAAGGATGACGGCGAAGGCCACACCGATCGAGCGGATCCGCGCACGCGCCATTCGTTCCCTCCAGGTTCCCCGGCGAACCGCGCGCAGTATACACTGCGCGGCATGCGACGGCCCTTCCTTCCAGGCGCGCTGGCCGCGGTGTTCGCGCTGCTGGCGCCGGCGTCACCGGCCGCGCACGACATCCCGCCGCATGTCACCGTGCACGTGCTCGCGAAGGCGGACGGCGATCGGCTGCACGTGCTCGTGCGCGCGCCGCTCGCCGCCATGCGCGACATCCAGTTTCCGGAGCGCGGCGACGGTATGCTCGACATCGCGCGCGCCGAGCCCGCGCTCCATGACGCGATCGCGCGCTGGATCGTGCCGTCGCTCGAGCTCCTCGAAGAGGACGCGCGCCTCGGGCCGCCCGCGGTCGCGGCGGCGCGGGTGTCGCTGCCCTCCGATCGGTCTTTCGTCACCTATGACGAGGCGCTCGCGCACGTGACGTCCGGCACGCTTCCGGCCAGCACCGGCCTGCCGTGGCCGCAGGCGCTCGTCGACGTGTTGCTCGAGTATTCCATCGCCTCCGATCAGTCCCGCTTCTCCATCAGGCCCGGCTTCGCGCGGCTCGGGATCGACGTCGTGACGTCCCTCCGCGTCGTCCACCTTCGCCGAGGCTCCGGCGGACAAGTCACGCCAGGCGTGCGCGGCTTCGAGTTCCGCGGCGACCCCGGCCTCGTGCCGCTGCACCCGCGCTGGCACCAGGCGGCCTGGCGCTTCACGCAGTCCGGGTTCTTTCACATTCTCGACGGCGTCGATCACCTGCTCTTTCTCCTCTGCCTCGTGATCCCGTTCCGCCGCCTGCGCCCTCTCCTCATCATCGTCACCGCCTTCACCGCCGCGCACTCGGTCGCGCTCGTCGCTGCAGCATTCAAGCTGGTGCCCGACGCGCTGTGGTTTTCCCCGCTCGTCGAAACACTCATTGCCGCCTCCATCGTCTTCATGGCGATCGAAAACGTGGTGGCGAGCCCGACGATGGCGCGGCGAGTGATTCTCGCGTTCGGCTTCGGCCTCGTGCACGGCTTCGGTTTCTCGTTCGCGCTGACCGAAACGCTGCAGTTCGCCGGCGCGCACCTGCTGACGTCGATCTTCTCGTTCAACCTCGGGGTGGAGCTCGGCCAGGTGCTCGTGCTGATCGTCCTCGTGCCCGCGCTCGAGCTGCTGTTCCGTTTTGGCATAAGGGAGCGGATCGGCACGATCGTGCTCTCGGCGCTGATTGCTCACGTCGCGTGGCACTGGATGGCCGACCGCTGGAGCGCGCTGCGCGAGTTTCCGTCGCCCGTACTGGATCCGGACACGCTGGTGGTCACCCTGCGGCTGCTGATCGCGGTCGTGGTCGCCGCGGGAATCGTGTGGTGGGTACGTGCCGCGCGAGGGTTCCCCTCGCCCGAAGACGAGCGTATACTCCCTCCCGGTTCTCCTCGCTGAACGCGGGTTTTCTTTTTTGTTGAAAGGCGGGCGTCATGGAAGGCCTCGATCGCCGCACGTTCCTCGCGGGCCTGACCGGCGGGCTGGTCGGCGCGGGCCTGGCCGCGCCCATGCGGGTGCTGACGGCCAGCGCCATCCAGGCCGGCAAGGTGTCCGCCGCGCGCGGATGCGGGCTCGAGATCGCCGCGCCGTTCGTCGTCTCCGATCCGGCGCTCGGCCTCTCTACCGAGCTGCTGCTGACGGCTGCCAATTTTCCCGGCAGCCAGGGATTCCGTGACGCGCAGTACGGAACCGAGTACGAGGTCATGCTGTACGACGCCGCGGGCCGCGAGGTCAGCCTCGACGGCAGCCGCAAGCAGGTGATCTCCGCCATGCGGCCCACGATCATCGATATGGACCAGGTGCTCGACGGCAAGCCGTTCTGGGGCAGCGCGCGGCTGAAGCTGACGCCGCGCGGCGAGAACGCGAGCCACTCGAGCGACCTGTTCAGCGCCGGGTTCGTCCGCTGGCACTCCGCGCACAACTTCGACAACGTCCATGCGCACCCCATCGCGCCCGATGATCAGCGCGGACGCTTCTTCTACTCGATGCCGTTCCCGGCGCTCGACGAGTATCACTGCGCGCTCGCCCTCTTCAATCCGAATGACGATGAATCGGCGGGCGTGGTGCGGGTCGTGGACCGGCTCGGCCGGACGGTCGGCGAGCGGCGCTACCGCCTAGGCCCGCGTCAGAGCACGCTGTACTCGCTCAGCGACATGAAACCGGCCGCCTCGCCCGGCGAGGCGCTGGCGCCGGCGGCGCCCGACGCGGCGCTCCGGGCCGGCGGCGTCGTCGCGGTGATCAACGACAGCGAAGCCATCTCGTACGGCTACACGTTCATCAAGGGCCGGGCCGGAGGATCCTTCTCGGTCGAGCACCCGCTGCACTTCCAGGATGTGGCGGTCAAACCCGCGCGTCCATCCCCGTTCGGGCCGGCGGGCAACTTCACGGCCGACGCGCTGCTGTTCACGCCGATGCTCTTCGCGGGCTGCCGCATCGGCGGCGTCGCGCTCGAATCGCGCGTGCATCTGAGCGCCAGCCAGTGGCTGGAAGAAGCGCTCTGGCTGATGCCCTTTGCGGCCGGCGCCAGAGGCAATATCGACTGGAAGTCCGACGACGATCCGCAAGTCCTGCAGCGCGTGCGGCCGGCCGAGCTCGTCGACCAGGGCGTGGTGCGCCTGGGCCCGTTCCAGAGCTGCGTGATCGACGCGGCCCGGCTGCCCCTGCCGGCCGGCTACTCGGGCGGCTTTGGCGTGGCGACGGTGCCGCGCACGTCACATTCGCTGCTGAAGATCGAAGTGCGGGCGAAAGAGTGGGGCCGGGTGTGCTTCACACATTTCCGGCCGGGAGGCGCGTCGCACAAGCGCTATCAGCTGGTCACCGGCCGGGGCGGACTGGCGTCGGACTACATCGTCTCGGGCTGCCAGGTGCGCGGGTCGGCCGCCGACCGCCGGTACGACTGCGTCCTGGCCGTGATGAACATCGGGCTCGGCGACAATCTGACTGGCGCCCCGCGCATTCAGCTGTTCAGCGACCACGGGCTCGTCGGCGAGAAGCTGCTGGGCGATTTCCCGGAGCTGGCGTGCCGGCACTATCTGCTCTCGGAGCTGTTCCCCGAGCTGCAGACCGAGCCTGACCATCCCCTGACCGCGCGGCTGGTGGAGGACACAGCGCCGATGATCATGTCGGCGCTGCACCTCGACTACGAGCGGCGCGATATCGCCATGGACCATGGCTCGGATCGCCACTCGACCTATCTCGACTACGACTGCTGACACGCGACGCGCGCTACCTCAACGAGTTCGGGCGGTTCGGGATGTTCCCCGACCGGTGAACCGGGCCGTCGCGTACCTGCTGACCAGGACCCGCCCTACCGCGCCGCGAAGCAATAGAACAGTCCGTCGCCGCCCGTGCCGCGCAGGTTGACCTGGCTGCAGCCGCGCGACCCGTGCGCGGAGTTCCATGACGTCGGATCTGCGCCTCCGCCCTGGCGATCGTGATGGCCGAGCAGGGCGCTGCCTTCGCCGCTCGACGTCCAGTTGCCGCACGTCGTGTCGCCGGCGGCGGTCGACGCGGTGCCGTCGGCCAGAGAGCCGGTCAGGATGTCGTGGCGATTCGGCGAGTCGCCGCGGCCGTTGACGGCCGCGCCCTTCTCGTCGAGCGAGTGTTCTTTCGAAAGTTTGTTGTTCTCGCTGTGCAGATCGGCAACGCCGGCGGCCACCTGCACGCCTTTCGCGTTGTGCCACGGCCCGGATCCGATCCGGTCGCGCGCGTTGACGGCCGGCTGGCCGTCGGCGGCCGTGGTGCTCAGGTACGCGCGCCACGTGCGGTCTCCGGCGCCCGCGGCTTTGGCCAGCGCCTGGCAATGCGCGTCGGCGCCGGCAAGGCCGCCGAGATCGGCGCCCTGTCCGGGCCCGGCGCTCGTGATGAAGAACGTCATCGGCGGCGTCTGCTGCGCGCGCGAGGAGATCGAGACGGTGGCCACGAGCACGATGGCGATGAGCACGGATACGCTTCGCTTCACTGGTCCTCCTTCTATCAGCGACCTGTTCACAGGAACGCGCCGACGATGCGCCTGCCGATGGCGAGCCAGAGCTCGGCGTCGATGAGCCCGACGCGCATGAAGAACACGAGCATCACGGCCACGCCGATGTAGTACACGCGGTGAATGCGGCCGGTTGTGAACTGATCGAACGCCATGGCCAGCACGATCGGCAGAAACCAGAGGCCGAAGATCATCGCGATCGACGGGTCACCAAGGCGGGCGGCCCCCGGGAACACGAGCGCGTTGGTGGCCAGCAGCATCAGCCGCTTGTGCGTGGCCGGCGCGCGGCGGTAGTGGATCCCGGCGGCGAACAGGCCGCCGAACAGCAGCAGATCGCCGAGCGGCAGGACGAGAAATCCGGCCGCGGCGTCCACGGTGCTCTCGCCCGCCGTCACGCGCTCCACCGTCAGGATGATGCTCACGGCAATGCCGAGCACCAGCAGCGCGATCGCGTAGCCGATCGCCGCCCGGCCCACACGCTGGTGTATCCGGACTTTGCGGACGTACACCAGCAGCACCTGCGAGATCATCAGCACGAGCCAGCCGGTGAAGACGGCCGCATGTAGGTAGATCACCGGATGCCGCACGGTGCCGCCTGCCACCAGGCCGGCATAGAACGGCCAGAAGCCCGCCAGCACGATGACGGTCATGAGCGATGCCTCGAAGAGATAGAACGCGCGGACCGCGTCCGCCGAGCCGAGGACGGGGCGCGCCTGAAGCGACGGCGCAAGTTCGGTCATGTCAGTCCCTCCGGCGCGCGAAAGCGCGCGCCGCGCCAGATCTCCGGCCTCAGCAGCGCCAGCACGGTCAGCACTTCCAGCCGGCCGATCCACATCGCGGCGGTGAGCACGATCTTCGAGGCCGGATGCAGATCGGCGAAGTTCGCCATCGGCCCGATGGCGTTGAGGCCCGGGCCGATGTTGCCGAGGCACGCGATCGACGCCGTCAGCGCGGTCACCAGGTCCGCGCCCAGCGCGCCCACCACCAGCGTGCAGATCGCGAACACGAGCAGATAGAACAGGAAGAACACCAGCACGCCGCGCATGACGTCTTCCGACACGACCCGGCCTCCCAGCTTGACCGGCAGCACGCCGCGCGGGTGCAGCGTGCGGCGCAGCTCCAGCAGCGTGTACCGCGCGATCAGCAGCTGGCGCACGACCTTCGGCCCGCCGGCCGCCGACCCGGCGCATCCGCCGATGAACATCAGCAGCAGCAGCACCATCCTGGCCTGGTCGTTCCACAGCTGAAAATCCGTGCTCGCATACCCCGTCGTCGTGACGATCGTCAGCGTCTGAAACAGCCCGTGGCGCAGCCGCTCGGCGAAGCCCGGTATCTCGGGGCGCAGGAACACGACGAGCAGCAGGGCCGCGGCGGCGACGATACCGGCGTAGGTGCGGAACTCCTCATCCTTCGGCAGCGCGAAGGCCTCGCCGCGGATCGTCCGGTAGTGCAGCGCGAAGTTCGCGCCCGCCGCGAACATGAAGACGATGATGATCCACTCGACCGCCGGATTGGCATACCCCGCGATCGACAGCGGATGCGGCGAGAACCCGCCGGCCGACAGCGTCGTCAGCGCATGGCACGCGCTGTCGAAGACCGGCATGCCCGCGACCATCAGCGCGCCGAACTCCGCCAGCGTGAGGCCGGCGTACACCGACCAGAGTGCCGCGGCCGTCTTGCGGATCTGCGGCGTGAGTCTTTCCTCGGTAGGACCCGGAGCCTCCGCGAAAAACAGCTGCCGCCCGCCGATGCCGAGCCGCGGCAGGACCGCCACGAACAGGGCGATGACGCCCATGCCGCCGAACCATTGCGTCATGGCCCGCCAGAAGAAGAGCCCGCGCCCGTAGTCGCTGAAGTCGCGCATGACCGTGGCGCCGGTCGTCGTCATGCCCGACATCGACTCGAACATGGCGTCGATCGGGCCCATGCCGGCGCCCAGATACGGGATCGCGGCAAACCAGGCCAGCAGCAGCCACGACCCGGCGACGATGGCGAGCCCCTCGACGCGCTTCAGGTCGTCGGTGCGGGTCTGCCGGCCGCGCGTCATCGCGTAGCCGGCCGCGGACGACAGCACGGCGGCGCCGAAGAACACGGCCGCGTCGTAGCGCTCGCCGTAGGCAAGGGCCACCGCGAGCGGCGCGAGGAACGTCAGGCTGAAGAATCGAAGGAACCCGCCGGTGGTCTGGATGACGACCAGAGTCCGCATCAGACAGAGCCGAAATAGTCGCGGACGAGCTTCACCGACTGCGCCGCTGCGAAGACGATGAGCCGATCGCCCGGATGGATCTCGTCGGCTCCGCGCGGGATGATCACATCGGGGCCGCGCAGGATGGCGCCGACAATCGACTGCGGCGGCGATTTCATGTGCATCAGCGCCTGCGGGCGGAAGCCTGCCGGCACCGCGATTTCGACGATGGTGGCCTGCCCTTCCTCGAGGACGGCCAGCAGGTGCGCATGGCCGCCCTGGATCTGGTGGACGAGCGACGACACGGCGGCGCCGCGCGCGGAGAGCGCGACGTCGATGCCGACGCGCTCGAAGAGGCGCAGGTTGGCCGGGCGGCTGACGCGCGTGATGATGCGGCGCACGCCGAGCTGGCGGCCGAGCAGCGACGCGAACAGATTGCGCTCGTCGTTGTCGATGACCGAGACGAGCACGTCGCTGCGTCCGATCTCCTCCGACTCGAGCAGCTCGAGGTCGGTGCCGTCGCCGTTGAGGACCAGGGCGCGCCTGAGCGCGCCGGCCAGCATCTCGCCGCGATCGCGGTCGCTCTCGATGATGCGCACGTCGACGTCGCGCGACGCCTCGAGCCGCTGCGCCAGCCTGAACCCGACGTCGCCGCCGCCGATGATGGTCACCATCTGGCGGGCGCGGTCGGGCGAGGTCCCCTGAATCTGCGGCGTGACCTGGGCCACAGCCTCAGGCGTGCCCATGACGAAGACCTTGTCGCCGTGGCGCAGCTGCGTCTCGCCGCGCGGAATCTCGATGGAGTCGCTGTGCTTGACGGCGACGATCAGGGCGCCGTGCGGCAGGTGGAGGGCCGCGAGCGGCGCGGCGGTCAGCGGTGAGTGTGCCTCGAGCCTGAATTCCAGCAGGCGGATCCGGCCGTCGGCAAAAACCTCGGCGTCGATGGCGCCCGGCGCGGCGATGATCCGCTCGATTTCCGCGGCAAGCTGCGCCTCGGGCCAGATGATCCGCTCGATGCCGAAGTGCTTCCGCACCGTTTCAGCATTGCTGTCGCCGCCGGCGAAATCCTCGCGCGAGGCGAAGCAGATGGTGCGGCGCGCGCCGAGCCCTGTGGCCACGGCGCACGCCACCATGTTGACTTCATCAAGGCCGGTGCAGGCAATCAGCAGCCCGGCGCCGTCCACGCCGGCCCGGCCGAGCACGTCGGCGCTCGTGCCGCTGCCGGCCAGGAACGCGACGTCGAGGGCCGAGAAGCGCTTCCCGACCTCCGGGTCGAGGTCGACCACCGACAGGCTGTGATCGCGTGAGAGCTCGCGCGCGAGAGCGTAGCCAATCTCGCCCCCGCCGACGATGATGATGCGCATCCCGGGCGGCCGCGGCGGAGGATCAGTCGGCGGACGTTACGTTCTCGGCGCGGGGGCCCTTGGGGTCCTGCACCAGTTCGTATTCGACGCGCTGGCCCTGGCTGAGCGACTTGAAGCCGCTGCCGCCGATGGCCGAATGGTGGACGAACACGTCCTTGCCGCCCGAGTCGGGTTTGATGAAGCCGAAGCCCTTTTCGTCCATGAATCTCTCTACCGTGCCTTTTTCGCGTGCCATGCGTCGCCTCGTGATGTCGTGATCGTTTAACTGCCAAACATACCCAGCTCGTAGATGTGAGCCACGCCCGCGCCTATCGGCTCGAGCCAGCTTTCCCGCGCGGCCAGGGAGGTGCAGGGCCCGTACGTGAACAGCCGGATCCGCCTCGTGCGCGATTCGGCCTCCAGGCGCTTCAGGACGTCCTGCAGCATCCTGCCCTCGAAGGGAGTGTACATGAAGAAGTCCGTCCCGTCGGCGTAATCCGCGTAGCGCGCGTCGGCGGTCCTGAAGTCGACCCCCGCCAGGTTGAGATCCGCGGCGCGCGCCCGCGCGTAGTCCGAGTAGGCCGGCTCGACCTCCACGCCGCGCGCCCTGGCGCCGCTCAGGAGGTTGACCAGCATCGGCACGTGGCCGAGACCGGAGCCGAGATCGTAGAAGACGCCCGCGTCCGGGATGGGCGCCTGATCCACCAGCTCGAAGATGATGCGCGCGGGCGTGTGCTGGTAGTGCACCATCTCCGGCTCGCGGGCGCGCGTCTGCCCGGGCAGGGATCCGGTCAGCAGCAGGTCGTCGATGAACGTGTCGAGGCTGTCGAGGCCGTTGGCGTCCTGAATGGGATCGCGCGTCGCCTCGTCGCCGACGTGCCTGTCGACGAGCGCCTTGAACGAGGGGCCGCGGAGGCGGCTTGTGCGGATATCGGCGCGGAGCCGGTCGAACACGGCGCCGTCACCAGGCATCCGCACGCACGTACGCGTCGATGACGGCGCGCTCCCCTGCCTTCCCCTTCGCCGCGTTGCCGTGCTCCATGCCGACAATGCCGGTGTAGCCCTTGCCGTGAATGTGGCGGAAGACGTTCTGATAGTTGATCTCGCCGGTGCCCGGCTCGTTGCGGCCGGGATTGTCGCCGACCTGGAAGTAGGCGATGTCGTTCCAGGCGGTGTTGATGTTCGGGATGAGGTTCCCTTCGGTGATCTGCTGGTGATAGACGTCGAAGAGGATCTTGCACGACGGGCTGTCGACCGCCCTGCAGATCAGGTGCGCCTGCGGCGTCGACGTCAGGAACATGCCGGGATGGTTGCGCAGCGTGTTGAGCGGCTCGAGCACGATCACCAGGCCGTGCGGCTCGAGCATCTCCGCCGCGCGCCTGAGCGTCTCGATCACGTTAGCGGTCTGATAGTCGATGTGCGGGCGCCGATCGACGTGGCCGGGGACCACGGTCATCCATGTCGCGCCCACGCGCTTCGCGATGTCGACCGACTCGCGGATCTCCTTGAGGAACGCGTCGCGATGCGCCGGATCGGACGTCGTCAGCGTCGGCGCGGTCCAGTTGATCGTGTGGGCGACGAACACGCCCATCCGCATGTGGAGGCGCTGCAGGGTCCTGCCGATCAACTCCTGGTCGGCGACCGCACGGCCGCGCATGCCATTGTCTTCCAGCGCCGGGAACCCTTCCGACGCCATGAACTCCAGCTGCGCGACGAGATCGGGGCCGGTGTGCTCGCGGAACATGCCGAAGTGCGGGGCGTAGGCCAGCCGGAACTTCCGGACCATCTGCGCGGGCGCCGGCATCAAGGCCGCCGCGGCGGCCGAGCGCGACAGCCAGAGCGCTCCGGCCCCGAGACCGGCCGACCTCACGAACATCCGGCGCGTGACGGCCATGGCTACTCCGCGCCCCACACGCGGTCGATCTTCGTGCGTCCCGGCATCGGCACGGGCGGCACGGCGAGCGGCCCGAACGCGATCGCCGGCGGCGTCAGCGTCTGCTGCGCGTTCAGCATCTCGTCCCACGTGATCTCCTGTCCAGTGTAAGCGGCCTCGCGGCCCATGATGGCCGTCAGCGTGCTCTCGGCGACCTGGCGCAGCTCGTTGAGCGGCGTCCCGGCGCGCAGGCTTGCGACCAGATCGGTGTGCTCCTGCACGTACGGGCTGATCCGCTGCTCGCGCGGCGGCGCCTCGTACTTCCAGGGCGTCGCGCCCTGGATGAAGCTCGCCGGGTTGGATCGCCCGGCGGTGCCGGTGAAGTGCTCCCCGATGCGGTCGCGCGTGCCTTCGATCTGCCGGCACATGCTCAGCACGCGCGCGCCGCCCGGATACTCGAAGTCGATCGCGAAGTGATCGTAGATGTGGCCGTATTCCGGCCCCGTGCGGAACTGCCGCCCGCCCACGCCCATCGCCTTCACCGGATGCGCGCGCATCACCCAGTTGGCCACGTCGATGTTGTGGACGTGCTGCTCCACGATGTGATCGCCCGACAGCCACGTGAAATACAGCCAGTTGCGGATCTGCCACTCGGCGTCGGTCCACTCCGCCTTCCGATCGCGGTGCCAGAGCCCGCCCTGATTCCAGAACACCTGGCCGCCGACGACCTCGCCGATGGCGCCGTCGTGGATGCGGCGGATCGCCTCGACGTACTCGGCCTGATGCCGCCGCTGCGTGCCGGCGACGATGCCGAGGTTTCTGCGCCTGGCCTCCTCCGCCGTCGCCAGCACCGACCGGATGCCGGCGGCGTCGACCGCCACGGGCTTTTCCGTGAAGATGTGCTTGCCGGCGGCAACGGCCGCCTCGAGATGCGCCGGGCGGAAGCCGGGCGGCGACGCGAGAATCACGAGATCGACGCCGCTGTCGATGACCTTCTGAAACGCGTCGAATCCCGTGAAGCAGCGCTCGTCGGTGACCTTGAACTTCGGCGCGAGCGCCGCGTTCGCGGCGACCGCTTTCGCGAGCTCGGTACGCGACTGCCCGAGCCGATCGGCCATGAGATCGCCCATCGCGACGATCTCGACGCCCTCCGAGCCGCGCATGCAGTCGCGCGCGGCCCCCGTGCCCCGCCCGCCGCAGCCGATGACGCCGACGCGGATGACGTCCGAGCCGTGCAGTCTGACGCCGTAGGGAAACGCCATCGCGGCCGTGGCCGCGGCGGAGGCCTGGATGAAGGTGCGGCGTGTGAATGTCATTGGATGTCCCTCGCCAGTCGAAATCCCACGAACGGGCCGTCGGAGAGCCACCACCGGCTCTTCGGCAGCTGCGGATCGCGCTCGTTCCAGTACTCGTCCTGCTCCTCGCGCGCGTCCGGGCCGAGCGCGGCGAGCGGATCGCGGAACGAGCCGCCGCGTGTGACGCGCGCGCCGTCCGCCGCGGCGACCCATTCGGCGGCGTTGCCGTACAGATCGAACAGTCCCAGCGCGTCAGGCGCGCGCGTCGCCACCGGCCGCGTGCGGCTCGTCGCGTTGCCGCGATGCCACGCGACGGCGTCCGCCGGCAGGCCGGCAAGCGCAGCCGCGTGCTCCCATTCGGCCTCGGTCGGCAGGCGATACGCCCGGCCGGTCTTCGTCGACAGCCACGCCGTGAACGCATCGGCAGCCTCGCGCGCGATGCTGATCGCGGGGTAGCCGGCGTGGCCCCAGCCGTAGTCGGGCGCGCCGTACGGCCGCGAGGGCCGGGCGACGGCATGGGCAGCGCCCGCGCTCCCTTTCTCGTCGAGCTTCAGCGAGAAGACGTCGTACATATCCCATGTCACCTCGGTGCGCCCGATATGGAAGGGCTCGACGGGTCCGCCGCCAGGGACGCGCACCATCTCGAAAGTGACCGACGTACCCGGAATGGTTTCGCGATAAGTTGTGGGCGGTGATGCCGCAGCCACCTGCCCGGCGTCGACGCCGGCCGGCCACAGTGCCGCCGCGGCGACGCATGCCGCCAGGCTGTGTGCGACGAGCCGCGAAGTGGAACGCATCACCGGTCCGGAGTCTGCTGCGGGGGCCGCTCGCCGCGGCGCTGGCGGCCGCCGCGCTTGGCGCCGGTGGCCAGGTGCCGCGCCCGTTCGAATCGAGCCAGGTTCACATGGGCCTGCCGGTCCGGATTCTACTGCACGCCCCCGACGAGCAGCGAGCGCAATCGGCCGCCGAGGCGGCCTTCGCCCGCATCGCGGCGCTCGACCGCATGATGAGCGACTACCAGCCGCAGAGCGAGCTGCGGCGGCTCGAGGCCGGCGGCACCGCCTGGACCCCGGTCAGCCCCGATCTGCTCGAAGTGCTCTCCACCGCCGTCACGATCGCGCGCGTGACGGACGGCGCGTTCGATCCCACCATCGGCCCCCTCGTGGATCTGTGGCGCGAGGCGCGCAAGGCCGGCAGGATGCCGCCCGCCGCGGCGCGCGAGGCGGCGAGGGCCCTGGTCGGATGGCGCCATCTCGAGATCGACCGCGCGAGGGGCTCCGTGCGCCTTGCCAAAGACGGCATGCGCCTCGATCTCGGCGGCATCGCCAAAGGCTACATCCTGCAGCAGGCGCTGCGCACCCTCAGCCAGGCGGGCCTCGGGCGCGCCCTCATCGACACGGGCGGCGACATCATCGCTGGCAGCGGCCCGCCGGGACTGGCCGGGTGGCGCATCGATGCGGCGGATGCCGACGCGGCATTCCGTCAGCGCGCGTCGCAGCTGACCAACGCCGCGATCGCGACCTCGGGCGACGAATCGCAGTTCGTGGAGATCGACGGCGTGCGCTACTCGCATATCGTCGACCCGAGGACCGGCCTGGGCCTGACCAATCAGGTGACCGCCCGCGTCATCGCGCGCGACGGCGCCATCGCCGACGCGCTGGCCACGGCGCTGGCCGTCATGGGCCCCGAAGGCGTGCCCATCGTCCAGCAGAAATACCCCGATGTGCTGATCAGCCTGACGGTGCCTGCCGCGCGGTAGCCCG
>DATKDT010000015.1:0-62856 GCA_035512575.1 Vicinamibacterales bacterium | reverse complement strand
GCCCACTCGGGCAGGCGGACGCGGGCTCTGGAAGCCATCGTACCTGGGGATACAATGTGGCTCACGGTGTCCGCATATTATCCTTAGTTACGCATGAAGATTCTCGTTACCGGTGGCTGTGGGTTTCTCGGGTCGCATATCTGTGAGCTGTTCCGCTCGAAGGGCTGGGACGTCGTCGCCTACGACAACCTGACCAAGTACGAGCTGAATCGGACCGGCTACAGCGTCGAGGCGGCGCGCGGCCACAACACGGCGTTCCTGAAGTCGATTGGCGTCCGCATCGCGGTCGAGGACGTCCGCGACAGCGCGGCGCTGGCCCGCGAGGCCGAGGGCGCGTCGTTCATCGCGCACACCGCGGCCCAGCCGGCGATGACGATCTCCTGGGAAGATCCGCGCCTCGATTTCGAGTGCAACACGCTCGGCACGTTCAACGTGCTCGAAGCCGCGCGCGCGAACGGCATCCCCGTGGCCTCCTGCTCGTCCATCCACACGTACGGCACGGGCATCAACGACGAGATCCGGGAGGACGGCAAGCGCTACTCGCGCGAGCCGGCCGCCATTCCCGAAACCCACAAGGTGCTCACCGGCGTGCTCACGCCGCTGCACGCGTCGAAACATGCCGGCGAGGTCTACACGCTGGCCTACGCCCACACGTACGGCGTCAAGGCCTCGGCCTTCCGCTACACCGGCATCTACGGCCCGCGCCAGTTCGGCGCCGAGGATCACGGCTGGGCGGCCAACTTCGCGATTCGAAACCTGACCGGCCGTCCCATCCGCATCTTCGGCAAGGGGCTGCAGACGCGCGACATCCTCTATGCGCCGGACGCGGCGCGGGCCTTCTGGGACTACGCGCAGAACCCGGTTCCCGGCGTCTACAACATCGGCGGCGGCCCGGCCAACACGATCTCGCTGCTCGAGTCGATCGCGCTCATCGAATCGGTCACCGGCCAGCCGTCCGAAGTCGTCTTCGAGGCCGAGCGCAAGGGCGACCTGCGCTATTTCGTGTCGGACATCGAGAAGGCGCGCTCGACCTTCGGCTTCTCGCCGTCCGTCCGCCCGAAGGAGGGCCTGAGCGGCCTCGTCGACTGGGTGCGCGCCAACATCGCGCTGTTCGCCGAGGGACGCGGGAGCGAGGGAGCGGTGCGGGGCGATGGGGCCCCGCGAGCGACCGAGCCAGGCGGGGTGCAGGGGACCCCGCCGGAGAGATCATGAAGGCGCTGATTCTCGCCGGCGGCAAGGGCAGCCGGCTCCGCGATCAGCCCGACGCGCCGCCCAAGCCGCTGCTCCAGGTCGGCAGCAAGCGGCTGATGGACTTCAGCCTGCAGAATGCCGCCAACGCCGGCGTCACCGAGATCATCGTCGTCGTCAGCTATTTCACCGAGGCGGTCATCAACCACTACGGATCGCACTACCGCGACATTCCGATCATCTACAAGATCCAGAACGATCCGCGCGGCGTGGTGCACGCGATCGAGTGCTCGGCCGGCGCCATTGGCTCGTCGGACTTCATCCTGATGCTGGCCGACGAGGTGTTCCTCAACATCGGCCTCACCGAGATGATCGCGCGCTTCCATGCCGAGCAGCTCTTCGCCGTCCTCGGCGTCGTCGAAGTCGAGGACCGCGCGCAGATCACCAAGACCTACTCGATTCTCGAGGACAGCGGCACCGGCCGTATTCACCGCCTCGTCGAGAAGCCGCGCCGCCCGCACAACAACATCATGGGCACCGGCAACTGCGTCTTCGCCAACGCCATGCTGTCGTACATCGACCTGACGCCGGTCAACCAGACGCGCGGGGAAAAGGAATTGCCCGACCTGATCCAGTGCGCCGTCGACGATGGGCAGCCGGTGAAGATGCATCGCGTGGGCGAGCGGTACATCAACGTCAACGCGATGGACGACTTCCGCGCGGCGTTCGCGCTGCTCGAGAAGCACGCCGACTCATTCTGATGGAGGCAAGGACCCGGACTCGCGCGACGCTGGTCGTGATTCCAGCGTACAACGAGGCCGAGAACATCGCCGAGGTCGTGACGCGCGCCACGCGGCACGCGCCCGTGCTGGTGGTCAACGACGGATCGAAGGACGCGACGGGCGAGATTGCCGCGGCGTTGCCCGATACGGCCGTCATCAACCACGAGCGCAACACCCACATTCCCGGCGCGATCATCGACGGCTTCAAGTACGCGCTCGCCCACGGCTACGACTATGTCGTGACCATGGACGCCGGCATGAGTCACGACCCGAATCTGATCAGCACGCTCATCGAGCAGCCCGAGGCCGATCTGATTCTGTCGTACCGGCCGCAGCCGAAGAACGTGCCCGTCGCGCGGCGCGTGCTGTCCCGCGCGGCGGCGCACCTGGTGAATGCCGCCATCCGCCGGCCGCGATGGAAAGTGTGGAAGCGCGGCTTCCGCGACGTGACGTCGGGTTATCGGCGCTACTCCCGGCGCGCCATGGAAGCCGTCGTCAACGCGCCGATGGTGTGCACGTCGTTCGACTTCCACCTGGAGGCCCTGGCCGTGGTGAGCTACAGCGGCCTCACCATCCGCGAGTATCCGATCACGTACGTCTTTTCCAACAGCTCGCTGACGCGCAAAGTCGTGGGGCAGGCGTTCAGGACCTGGGTGCGGCTGCTGCTCGGACTTCACCGGCGGCCCCTTGCCCGCCGAAGCGCGACACGCGAAGGCGGGTCGTGACGCGGCTGGTCACGGCGGCGATCCTGGCCGTCGCGCTGTGGCTGTCGGCGGCCGTGTTCGCTCCGACCTCGAGCGAGGCCGGCAGCGCATGGCTCGCCGCGCTGCCGTCCTGGCCGGCGCTCGCGGCCGCGTTTGTCGCGGCGGCGCTGCTGAATTTCTGGCGCCCGCCGGTGTCGCCGGTGGCGCTGCTGCCGCTCGTGGCGGTGCTGCTGCCGTGGCTGCCGGGCCTCGATGCGGGCCTGATCTTCGCCGGCCCGCTCGTCATTCTCGTGTGGGCCGCGGTGCTCGTCATCGGATGGGGCCCGGCCTTCTCGCGGGCCATCGCCGGCTGCGCGTGCGCGACATCCGCGAACCGCGCGACGATCGCGGCGTTCCTGATCGCGCTGGCCTCAACGTCGCTGCTCGCGTGGCGCGTGGCTCCGATGATTCCGGGCGGCGACGAGCCGCACTACCTGATCATCACGCAGAGCCTGATGCAGGACGGCGACCTGCGAATCGAGAACAACCACGCGCAGCGCGACTACGCGCAGTACGCGGCCGGGGAGCTCGAGCCGCAGTATCTGGTGCGCGGACAGAACGGGGCGATCTATCCAATCCATGCGCCCGGCCTGCCGGCGCTCGTGATTCCCGCGTTCGCGCTCGGCGGCTACGCTGGCGTCGTCGTGTTCCTGCTGATCGTCATGGCGCTCGCAAGCGCGCTCGTGTGGCGGCTCGCGTGGCTGGCGACCGGCGACATCGCCGCGGCCTGGTTCGGATGGGCCGCGGTCGCGGCGTCGTGCACGTGGGCCTTCCAGAGCTTTCTGGTCTTTCCCGATGCGCTCGGCGGGGCAGCCGTGGCCTGCGGACTGTGGCTGGTGCTGCGGCTCGATCGCCGCGCGGCGCCGGCGCCGCCCGCGATTGCCGCGGTGGGTTTCGCGCTCGCGATGTTGCCGTGGCTGCACACGCGGTTCGCGGTGCTGGCCGCCGGGCTTGGCCTGATGATCGTGCTTCGGCTGTGGGCCTTCGGCGCCAGGCCGGTCGCGACGTTCCTCGCCGCGCCGGTGCTCGCGGCCGGCGCGTGGTTCGGGTTCTTTCAGGCGATCTACGGCACGCCGAGCCCTCTGGCGCCATGGGGCGGAGCGGGTGACAGCCAGGCCGGCTGGATTCCGGGCGGGCTGGCGGGGCTGCTGTTCGATCAGCAGTTCGGCCTGCTGCCGTACGCGCCAGTGCTGGCGGCCGGATGCATCGGCCTCGCGTTCGGCGCCGCCGGCTGGCGCCGCTCCACGCGCCTGCAGCTCGCGCTGCTCGTCGTTGCCGCCTACCTCGCCGCGTCCGCCAGCTACACGATGTGGTGGGCCGGCCTGAGCGTGCCGGCCCGGTTGATGACGGTGCTGCTGCCGGTGCTGGCGCCGGGCGCCGCCGCGGTGTGGCTACGCGCGCGCACACCCGTGCTACGCGCGGCGCTGGGCGCGTCGCTCGCATGGACGATGTTCGCGACGCTGACGCTGGCCTTCGCCGAGCGAGGGCAGGTGGCGTGGAACGTCCGCCAGTACAAGGCTGGTTTCTGGTTCGAATGGGTCGCGCCGCTGCTCAACTGGACCGAAGCCCTGCCCGCGTTCTTCCGCGCCGGCGATCACCTCGGGCGCGAGTCGCTGCCGCTGCCCGCCTTCTATGTGACCGTCGGCATCTGGCTCGCCGTCATGGCCGCCGCGCTCGCCGCGGCGTTCGTGATCGCGCGCCTGATTTCCGCGCGGGCGGGGCACAGCGCGCGCGCGGCGGCCGCCGCCGTCACTGTCACCGCGCTCGCGCTGGCATTGCCCGTCGCCACCGCGCTGTCGCTTCGCGCTCAGGGCGCCGACGGCGCCGCGCCCAGCCGCGCGCAGGTCGCGCTGCTGTCACGCATGGCGGAAGGCGGCGCCGTCGTGCTCGACCTCCATGCGCGCCGCCCGGTTCGCGCGGAGCTCGCCGCCTCGTCGCTGCGCGTCGCGTTTCCCGCCGTGGGCGGCGACGGCGCGTCGTACAGTCTCGAATCGCTGCCGGCCGGTCTCTTTCGCGTCACGGGAGATCCCGCCGGCGCTCAGGGACGCGTCATCGTCGGCCGCGCGCGGGCGCCCATCGCCGTGCTCGGCGACGGCCCGCTCGACATTGCCCTGCCCGTGGCCGTGAATGCGCTGACGGTGCAGGGCGCCGAAGGACGCGCGATCACGCTGCAGCCGCTGGCGGCGCCGACGCGGCGCACGCAGCAGAAGGCCCTGCGCGCGATGCGCTACGGCGCCGTGGCGGTGTATTTCCTGGACGATCGCGCGTACGCGGAGCCGGACGCGTTCTGGGTGGGCGGCGCGCGCTATGCGAACGTCGTGCTGCAGGCCGATCCGGGCGTCCGGCACGCCGAACTGGAGATCGTCAACGCGCCGGTCGCCAACCGCGTGTCGGTGGTGGGCGCGGCGCAGCCGTTCGAGCGCGACGTGATGCCGGGAGAGGCGATGATCGTGCCCCTGGTCTTCGACGAGCGCGGCGCGGCGCGGCTGCAAATCGATTCAGCCGTGGGCTTCATCCCGGCGGAGGCCGAGCCGGGAAATCAGGACAGGCGGTTTCTCGGAGTCTACGTAAAGGTCAGGTAGAACGCAGAACGCAGAACGCGGCTGTGTTCTACGTTCTGTGTTCTATGTCCTTCTGTTTAGAAGCGCACCAGCCCCCCGAAGTACGGCCCCTTCAGCGTCATCTCGCCGCTGTCGCGGTCGGCGACGAACCTGACGTCCATCACGCGGTAGCCGGCCGTGACGCCGAAGTTGTTCGTGATGTTGAACGTGCCGTAAAGCTCCCAGTCGATGTACGTCGCCTCGTACTTGTCGGCGATGAGCGGGGTCTTGATGCCCGACAGCTCGAAGGTGACCGCGGCGTTGGGCAGCACGTAGACGCGCGCAATGCCGCCGATCGACGGGATCGGCCCCTTGGCGCTCGTGAACTCGCTGTTGATCGGGCTGTTCAGCTCGGCCTGGATCTGCGTGTACTTCGCCTCGAGGATCGCGCCCACGAAGAACTTCTCGCGGGAGACGAAATCCCACTCATAGCCGAACCGCCACACTTTCCAGTCGAATCGGGTCGAGACCGGCAGGCCGACGTCATAGCGCTGGCCGTTGAAGACGATTGAGCGCTGGAAGATCGTCTCGGAGGTGTACGACACCGGCACGTACTGCACGCGCAGCTTGTGCTTCCTGCCGGGGCGGACGACGAAGCGGAAGTCGGTGAAGCGCTTCTTCTCGAAGCCCAGGTCGTCGATGAAATCGATCTCGGAGCCCGGAATGCCGAACTCCTCGCTCTGGATCAGGCCCTGCGGCGTCGGGTTCCAGAAGCCGCCCATGGCCTCGACCCAGTAGGTCTCGCCGATCGAGCGCTCGGAAGTACGCGGCACGCTGTACTGTGCCTCGGCCGCCGGCGCGGCCGCCGACAGCGCCGCGATCGCGAACACACACGTCAGAAAACGTTTACCCATGACAAAAAACCGTCCGTTGTTGGGGGGCCCGCCGGGAAAGGCAAGTCAGAATAACACAGGGAGTGCGAAGGGCTAGCCTCCGCCGCCCGGCTTTTTCACGGCCGGGGCCGGCGTGGCAAGCGCGGGCACGGCCGGCAGCGGCGCGCCGGTTCCGGCCGCCGGCTCCACCGCCGGCACGGCCTCGCCCGCCGCGCCTTCACCCTCGTCCGTCACCTTCGCGACGGGCGGCCAGACGGGCGGCGGCGGCAGCGTTTCCTCGTTCTGGCGGAACAGGCTCCTGATCAGGCTCGGCGTGCTGTTGCGCGGGCTCCAGCCAAGACGGAGCACCGAGACCTGCACCGGCCGGCGGCCGAAGGCGAGCGCTTCGTGGCAGCTCCAGACGTACAGGTCGACGTGACGCCCATGTACCTTCGGGCCCGTGTCGAGAATCGTCCAGATGCCCGTGTACTCCTCGAGCGTGTTGCCGATCTGGATCACCGACCCGACCGGCAGCAGATCGGGATCGGCCGCGGCAATGCCGCTCCGGACCGCGACCCCCGACTTGGTCGTGTGGCCCTTGCAGTAGGCGGTGGCGGTGAAGCGGAGCGGATCCCGGGTTTCCCCGGCCGCCTGCGCGCTCGCCTTGACGATGCCCGGTTCCTCGGCCTGGCGGAACAGGGGAGCGGTGTATCGCGAGTCGATGGCGGTGGCCTCGTAGAAGAACACGAGTCCCAGGGCGACGAGCGTCGTCGCGAGAAGCTTCCGGCGGAGCGAAGTCGAAATGAACATTGACGCTGGCGCCCCCTACGGCCGAGCCGCATACGGGCGCCTCTGCAAGGGTACGGCTCGTCCGTGCCGAGGTCAACCACCGAGGCGAAGGTCTGGCGAACCAGGCAGCGCGCCGCCGGTCACCGCGCGTGGAAATGATCGAAGCCGAGCGCCGTCAGGTCGATGTCCGCGGCGCCGCCCTCGAGCCGCAGCGACGCGCCGTCGGTGACGACGCCGATCTTCGTCGCGGGCCGGCCCAGATGCGCCCGGGCGGCCCTGAAGCGGCCCCGGCTCCTGGCCGGCACGGTGAACAGCAGCTCGTAGTCGTCGCCGCCGCCCAGCGCCGCGCGCAGCACGTCCAGCCCGAGCGTCTGCAGGACGGCACGGGCGCCCGGATCGACCGGCAGCGCCGCCGCGTCGATGGTCATGCCGCACCCCGACGCCTTCGCCACTCGGCGGATGCCGTCCGCCAGCCCGTCGCTCAGATCGATGGCCGCGCGCGACGCCGCCGCGCGCGACAGCGCCACGCCGGCGCGCGCGCTCGATGCGGGCCGGCAGGCGCGGCGCACGGCGGGCCAGGCCGCGTGCGTCTCGGCGGGCACCCCGTGGCGCTCGAGCCACGCGAGCCCCGCCGCGCCGGCGCCGATGGTGCCCGTCACGTACACGTCGTCGCCCGGGCGGGCGCCGTCGCGCCGCAGCGCCTTTCGCGGATGCACGTCGCCGAACGCGGTCACGTCCACGATCAGGGGCCCCGGGGACCGCGTGAGATTGCCGCCGATGACGGCGACGCCGGCTTCGCGCGCGGCGTCGTTGACGCCGTCGGCAAGCCCGTCGAAGTCGGCCAGCGGGAAGTCGGCGGGCAGCGCCAGAGAGAGCAGCGCGAAGCGCGGCTCCGCGCCCATCGCGCCCAGGTCGCTGACGTTGACGGCCACGGCCTTGGCGCCGATGTCGCGCGGCGACGACCAGTCGCGGCGGAAGTGCACGCCCTCGACGAGCATGTCCGTCGTGACCGCCTGGACGCGGTTGCGGACCGGCCTCAGCATCGCGGCATCGTCGCCGATGCCGGTGATCAGGTCTGGGTGATCGTGGGGCACGCGCGCGCGGATGCGCTCGATGAGCGCGCGCTCGTCCAGGCTCGCGATGGTGGCGCCGGAAGGTGACGTCGGCAAGGAAAAGAAGTGCCGCTTTGCCGTGTGGGGAGGTCGATTGAACCTGCACTCAGCAGGTGGAACCGCTTGGTCAAGCCGCGCTTCAGGCTTCCTCTCCGCGGAGGCATGCACACCGCGCGGCGTCGCGATTCACTTTGAAAAAAACATTGGCTCAAACGACCGTCCGAGCCATCACGCGCAAAGCAGCGCCTGAATCATACCACCCGCGACTGGGGCGTTTCACGTGTTTCGTCGCCCTCGGACGGGCTGCCCAGGACGGCGTCGAGAATCTTCTCGAGCTCGGCGGCGCGGTCGGCCAGCGCGGCGTGGCCGCCGGCGGCCTCGTGGCGGGCGCGGAAGAATTCGTCCGCGATGTTGAGCGCCGCGATCACGGCAATCCGCATCGAATCGGCCGCGCTCGATTCGCGCGACGCCAGCCGCATCTTGCCGTCGACATAGGTGGCGAGTTCGGCCACGTAGGCGGCGTCGAGGTCGCTGCGCACCGGGTAGCGCTGCCCCTGAATCTCGACGGTGACGACGCGCGAGGGGCCCGGAGCTGGTGGCATCAGAGCGCCAGGCGGTCAATCTGCGCGAGCATCTCGGCGACGCGCGCGCGCACGACATCGCGCTCCTCGCGCAGCGACGCGACCTCGACGCTCGCCGAGTCGGCGTCGGACATGCGCGCCTTGAGCCCTTCCACCTCGCGCATCAGGCGCACGTTGTCGTCCGACACGCGCGTGTTCTCGGCGCGCAGGCGGTCGACGAGCTGCACGAGCTGTTTGACTTTTTCTTCGAGGCGGTCGATCGGCTGCAAATCGACGGTTGTCGCGGTTTTAGCCATCGCGCGGATAGTGCCACGAAGATCACGGGCTGGCAAGCGCCGCGTTCAGGCGGAACGGTCTTCGGCCCCGAGCCGCTGCCGCAGCGCGGCGCGCGCCCGGTCGCCGATCGCGTTGATCTCCTCCGACCGCAGCGTCCGCCCCGGCACGCCGATGCGCAGGCGCAGCGTGATCGACTTGCGGCCTTCCGGCACGCCCTTTCCCCGGTAGTCGTCGACGAAGACGACCTCGCGCACCTCGTCGCCGGCCGACGCGGCGCCGGCCGCGATGGCCTGCCACGGCGCCGCCGCGTCGAACAGCAGCGAAATGTCGACGTCGGCCTGCGGATAGTTCGCGATCGGGTCGAAGCGATTCGTCCGCGAGGGCAGCGGCGCGAGCGCGTCGAGGTCGAGCTCGAACATCACGAGCTCGCCGCGCTTGATGCCGGCCCTGCGCCTGGCGCGCTTGGTGACGACGGCCAGCGTGCCCACGGGGCCGTCTGGTCCCGTCAGCGCGATGCGGGCAGTGGCATCGGCCCACGGCGGTCCGCCGGCGGCCTGCAGGGTCATCGGCGCGCCGTGCGTGACGCGCGGCAGCAGCTCGAGCAGGCCCTGCGCCTCGCGGAAGAGCGCGGCCGCGTCGGGACCGGCAAGGGCGCCGGCAAGATGGCGCGGCTGCACCGGCAGCTGCTCCTCGGGGTGATCGCCGGGCGTGGCGCCGCCGGGGAACACGCGGCCGAGCTCGAAGATACGGAACGTGTCGAAGAAGCCCAGATTCTGCGCGACCGCCTCGAGCAGATTCGGGATGAGCGACGGACGGACGGTGTCCTGATCGGGTGCGGGCGCCACGTGCAGCTTCGGCGCGCGGGACGCGTCGCCCCCCGCGGCGTCGAGGAACTCGCGCTTCGCCCACGGATAGGTCACGACTTCGTACATCCCGCCGGTGAGCGTCAGCAGGTCACGGAGGCGCCGCTCGAACTGCGCGCGGGCATCGAGCGTCGTCTTCACCAGCTGCACTTCGGCCGGCACGAACGCGAAGTTGTCGTAGCCTTTCAGCCGCGCGATCTCTTCCAGCAGGTCGTGCGGGCCCGACACGTCGCCGGTCGCGCGCCACGTCGGGACGGTGACGTCGAGCTCGCGGCCGCGCATCTCGACGTCGAACCCGAGCGCCTCGAGGCCGCGCGTGACCTCATCCTCGTGCAGCGTCGCGCCGAGCCTGCTCTCGAGGTAATCCAGCGACGTCGTGATCCGCCCGGGCTCGGTCGGCGCGCGGCAGACGTCGGCGACCGCGTCGACGGCCGCATCCGGCTGTATCTCCCTGACGAGCGAGACGAACCTGGCGACCGCGAGATCGATGCGAGGCGTGTCGATCCCCTTCTCGAAGCGCGACGAGGCGTCGGTGCGGAGGGTCAGCCGGCGCGACGCGCGTCGAATCGTGAGCGGATCGAAGTTCGCGCACTCCAGCACGATCTCCGTCGTCGCGGCGGTCACGCTGGAGTCGTGCCCTCCCATGACGCCGGCAATGCCGACGATCGTCCGGCCGTCGACGATCGTGAGGATGCCGTCGCCGAGCTCGTACTCTTCACCGTTCAACAGGCGCGTACGTTCACCCGTGCGCGCCATGCGCGTGCCGAGCGGCAGCGCCAGCGTCTTCGCGTCGTAGGCGTGCAGCGGCTGTCCCGTGTCGAGCATCACGTAGTTCGTGAGGTCGACCCAGAGGTTGATGCTGCTCTGGCCGACCCGGGCGAGACGCGCGCGCAGCCATGCCGGTGATTCGCCCGGGCGGACGTTCGAGAAGGCCGTGGCCGTGAAGCGCCGGCATTCGGGATCGATCGCGCCCACGAGCGGCGCCGTCGGCGGCCGCGCCGGCAGCAGCGACGACAGCGGTCCGACGAGCGGCTTCAGCGGCAGCGTGTAGATGGCGGCCAGCTCGCGCGCGATGCCGTAATGCCCCCACAGATCCGGCCGGTTGGTGAGCGACTTGTTGTCGATCTCGAACACCGTGTCGCCGTCGATCGCCGCCGCCGATTCCACCTCCACCGTTGTCATCGTGAGGTCGTGCATCAGCGTCGCCACCGGCAGGTCGCCGGGCAGATCGACATAGTCGCGCAGCCATTCGAGAGACAGTTTCATCGGCGCCGTTATCTGAACTGGTGCAGGAAGCGCAGGTCGGCGCTGTGGAACAGCCGCACGTCGTCGATGCCGTAGCGCATCATGACGAGGCGATCCATGCCGACGTTGACGTAGAAGCCCATCCACGCGTCCGGGTCGATGCCGCCGGCCCGCAGCACATTCGGGTGCGGCACGCCGCCGGGCATGATTTCGAGCCAGCCGACGTGCTTGCACACGCGGCAGCCCGCGCCGTCGCAGACGAGGCACGCCATGTCGATCTCGAACCCCGGCTCGACGAACGGGAAGAAGCCGGCGCGCATGCGCGTCTTCACCGGACGGCCGAAGACGGTGTCGAGAATCGTGTTGATCAGCAGCCGGCCCGCCGTGAACGGCACCTTGCGATCGACGATCAGCGCTTCGTACTGGAAGAACGCGCGCTCGTGGCTGGCGTCGGTCGTCTCGTTGCGGAACACGCGGCCGGGATAGACGACGCGGAAGGGAGGCTGATGGTGCTGCATGTAGCGGACGCTGCCGCCGGTGAGGTGCGGGCGCAGCGCGAGCCGCTTCGCGGCCGCGGCCTCCTCGCTGCCGGCAAGCCAGTACGTGTCCATGCTTTCCCGCGCGGGGTGGTCGGCGGGGAAGTTCAGGTTGTCGAAGTCGTACAGCTCGCTCGAAAGCTCCGGGCCGTCGAAGACCTCGAAGTTGAGCGACCGGAACGCGTCGTTGAGGTCCTGGATCATCTGGATGATCGGATGCGACGCGCCGGCCCGCGGCCGCACGCCCGGCGCGGTGATGTCGAGCGGCGCGGCCAGCGCCGGCTCGACTTCCAGCAGCTCGGCGCGCCGCGCGTCGAGCGCCTCGGTGACGTGCGTCTTGAGCGCGTTGATCTGCTCGCCGGCGCGCTTCCGCTCCTCCGGATCCTTGAGCGTGCCGAGCGTCTTGAGCTGCGTCGTGAGCTCGCCGCCCTTGCGGCCCAGCCAGTGCTCGCGCAGCTTCTCGAGGTCGTCGAGCGAGCGCACGCCCTCGAGCGCCGTCTGGAACGCCGTGCGTTGAGAGTCGACGGTCATGTCTGTGGGCTAGATCATACAGAAAGGGCCTCGGGGTGTGACGCCCGAGGCCCTGAACCGAACCGATGGAACCGGTGGAACCTTACGCGCTTGCCGCCGCCTTCGCGGCCTTCTTGGCGCGTGTGCCGGTGGACTTGACCGGCGCGGGGTTCGCGTCGGCGGCGGTCTTCGCCAGCTTCGCGAACGCGGCCGGGTGCCTCGCGGCCAGCTCCGCGAGGCTCTTCCGGTCGAGCGTGTTGCCCGCGGCCTTGAGGCCCGCGATCAGCTGCCCGTACGTCAGGCCGTTCTCGCGGGCGGCGGCGTTGATGCGCACCACCCACAGGCGGCGGAAATCGCGCTTCTTGCGGCGGCGGCCGACGTACGCGTAGCCGAGCGCTTTGTCGACCGACTCCTTCGCGGCGCGGTACAGCTTGCTCTTGGTCTGGTAGAACCCTTTGGCACGCTTGAGCAGCTTCTTCCGCTTCGCTCGCCTGACTGTGCCTCTCTTAACTCGCGGCATTGGAACGAACCCTCTTCTGTGTTCTGCGTTCTATGTTCTGTGTTCTTACTTGTACGGGAGCATCCTGCGGAGCACGGCCACGTCCGCGGCGGCCACGACATGCGTGCCGCGCATCTTGCGCTTGCGCCCCTTCGACTTGCTCGTGAGGATGTGGCGCTGGCCGGTCTTGCCGCTCTTGAACTTGCCCGTCGCGGTCTTCTTGAAGCGCTTGGCCGCGCCCCTGTGCGTCTTGATCTTCGGCATCTCAGTCTCTCTTCAATCTTCGATCTTCAGTCTTCAGTCTTCACTACGGCCGAGGCCCCAGGCTTTTTCGTGCCGGGCCGAGGCGCCAAGATGGTGTGCATCTGGTTGCCTTCCTTGTTCGGCTCGGTCTCGGCGACCGCGGACTCGCGCAGCTCCTCGACCAGCCGCTCGAGCACCCGCCGCCCGATCTCCGGGTGCGCGTTCTCGCGGCCCCGGAAGAAGATCGTCGCCTTGACCTTGTCGCCGTCCGCGAGGAAGCGCTCGATGTGCTTCTTCTTGAACTGGTAGTCGTGCTCGTCGACCTTCGGCCGGAACTTGATCTCCTTCAGGACGATCGTCTTCTGGTGCTTCCGGGCCGAACGCGTGCGCTTCTGCTGCTCGTACGAGTACTTCCCGAAATCCATGATCCGGCAGACGGGCGGCTGCGCCGTGGCGGAGATCTCGACCAGGTCGAGCCCCTTCTCGCGCGCGATGCGCAGGCCCTCCTGCGGAGCCATGATGCCGAGCTGCGTGCCGTCGTCGCCGATGACGCGTACTTCGCGGACCCTGATGCGTTCGTTGACCCTGGTGCGATCGTCGCGCCGGGGGCTGCGGTCGTATGCGATAAGAAACTCCTGTTGCTACCGGCCTTTTCGGGCCACTTCCTCTGCCGCGTCGCGGACGAACTCCGCAACCGGGCGTGCGCCGAGGTCCCCGCCCGCGCGGCTGCGCACCGAGACCGTTCCCTCGGCCGCCTCCCGGTCCCCGATGACAAGCATGTACGGGACCTTCTGAAGCTGCGCCTCGCGAATCTTATATCCTATCTTTTCTACGCGCCGATCGATATCCACGCGCAGCCCGGCCGCCGAAACGGCCGTTTGCACCGCCTCGGCCGTCTCCAGATGACGGTCGGCCAGCGGCAGGACGATGACCTGCAGGGGCGCCAGCCACAGGGGGAACGCCCCGGCGTAGTGCTCGATCAGAATCCCGATGAACCGCTCGAAACTGCCGAAGATCGCGCGGTGGATGACCACCGGCATGTGCTCGGCATTGTCGGCGCCGACGTACTTCAGCCCGAACCGGCGCGGCATCTGATAGTCGAGCTGAATCGTGGCGCACTGCCACTTGCGGCCGAGCGCATCGGTGACGTCGAAGTCGATCTTCGGCCCGTAGAACGCGCCGTCGCCCGCGTTGACGTCGTACGGGGTGCCGGCCGCCGCGAGCGCCTTCTTCAGCTCGGCCTCGGCATGGTCCCAGGTGGCGACCTCGCCCTCGAACTCCTTCTCGGGCCGCGTCGACAGCTTCACCGAATACTCGAGGCCCAGGTCCGTGTAGACGCGATCGACCAGCCGCAGCAGCCGCTCGACTTCCTCGCCGATCTGCGACTCCATGACGAAGCAGTGCCCATCGTCCTGCGAGAACTGGCGCACCCGCGTGAGGCCCGACAGCACGCCTGACGCCTCGTTGCGGTGCAGCGGCGTCTGCTCGTGGAAGCGGATCGGGAGGTCGCGGTAGCTGCGCGTCTCGGAGCCGAAGACGAGCATGTGGCCTGGGCAGTTCATCGCCTTGACCCCCATCGACTGCTCGTCGCGGCTCTCGACCAGGAACATGTTCTCGCGGTAGTGCTGCCAGTGGCCCGACGTCTCCCACAGATCCTTGTTGTAGATCAGCGGGGTCTTGACCTCGACGTAGCCGCTTGGGAACAACACGCCGCGCATGTAGCCGGCGAGCTCGTGGTAGAGCGTCGTGCCCTTCGCCAGCCAGAACGCCGCGCCCGGCGCCCACGGGTGGAACGTGAAAAGGCCGAGATCCCTGCCGAGCTTCCGGTGATCGCGCTTTTTCGCTTCCTCGATGCGCTCGAGATGCGCCTTGAGGTCGGCGTCCTTGAAGAAGGCGGTGCCGTACACGCGCTGCATCGGCTGGTTCTTCGCGTCGCCCTTCCAGTAGGCGTTCGACGTGGTGGTCAGCTTGAACGCCTTGAGCCGGCTGGTCGACGGCACGTGCGGCCCGACGCAGAAGTCCACGAAGGTGTCGCGATCCCTGATGGTGTAGACCGAGACTTCCTTCTGGCCCTCGGTCTTCTCCTGAATCAGCTGCACCTTGAGCGGCTCGCCGCGCTTCCGGAAGAAGTCGATGGCGTCCTCGCGCGGCCACATCTGGCGCTCGTAGACGAAGTCGGCGGCGGCGAGCTCCTGCATCTTCTTCTCGATCTTCTCGAGGTCCTCGGGCACGAACGGGCGCTCGACGACGAAGTCGTAGAAGAAGCCCTCGTCGGTGGCCGGGCCGATGCCGCACTGCGTGCCGGGAAACAGCTCAGTGACGGCCGCCGCCAGCAGGTGCGCCGTGCTGTGGCGGTAGAGCGGCAGCGCCTCGGGGCTCTTGTCGGTCACGATACGCACGCGCGCGTCACGCTCGAGCGGAAAGGCGAGATCGACGAGGCGGTCGTCGACCACGGCGGCAAGCGCCGCTTTCGCGAGTCCGGGCGAGATGCTGCGGGCAAGATCGGCGACGGTGCTGCTTTCAGGCACCGTGCGAGTCGACCCGTCAGGGAGGGTTACGGTCGGCAGAGTGTTTCTCGGAAATGTAAATTGTAAATTGTAAATAGCATTGTTTATGGTAATTGGTGCGTTCACAAACCCACTGGTTCCCTACGCCGGAAACCTCGATAGACCCATCCGACCGCATAACCGAGGACGTAGAGAACCACTGGCGGCAATAACAACACCATCAGCTTCTCGCGTCTTTCCTTGGCTTGGTTTCGGGCAAGGATTTGCTTGTAGGCGGTGTCGTACTCGGTTCCGAGTGTGGAGGACTTACCGAAGTCCTTGTATATCTTGAGAGGGTGACCGCCGGGCGTCTTGAACTCGGAGGATAGGATTCTAAAAACCGATCCTCTATAGGCTAGTTCGCCTCCGCCATCGTCGATGAGCATTTTGCGGCTATCAGGAGACAGCAGCGGGACTACCTCATCGTGGTCAACGTATTCAGACGGCGGAGATGAAAACGCTAGATAGCCCACGGGCACTATCCACAACGCTGCCAAGAACACGAACAGCCGATGCCAGCCGCTCAGCGTGCGCATCAGCGTTTCTTTGCGGCTTTCCGTTTGGCCTTCGGGCGTCCAAGATTCTTCGGAGGCGGAGGCGTCCGTAGAAGCGCCTCTAGCGCCTTCTCAAATCCACCAGGAATTGGTGGAACCGTAGTATCACTCTGTCGGCGCTTGGGCATCTGCCATCAACACTTCGTCTAGTCGCGCGGAGATTCTCACCCATTCGGTATTGGGGAAAAGGTCCGGGTAATCGCGGGTTTTTCGCACGAGCAACGCTATTAGGTCAAGAAAGTGTTCTGGCGCGATGTAGATGTCCGCCGACACTTTGACCGCAAGTGTCTCTGCCGAGGCTTCCTCGACTTGTCCAACGCGCAGGCGGACATCGCCTTTTGTCGCCAAGACACCGAAGTAGTTGGCGTAGTAAATGGGCGCCGAATCCTCGCCCCGCAATACCTGCTTGCGATTGGCGAGTTGCTCCACCGTGGGATTCTGCTGTTCCAATGCCCCTGCTCCTTTTTACTGCGCCATTGCGCCCGCTGATGTCTCCGACGGCTCCATACGGATAGGCGTGTCGAGGCCAGCCTTAATAGCGCGTGGACGCAACTCCTCAAAATCGAGTTTATTTGGCGAAGCGTAGCCGGAAGGATTGCGCTGACGACCTACCAAGCCCCGGTATTCATCGAATACCCCCTGCTTTTCCTCGGTAGAGAAGCCGGGCACGGCAAGGGAGTGCGTTGTGAGTCCGCGATTGAGTTGCGGAGTCCCACTAATCCAATCAACTAGTTCGCTGTAGGGAACGAGTCGAACGACCAGTGCCACGTCGAGCGCCGCCGCGATTCTCTTGAGCGTTGTGAGGGTCGGACGGCCGTAGCTGGGCGACTCCAAACGGTAGATCGCGTTCTGATTCATACCCGCCTCTTTCGCAAGGGCCTCTTGCGTCATTTCCATGGCCTCTCGCGTGGCTCGAATCTGGAACGAAATCCCCTTAGCGACATGCGACTCGACGAGCTTCTGTCGCGCCCGCTTTCCGCGCCGCAGTCTTTCAATTAGCGACCACTTAGAACTCAAACTCATGGATGGATGCTTCCCCCCGAATCAGCGCGGCCAGCCGGCGCCGCGATTCCCTAATGTCGTGCTGCTGACGCGCTTTCCCCTTGCCTCGGCCCAGCAGTAGGGTGCAAACGAACCGACTACCCTTCGGCCAGAAGCAGCAGTAGATTCGGACCTTCGTCTTTAGTTCCTTCGAGTCGAGTCTGAACTCACCCAGCCCCGCGCCGAGCGGTTTGTATTCCGGTCGCCGCCACAACGAGACCGGGAGCTTTTGCAGGTATTCAAGCGTGTCCCTAACCGTGTCGCGCTCGTCTTCGACCGCGATCCGGTCGTACCAATCTTGGACGTCGCGGTTGCCCGCTGGCGTTGCGTAGCCGTAGAACGTCCACTCGACCGCCTGCATCATGAGAGTACCACAACATCAAAAGTGATGTCTACGGCATTGTAACATCAAAAATGATGTATGATGGGTGCATCGAAAAACGGCCAGCGCAAACGCTGGCCGTGTTGCAGGCGTGGCGAAACTGGCAAACGCGGCGGTCTCTAAAACCGCCATCCTGGCTGGGATTTGCGGGTTCGAGTCCCGCCGCCTGCATTACCAACAGTACGGGATAGGTAACCCCGCGTCAATGCTGAACTGGCCTCCAACCTAGCCGCGTCCTCCACCAGCCCAACCGCCCGCCAACGGGCGGCGGCTGGCCCCGTCTCGGGCACTGGCTCCCGGCTGGCGAGGGGTTCGATTCCCCTGCCGTCCACCAAACTAGAACTTGACACACCCAAGGCGAACTGGTACATTACAACCCATGGACGGAATGAACATCTCGCAGCTGGCCAAGTACTTCAGCGATGAGGACGCGGCCCGGGAGCTGCTCGAAAAGATGCGGTGGCCCAATGGCGCGGCGTGCCCGCGCTGTGGCGGCACGGAGCCGTACAAGCTGACCCCCAAGGCCACCAGCAAGAAGCCGGGGCGCAAGGGCCTTTACAAGTGCCGTGCGTGCCGTAAGCAGTTCACCGTGACCGTGGGCACCGTATTTGAGGACTCGCATATCGCACTGTCCAAGTGGCTGCTGGCGATTCATCTGCTGGCGTCATCGAAAAAGGGAATCTCGGCTCACCAGCTGCATCGCAACCTGGGTATCAGCTACAAGGGCGCGTGGTTCATGGCGCATCGGCTCCGTTACGCGATGCAGAGCGGGCCACTGGCGGACCTGCTCGGCGGTCCCGATGCAGTAGTCGAAGCTGACGAAACTTACATCGGTGCGAAGCGGTTGCGCGGTAGCAAGCGCGGGCGTCCCGGCCCGGATTCACACAAGACGCCCGTTGTCGCTTTGGTGGAACGCGGAACGGGCCGCGTTCGTGCCTTCCCCATGCCGCGTGTGACTGAGCGCAACCTGTTCCGAGCGATTGTGGAGAACGTGGATCGTGGCTCACATCTAATGACCGACGAACTGCACGGCTACCGTGGCGTCGGAAGCATGATGAAGGGTCACGGCGTGGTGAAGCATTCGACGGGCGAATACGTCCGCGAGAACGCGCACACGAACACGGTCGAAGGCTTCTTCGGTTTGCTCAAGCGCGGAATCAATGGCGTCTATCACCACGTTTCGCGTGGGCACTTGCAGCGTTACTGCGATGAGTTCTCGTTCCGCTACGAGAACCGTAAGGTGTCGGATGGCACTCGCGCCGCCCTGCTGGTCTCCGGAGCCGAGGGTAAGCGCCTGACCTACAAGCAGCCAGAAGGAGCTAGCGCGGCGTGAACGTGAGCACTGGCGACGGGAGTGGGGACCGCAGCCCCGCTCCTTTTGGAAACTCTAGGGACTTGGGTTTGTGAACGCGCTAATAACCTTGTTTATTGAGCTATTGGATTGGCTATTGGCCGTCAGGCGGTGACGCCTCAATGCTCAATGACCCAATAGACGATGCTATTTACAATTTACGATTTACATTGGGCTGTTGGTAGGCACGGGCGGACTCGAACCGCCGACCTCCTGCATGTCAAGCAGGCGCTCTAACCAGCTGAGCTACGCGCCTAGGAAACGGTGATTATAGCACTCCGGCCGGCTGCTTCTTCGCGAGGGCGCGCTCGATGGCTGTGTCGAGCATGGCGTCGCCGGTGGGCGGGATTTCGTCGAAGGCGACGTTCGGTTCCTCGACGATGACGTCGGGCGTCAGGCCTTCCCCGTGAATCGGCTTGCCGTCGGTGGTGAGATAGCGCGCCCACGTGAGCCAGAGGCCGCGGCCCTCGGGCAGCTTGACCAGTTTCTGCTCGCCCGCGCTGCCCTGGGTCTGCTCGCCTACGACGTCGGCGCGCTTGTTGCCGGCCAGGGCGGCCGTGAACACCTCGGCGGCGCGCGCCGTGCCGTTCGACACGAGCAGCACGATCGGCATCGTGATGACCCCGTCGCCGGCCGAGGCTTCGATGGTTTCCCGCGTGTCGCCGCGCGCCGCGCGCGTGGCGAGCACGCCGGATCGCACGAACGCCCGCGCGGCTTCGACGCCGGCGCCCGGCCCGCCATCGGCGGTGTTGCGCAGGTCGATGATGATCGACACGGCCCCGCCCGACTGCAGCCGCTCGGCCGCCGCCTTCAGGTCGGCGGGCCCGCTGCCCGCGAACGAGCTGACGCGGATGTAGCCGGGGCCCTGCGGCAGCACGCGCGCGGTCACCGTGGCGGCGGGCGCGCGCTCGCGCACCAGCGTGAACTCGCGCGGGTCCGCCGTGTTGCCCCGGATAACCGTCACCTTGACCGATGTGCCGGGCTCGCCGCGCAGGCGCCGCGCGCCTTCGACCACCGACATTTCCCGCGTGGGCTGATCGTCGATGGCGCGGACGTAGTCGCCCGATCGGATGCCGGCCTTGAACGCCGGCGAGTGGTCGCGCGCCGCGACGACGCGCAGATAGTACTGGCGGCTCAGGGCGACGCCCACGCCGCCGGCCGGCTCCGGCGCGTTCGCCTCGATCCGCGAGGCTTCCGCCGGCGTGAGGTACGCGCTGTCGCCGTCGAGTCCGTCGGCCAGGCCGCGCAGCGCGCCTTCCATGACCTCGTCGACCTGCACGTCCTCGACATAGGCGTTGAGAATCAGCGAGATGACGTCTTCGAAGACCCGCAGGTGCGGGAACGCGCCCTGACGGGCCGACGCCGGCGAGAAAAACCCGCCGAGCACGACGATGAGGACGAGCGGCGCGGAGACGGCGAGCGCGAACAGTCTGAAGCGTTTCATTGCGGCCGTAACCATTGTAAGGGGTTGACCGGCTGACCGTCGACGCGAAGCTCGAAGTACAGCCGGGTGTCGCGCGAGCCCGGCGGTTGTCCAGCCCGGCCAATCACCTGTCCGGCGGTGACGCGCTCTCCCCTTCCGACGAGTCCGGCGCTCAGATGGCCGTAGAGCGTGAACGTCTCCGGTCCGTGCTGGACGATGATGAGGTGGCCGAAACCGGTGAAAGGGCCGGAGAACGCCACGTCGCCTTCATGCACGGCCGAAACGGGCGCGGCGTCGGCGGCCGCGATCTCGATGCCGTTGAACGGCAGCGCGCCCGGCGCGCCGCCGCGGAAGCTGCGCGCCACGCGTCCCTCGGCCGGCCAGGGCAGCGCGCGCCGGAACGCGGTGATCGCCGCGCTGGCCGCGGGCGCCGGCGCCGTGCCCTCCGGCATCGTCTCGACGGTGGCGGCGAGCCCTGCCGCCGCCGCGTTGAGCTCGGCGGTCAGCTCGCTGTTCAAGGCGCGCTCCTGCCGGATGCCGGCGATGCGCTGCTCGTGGAGGCGAATCGATCGATCGAGCGCGGCGCGCGCCGCGCCGGCCTCGCGGCGCAGGCGCTCGGCCTCCTGCCGCTCGGCGTCGAGCTCCGTGCGCGACGACGCGAGCGTCTGGATGGCCGCGCGGTAGTCCGCGAAGCGCGCCGCGTCGCGTCGCGAGGCGGCCGCCATCTGCCGCCACGCCCGCATCGCGTCGCGTGCCGACGCGGCGTCGACCAGCCGCCGCAGCATGCCGGCGCGCCCGCGCTTGTACAGCTCGACCGCGCGCGCGCGCACGATCGGCTCCTGCCGCGCGATCTCGCCGGCCAGCGCCGCCTGCTGCTGTTCGAGTGCCGCGACCGCCGCCCGCGCCTCGGCGAGCGCGATCGTGCGCGCCTCGAGCTCCGCGGCCCTCATTTCGCGATCGACCTGCAGGCGCCGGAGCTCGTTCAGCAGCGTCTTCTCTTCGCTCGCCAGTTTCTGCGCTTCCTGCCGAAGCTCGCGCAGCCGCGCCTCGGCACGGTCCTGAGGAGGGGTAGCCTGCAGCGCCAGGACGATCAGGAGCAGCAGCATGTCGCTAGTAGAGCGCGCGGCCGTCGATGCCGCCGGGAATGGACAACCCAAAGTGCTTCAAGACCGTCGGTGCAATGTCGATGATCCTGGCCGGCGCGCCTGATAATTTGCGGTTCGACACCAGCACGCCCGCGGTTGTCGCGTAGTCGTACCCGCCGTGATCGCCGCTCCATTTCTTCATGTTGGGATACACGATCCCCTGCGGCGATCCGCCGAGCGTGGTCTGCCACGACACGCGGTAGCCGTCATGAAAGCCCACCTGCAGATCGGACGCGTTGTTCAAAAATTCGCCCGAGTACACATCGTCGCGCTTGTAGACCGCGCGCACGATTGGGGTGCCGTCCTCGGGATCCTGCAGGGTCAGCAGCGCGGCGCTGAGCTCGTCGGCGAGCTGCTGATATTCCTGGCCGGGACTGACGATGCCCTTGCCTTCGCGGCCGCGCAGGTTGAAGTAGATCTGGCCGAGGCCCATCGCGTACGCGCGCGTCCGCGACCAGTCGACGTTCTCCCAGAACTCGCCGCCGCCGAAGAGGTCGTCGAGCGTTTTCTCGCCCGGCTGCTGTCCCTGCACCGCCATGTAGCCCTGCTGGACGAGCCAGGTGTTGAGGTTCACGGCCTTGCGCCACGAATGGAAGCCGTGGTCCGACACGATCAGCAGCGTCGTGCCGGGCTCGAGGCGCTTGAGCACTTCGCCGACGAACGCGTCGCTGCGCTCGTAGATGCGCCGGATGGCATCGCCGAAGCGCGGCACGAGCGCCGCGTCGTGCATGGGATGCGTCGGATCCTCGAGCCGCCAGAACATGTGCTGCACGCGGTCGGTCGACTCGATGACGCCGACCAGCAAATCCCAGTTGCGCGCCTCGAGGCGGCTGAGAATCACGTTGGCGCGATCGTCGAAGGCGCGTCCGAGATCGTCCATGAACGTCGCTTCGTCCATGCGGCCTTCGTTGAGCGGCCAGGTCGCTTCGGCCCAGCCGAGCGTGCGGAAGTGCCCGATGCGGTCGTAGATGGCCTCGGCGAAGCCCTCCGGATACGACATCGGCATGGGCGGCGCATCGGGCCGCCAGTTGACCGGCGACACGTACAGCTGCAGCTCCTGTCCCGCGTCGATCAGGTAGAGCTGCGCCATGCCCTTCACGCGCACGAGGAAGTTGATCCGGAAGTCGAGGTCGATCCAGCGGCTCCACTCGCCCGGACGGAGCTTGACCGACGTGCCCTGCAGCTCGATGGTGGCCGACGGCTCCCCCGTGCGCGTCCAGTGCACTTTCATCGGCACGCGGACGTCTTCCTCGGCTTCGAGCTCCGCGATGCGGCGGCGGTCGTCGTCGGTGAGATTCCGGGCCCTGGCGCGGATGGCGGTGAGCTTCCGGCGCACGATCGGATTGGGCGGGCCGATCAGCTCCGTGTCGGCCACGCCGTTCTCGAACACCAGCCGCTTGAGCACGCCGCCGAATTCCGTGTTCCCTTCCTCGTAGCGGCTCAGGTCGGTCGCGAAGTAATAGAACGTGCCCATCGTGCCGCGGATGTCGGGCAGCGGCAGGCCCGACAGCATCTCGCCGTTCGGCACTTTCTCGGCGGGGAAGGTCACCGGCACCGTGAGGATGCTGCTGCGCACGCCCGCCTGGCCGGCCGTGACCCAGAACGACGTGCCGCCGCGCAGCGTCTCGACTTTCGGGCGCGACGTCGGGATGTAGTCGAAGAGGAACGTCGGCGGCACGCGCCGCACCATGCCCAGATCGGGCAGGTACGTGCTCGTGTCGCGGACGAGAAAATCGTAGATGTTGTGCTTGCCCGCCTGCACGCCGGTCGCGAACGACGCCCAGGCCGTGGGCGATTCGGGCGAGTGCGACGTCGCGAGGTCGACCAGACCGCCTTCGGCCGCGAGCGCCGCTATGTTGGGCATGCGGCCCTCGCCGATGTACCGGCGCACGAGGTCGGGATCCATGCCGTCGAAGCCGAGGATCACGAGCTTCGGCCCCGTGACGACCGCGCGCGGCTGGCTGCGGCAGGCCGTGACGCCGGCCGCCGCCGCGGCCGCCAGCATGAGGAGGAGCACGCCCGCGTTCTTCATGATGTGCGGCCAGTATAGCGTCCCGCCTTCGCTCGCTGCGCGAGCTACGGCGGGCAGGCCGGGGCTGGCTCGCGCGGCGAGCGCAGGCGGGTGTACGCTTCACGCGTGCGGGTGCTCGGCATCGATTTCGGCGGCAAGCGCATCGGGCTGGCGCTGTCGGACGCCACCGGCACGCTCGCGTCGCCGTGGAAGGCGGTCGAGGGCGGCGCGCCGCTTGCAGCCGCCGACCGCATGAAGCCGGTCGTCGCGGAACTGGCCGCCTCGGATGACGGCCTCGAGGCCATTGTCGTGGGCCTGCCGCGGCGCCTCGACGGTTCCGACAACGATCAGACGCCGCTGGTCCGCGCCTTCGCCGCGGAGCTCGCGCGCGTCTCGAGCCTGCCGGTGATTCTGCAGGACGAACGGCTCACGAGCCTCGAAGCCGACTCGCGGCTTGCGCTCGGCGAACGCGACTGGCGCAAGCGCAAGGCGAAGCTCGACGCCACCGCGGCGGCAATCATCCTGCAGGATTATCTGGACGGGAAAGAGCAGACAGAATACAGAACGCAGAACACAGAAGGGGAACGGTGACGCTTTTCAGGAAGGTGCTGCTTGGTGCAGCGCTTGTCGTACTGCTGGCCGCCGCGGCCACTTTCTATGTTTGGCGCGGCGTGGCGCTGCCGTATCAGGGGTTCGAAGGCGAGCAGTTCGTGACTGTCGACACCGGGGCGAGCGTGACGTCGATCGGCCGCGCGCTCGCCGGCGCCGGCGTCGTCCGCGACGCGCGCGCGTTTCAGATTGCGGCGCGCCTGACAGGCGCCGGGCGGCGGCTGCAGGCGGGCGAGTACCGCTTCGATCGCCCCGCGTCGGCGCTCGAGGTGGTGGAGCGCATCGCGCGCGGCGACGTCTTCGTGCGCGCGATTACGTTTCCCGAAGGACGCACCGCCGCGGAGATGGCGGCCATTTACGAGGAGCGCGGCTTCGGCCCCGCCGCCGACTTTCTGGCCGTCTGGCGCGACGCGTCGCTCGTGCGATCGTTCGACGCGCAGGCGCGCGATCTCGAGGGCTACCTCTTTCCCAGCACCTACCGCCTGGTGCGCAACGCGACGGCGCGCACGCTCGCCGGCCTGATGGTGCAGAGCTTCGAGAAGGCGTTCGACGCCGACCTGCGCGCCGCCGCCGAGGCGCGCGGGTTTTCCATCCGTGACGCGGTGACGATGGCGTCGCTCGTGGAGGAGGAAGCGCAGATTCCCGAGGAGCGGCCGATCATTTCCGCCGTGTACCACAACCGGCTGAAGATCGGCATGGGCCTGCAGTGCGACGCGACGGTGGTCTACGCCATGCAGCGCGCCGGCACCTGGAACGGCAACATCACGCGCGCGGATCTCGCGATGGACTCGCCCTACAACACCTACCGCCACCGCGGCCTGCCGCCCGGCCCGATCGCCAACCCGGGCCGCGCGTCACTCGAAGCCGCCGTCAAGCCCGCCGACGTGCCCTACCTCTATTACGTCAGCCGCAACGACGGCTCGCACGCCTTCGCGACCACGCTCGAGGAGCACAATCGCAACGTCCACCAGTATCAGATTCAGTACTTCAGAGACAGAAGGTAAGAACCCACGCAAATCAAGAAGTCAACAGATCAACAAATCAACAAATTTACTTGAGTCCCCATTTGAGCTTCTGCTGCAGCACATCGTAGTAACTCCGCCCCGAGGCTCGCACGAGATTGAGGCGGCGCTCCGCGCGGCGGATGACGACCTGCTCGCCGCGCTCGAGCTCGCGGCCCGACTGGCCGTCGAACGTCACATACACCTCCGTCTTCACATCGTCGAACAGCGGTGCGATGCGCACTTCGGCCGATCCGGCGAGGACGACCGGGCGGTTGGTGAGCGTGTGCGGCGCGATGGGCGTCATGA
Source organism: Vicinamibacterales bacterium (assembly GCA_035512575.1). Lineage (GTDB taxonomy): Bacteria > Acidobacteriota > Vicinamibacteria > Vicinamibacterales > SCN-69-37 > JALYRV01. Next base: position 37,705 of record DATKDT010000015.1, on the reverse strand, counting down.
CGAAGGCGTCGACCGCCGGGTCGACGATCGGGCCGCCCGCCGAGAGGTTGTAGGCGGTCGATCCGGTCGGCGTGGCGAGAATCAGGCCGTCGGCCTTGACGCGCGTCACGAAGTCCCACGGCTGCGGGCTGGCGCTGCCGCTGCCGGGCGTGATGCGGACTTCGAGATCGATCATGCGCGACAGCGATCCGCGCGTGATGACGAGGTCGTTGAGCACCGGCCGATCGAGGACGGGACTGTCGTCGGCGCCGCCCTCGATGGAGGCGCGCAGCATCATGCGGCTGTCGATCGACGCGCTGCCGTCGAGCACCGAGGCCATCGCGTCGTAGAGCTCCGCGAGCGTGACCTCGGTGAGGAAGCCGAGACTGCCGAAATTGATGCCGACGATCGGCACGTCGAGCCCCGCGGCGGCAATGCGGTTCGCCGCCGCCAGCAGCGTGCCGTCGCCGCCGAGGGCGATGACGAGATCGACGCGGCCGGCGAGGTCGTCGGCCGTGGCGATGTCGCGCCCGTCGATGCCGGCCAGCGCCGCCGTCTCCGTCTCGAAGACCGGCGTGACGTCGCGCGCCTCGAGCCACGAGGCCAGCTCGATGAGCGTGGGACGCGCCGCCGCAAGCTGGCGGCGGGCCACGAGACCGGCGCGTGTGATCTGAGTCATGATCGGTAACCGGTTACCGGTAGCCGGTAGCCAGTGAGAGACGCGAACGACAACGCGTTCGCGTCTGATTCCAGTAGCCGGCTTGGCGTTGTCACTGCTGGCTAGCTTAGATTAGGCGCGGGCGCTTTGTCGCCCGCGGCTCGCACCGGCAACCGGTTACCGGCTACCGGCAACCAGCCGCAGCCACACCAGAAACTCCTGGTTGCCTTCGGCGCCGGTGATGGGCGACGGCGTCAGGCCGCGGCGCTCGAGGCCCGCCTCCGCGGCCGCCGCGGTCATTTCGTCCACCACCCGCGTGTGCACGTCCGCGCTGCGCACGATGCCCCCCGATTCGATGTCGCCGCGCCCGGCCTCGAACTGCGGCTTGACCAGTGCGACGACGTCCGACCCGGCGTCGACGAGCGGCGGCACGACCGGCAGGATGTGCCGGAGCGAAATGAACGACACGTCGATCGTCACGAGGCCGAAGCGGCGGTGCGCCGGCGGCAGCTGATCGGGCGTGAGGGCGCGCGCGTTGACGCGCTCGATCACCGTGACGCGAGCGTCGCTGCGCAGCGCCCAGTCGATCTGATTGTGGCCGACGTCGAGCGCGACGACGTGCGCGGCGCCGCGCCGCAGGCAGACGTCGGTGAAGCCGCCGGTCGACGCGCCGATGTCGAGCACGTCGCGCCCGGCCGGATCGATCCGGAACGTGTCGAGCGCATGCGCCAGCTTGAGTCCGCCTCGGCCGACGTAGGGATGATCGGGTTCGTCGACGGTGATGGCCGCGTCGGCGGCCACGAGATGGCCGGCCTTCGACTGGACCTGCGCGTTCACGCGCACCTTGCCGGCGAGGATCAGCGCGCGGGCCCGCTCGCGCGACGGCGCCAGCTGTCGTCGGACGAGGGTCTGATCGAGGCGCTGTTTCACGGTCCCTCAGGACGTGCGATCGAGCACCACGCGCGCGATGTCGGGCAGCCGGCCCGCGAGCGAGGCGTCCGCCAGCGCCGCGAGCGCGCGCTCCACGCACGCCGCCGCGAGGCGGCGCGACTGCTCCGCGCCGAACAGCGCCGGATAGGTCGGCTTACCGGCCGCCGCGTCCTTGCCCGCGGTCTTGCCGAGCGCGGCGTCGGATCCTTCGATGTCGAGCACATCGTCCACGATTTGAAAGGCGAGGCCGACGTCGAAACCGTAGACCTGCAGCGCGCGTACTTCCTCGCGGTCCGCGCCGGCCAGCAGGCCGCCCGCGACGACCGCCGCCTGCATCAGCGCGCCGGTCTTGCGCAGATGCATGTCGCGCAGGCCCTCGGCGTCGAGCGTGCGCGCCTGCGCCACCGTCTCCGGCGTCTTGCCGGCGGCATGCAGATCGATCGCCTGGCCGCCGACCATGCCCCAGGCGCCGGCGGCGCGCGCGATGGCGGCGAGCGCGTCGAGCTTGCGCGCCTCGCTCGCGTGCGGGCCGCGGCCCGGCACCAGCCGCGACTCGCGCTCGCCCAGAATCGCGAACGCTTCGGTCAACAGGCCGTCGCCGGCCAGCACCGCCAGGCCGTCGCCGAACACCACGTGCGACGTCGGCCGCCCGCGCCGCAGCGTGTCGTCGTCCATTGCCGGCAGATCATCGTGAATCAGCGAGTAGGTGTGAATCAGCTCGAGCGCGACGGCCGCCGGCAGCGCCTTCGCGCGCGCGTCGGCCACGGGTTCGCCTCGCCGCTCGGCAACCGCATCGGCCGCGGCCAGGGCGAGGACGGGCCGCAGGCGCTTGCCGCCCGCGTGCAGGCTGTACCGCATCGCCTCGAGGATGATGGCCGGCGCGTGGCCGTCAGCAGGCAGTGCGCGCGACAGCGCGTCGTCGACGATCTGCCGCAGCTCCGCGAGATACGGGTCGACGGGCCGGCTCACCGGTCTCGATCGGGCGCGAGTCCGGGCGGCGCCGGCTTGACCTCGCCGCGGTCGGTCAGGATTTCGATGCGGCGCTCCGCCTCCTCCAGCCGCGCGTGGCAGTAGCGCGAGAGCTCCACGCCCCGCTCGTACAGCTCGAGCGATTTCTCCAGCGACAGATCCCCGTCCTCCATCGTCTTCACGATGGACGCGAGCTCCGCCGCCGCGCTTTCGAAGTCTTTGATGGACTCACTCATGTTCCACTCGTTCCACTGGTTCCACCCGTTCCATTGGTTCGCTCGACGATGCATCCAAGCTCGCCGCGCGCCAGCGTCACTCTGACACGATCGCCAGGCGTGACCGACGAGGCCTCGCGCACCAGGTTTGCGCGCGCATCGTCCCAGCAGAGCGCGTAGCCGCGCGCCAGCACGCCCAACGGGCTCAGGTTCTCGAGCCGCCCGGCCAGCGCGCGAAACGCCGCGTCGTGCCGATGCCGGGTCCGCTCGGCCGCCGCCATCAGCCGCTCGGTCGCCGACGACACCGCCATGAGCAGCTCCTGCAGGCGGCGCCCCGGCGCGCGCACATCGAGCCGCTGGCGCATGGCGGCCTGCTGCCGCTCGCGGCCCTGCAGCGCCGCGCGCGTGGACCGTGCGAGCAGGTGCGTGAGCTCTGACACGTGCCGCGACCGCATGGCCAGGCGTGCCGGAACCGTCGCGAGCCCCCGCGCGCTCGTGAGCAGATGCACCGCCGCGCGGCGTCGATCGAGGCCCGCGCGCACCATCGCGCGCAGGCGATCCTGCTGCCGGTCGATCATCGAGCACAGCTCTTCGCGCCGCGCGACGACGATCTCGGCCGCGGCCGATGGCGTGGGCGCGCGCATGTCGGCCACGAAGTCCGCGATCGTGAAATCGACCTCGTGGCCCACCGCCGAGATCACGGGCACCGGACAGGCGGCGATCGCGCGCGCCAGGGCCTCGTCGTTGAAGGCCCACAGATCCTCGATGGATCCGCCGCCGCGCCCGATGATCACGACGTCGACGCCGGGCACGCGCCCCATCAGCAGCAGCCCGCGCGCGAGATCCGCCGCCGCATCGTCGCCCTGCACGCGCGACGGCCGGATGACGATGTGCGCGTTGGGATAGCGGCGCGAGAGCACTTTCAGGATGTCGCGCACGGCCGCGCCGTCGAGCGAGGTGACGACGCCGATCTTGCGCGGCAGCGACGGCAGCGCGCGCTTGCGGGCGGCGTCGAACAGACCCTCGGCCTGCAGGCGCTTCTTGAGCTGCTCGAACGCCAGCTGCAGCGCGCCGAGACCGCGCGGCTCCATCTGGTCGCAGACCAGTTGATATTCGCCCTTCGGCTCGTACACCGACACACGTCCGCGCGCGACCACGTGCAGGCCGTCCTCGGGCTTGAATTTCAGCCCGCGCACCGCCGAGCGGAACATCACCGCGCGAATCTGCGCGCCATCGTCTTTCAGCGTGAAGTACATGTGGCCGGTGTTCCACACGCGGCAGTTGGAGATCTCGCCCTCGACGAACCGCTCGCCGAGCTCGCCCTCGAGCAGCGATCGGATTTCCGCGCTCAGCTCCGAAACCGAGATGGCCTTTCGCGAGGCGGCCGGCTCGTCGAAGAGGCTGAAGAGATCAGTCACGGCGGTTCAGCTTCGCGCGGCGCCTGCCGTGTCGGCCAGCGTGGTGAGCTGCTCGGCCGACAGATTGACACGCTCGATCGCGCTTGCGCGCCCGGTGGCGGGATCGCACGTCACGACGACCCCGTTGAGGCGCGGATTCTCTGACGCTGTCTCGAAGCGCTGCGGCATGGCGGTCAGAAACCGCGCAAGGGCCGCGCTGCGTTCGACGCCGATCACCGAGTCGTGCGGGCCGGTAAAGCCGGCATCGGTGATGTACGCCGTGCCGCGCGGAAGCACGCGCTCGTCGGCCGTCTGCACGTGGGTATGCGTGCCGACGACGGCGGTGACGCGGCCGTCCAGGTGCCAGCCCATCGCCACCTTCTCGGACGTGGCTTCGGCATGGAAATCGACGAACACGATCGAGGCTTCACGTTTGACCGCCTCGATTTCACCCAGGACGACGGAGAACGGATCGTCGAGCGGCGTCATGAAGACCCGGCCCATCACGTTGACGACACCGACCGGGACGCCGCCGGCGCTGCGCACGACCACGGAGCCCCTGCCGGGGGCGCCGGCAGGGTAGTTGGCCGGGCGAATCAGCCTGGGCTCGGTCGCGAAGTAGGGATAGATCTCCTTCTTGTCCCAGACGTGATTGCCGGTGGTCATGGCCGCGATGCCGCAGCCGGCGAGATCCTCGGCAAGATCGGGCGTGATGCCGAAGCCGGCGGCCGCGTTCTCGACATTCGCGATCACGAGATCGGCGCCGTGGTGCGCGACGAGGCCGGCCAGGCCGCGGCGAATGAGGTCGCGGCCAGGCCGCCCGCAGATGTCGCCGATGAACAGCAGCTTCATGGAACGCGCACGACCTTCACGGGGATATCGCGGCCGCGGCGGTCGTCGATGCGCGGCACGGTGATGCGCAGGCGTCCGCCCGAGAGCTCGGCCCGCGCGCGCGACGCATCGACGGGCGTCAGCAGCCGCAGCGCCCGCGCGAAGCGGCCGAACGTGCGCTCGGCCACGTGGAAGCGCGCGTCTTTGGCGGCGCAGGCCGCGGCCGCCTTCTCGCCGACCACGATGACGGCGTTCTCACGGACGACGACACGGATGTCATCAGGGCCGACGCCGGGCACGTCGAGGGCGACCTCGATGGCGTCGCCGGTTTCATAGACGTCGATGGGAGGGCGGCACTCGCCGGCGCTGCCGGGCCCATGGGTGCGGTCGAGATCCCGCAGCAGGCGGCGCACGGCTTCGGCCAGGTCGGCGCTGTCGGCGCGGGCGAAAATATCGGTCACGTCCTCCTCATCTTACAGGCTGATTTGGGCCTCGGGGCAGCGAAGAAGTGAAGTAGACTGATCGGATGTCCGACCCGACTACGCTGGCGACGGAACCTGAATCGCAGCCCGAGGCGCCGCTCGAGCGCGCCGAAGCGATCGAAAGCCGCTTCCTGTTCGTCGACGTCGCGGCGCAGCGCGCCAAGCAGCTGCGCCGGGGCGCGCGGCCGCGGCTCGCGACGCCGGAGGTCGAGACCAGTGAAGGCTGGCGTCCCGATCAGCCGCACAAGCTCGAGCGCGTGGCCATGGAGGAAGTCAAGCAGCGTCTCGTGCTCTACACGCTGCCCGCCGCTCCCTCGACGCGCCAGCAGAACGCCGGCTGACGCGCCGTGGCGCTTCGTCTGGCGCTGGCGGCGCATCTCGCGTGCGCGTTCGGCGCGGCCGTGCTGTTCTGGGTTCCGATCGCGGCTGCCAAAGGCGGCCCGCTGCATCTCAAGGCGGGCCGTCTCTATGTACGGCTCATTTATCTCACCGCGCTGACCGGTGCGCCGCTCGCCGCCTGGCTCTTCGCGCGCGCCGCGGAGCCGGCCGCCGGCCGCACCGCCTGCTTCCTCACGTATCTGATCGCCATTCTCGTGATGCCCGTGTATCACGGCGTGCGCGTGGCGCGCGCCGCGCGCACGGGCCTGCCGGTGACATCACCTGTTCACACGATTCTGTCCCTTGCGGCAATCGCGGCAGGCGTCGCGCTGTGCGCGCTTGCCATCGGCTGGCGCGAGTGGCCGTACGTGCTGCTCAGTCCCGTCGGTCCCGTCATGGGCGTCAGGGCGCTGGTCTACGCCCGCCGCGGCGGCCCCTGGCGCGAAGAACACATCGTCGCCATGCTGATGTCGGGGATTGCCGTGTATACGGCGCTGCTGGTGTTCGGTCTCGGGCGCACGCTGGGCGTGCAGCTGACCGGTGCCGGCGTGTACGGGCCCTGGCTGCTGCCGGCCGTCGTGGGCCTGCCGCTGGTGTTGTGGTGCATCAGGCGGGAGCGGGCGATGTCCGCCACCACTCCGTCGACGTTTCGTATGTTCCGGCGGCCGTGAGCACGCCGGCCTCGTCCCACGGGCGGCCGATCAGCTGCAATCCGATCGGCAGCGGCGGCGGGCCGCTGCTGAAGCCGCACGGCACGCTGATCGCCGGCAGGCCCGCAAGGCTCGCCCCCACCGTGAAGACATCGGCGGCGTACATCCGCACCGGATCGCTCACGCGCTCGCCGAGCGCGAAGGCCGGCGTCGGGCTGGTCGGCATCGCGATGAGATCGACCGACGCGAACGCGCGCGCGAAGGCGTCGCGAATGGCCTGCCGGACTTTGAGCGCCCGCAGATAGTACGCGTCGTGGTAGCCCGCGCTGAGGGCGTAGGTGCCGAGCATGATGCGGCGCTTCACTTCGTCGCCGAAGCCGGCGGTGCGCGTGCGCGTGTACATCGCGTCCAGCGCGGGCGCGGTGACCCGCGCGCCGAAGCGCACGCCGTCGTAGCGCGCCAGGTTGCTGCTCGCTTCGGCGGTCGCGATCAGGTAGTACGCGGCAATCGCCGCGCCCGACGAGGGCAGCTCGACGTCGGCGATGACGGCACCGCGCCGGCGCAGCACTTCGAGGGCCCGTTCGAACGCCGCCAGCACCTCGCCGTCGACGCCCGCCCCGAGCTCGGCGCGCGGCACGCCGATCCGCGTGCGCGGCCGCATGGGCGTGTCCGCGTTCCAGGCGACGGGCGCCGCGTCGGACGATGTCATGTCGCGCGGGTCGGGTCCGCTGATCACCTCGAGCAGCGCCGCCGCGTCGCCCACGCGCCGCGCGAACGGGCCGATCTGATCGAGCGACGACGCGAAGGCGAACAGCCCGTAGCGCGACACGCGCCCGTAGGTGGGTTTCATGCCGACCACGCCGCAGAGGGCCGCGGGCTGGCGGATGGATCCGCCCGTGTCGGACCCGAGCGCCAGCGGCACGAAGCCGGCGGCGACCGCCGCGGCCGATCCGCCGCTCGATCCGCCCGGCGTACGGTCGTGGCTCCACGGATTGCGCGCGGGGCCGAACGCCGAATGCTCCGTGGACGATCCCATCGCGAACTCGTCCAGCGTCGTCTTGCCGATGAGGATGGCGCCCGCGACGTCCAGGCGCTCGACGGCGTGCGCGTCGTAGGGCGGCGCGAACGTGTCGAGCACGCGCGAGCCGGCGGTGGTGACGTGCCCGCGCGTCGCGATGTTGTCCTTGAGCGCGACCGGGACGCCGGCCAGCGCCGCCGCGCGGAAGCGCGCCGGGTCGCGGTCGATCGCCTCGGCGCGGGCGAGGGCGCGCTCGCGCATCAGCGACTGGAACGCGTGCAGCGACCCGTCGTGCGCGTCGATGCGCGCGAACACGTCGCGGCACACATCGGCCGCCGACGTGTCGCCCGCGAGAATGCGATCGCGGAGCGCGAGGGCGGACTCGGCGATCATGATCCGAGCACGCGCGGCACGCGGAAGAGTCCGGCGTCGCGATCGGCGTCGGGCGCGTTGGCGAAGGCGCCGTCCGCGTCGAGCGGCGGCAGCGGCACGTCGGCGCGCAGCGGCGGCGCCGCGGCATCGGCCGGCGCGGCCCCGGTCTCGCGCGTGTCGACGGCGGCGAGCGCCTCGAAATGGCCGAGGATCGACTCGAGCTCGCGCGCCGCGCGATCGAGCTCGGCCTCGCTCATTTCGAGCTTCGCGAGCGCCGCGATCCGCGCCGCCTCCTCGCGCGTCACTGTCGGTGGCATCGGAGCGATGTTAACACCGCGGGCGCTCAGCGGCTGCCTCTGGCCGCAACAGCGATCGGCGCGACGTTCTTCGGGCTCCGCTTCGACGTCCGGAAAAACGCAGCTGCGGGCCTAACGAACTTGCACGCGTGGGACCCCGAGACCCACGCGTGAACAGGCCCTCCGCTGCGTCTTACCTGAGTCGTGACGGACGTCTCAGAGTCGCCCTCGGAACATCGCGCCGATTGCCGGGCGGCCGCTGGTTCGCGCGTGCGGCTGCGGCAACAACTGCGTCGCCCTCCGTTCGGCAGGCCGGAAAACCACGCATCCGCGCCGCAGCATGCGCACGGCTGGGACCCCGAGACCCAGCCGTGTCCTGAGCGCTCCGCGCGATTTACCCGAGTCATGACGGCCTGCCTCAAGTCGGGCGCCACAGTTGCCGCCGCAGCCAAGCGCACGCGGTCCGCGGCCGCGCTGAGGCGCGAGTGGTAGGTCTGACCCAGCGCCGTGCTTGTACATGCGAGCAGAGTTCGTCGAGTTACGCGGCGCAGCGGCAGACCTACCCGAGCGCCCTGTCGCGCGGCCGTGCTCGAGTCGGGCGCCGCGTTGCCGCCCGCAATCGAGAGATGTGCCCCGAAGCGAGGCACGCGGCTACTATTGGGCAATGCGCATTGCGGTCTCGACTCTTGCCGGACTCATCCTCCTCGCCCTGACCGCCGGCACTCCGGCGGCGTGGGGCTTCGACATCCATCGCTACATCACCAACGCCGCGATGGACGAGGTGCCGCAGCCGATCCGGCCCTATTTCCAGAAACACCGTACCTTCATCACCGAACATTCGATCGATCCGGATCTGATGCGCACCTACGGCATCGAGGGGGAAGAGCCGAACCACTTTCTCGACATGGACGCCGTCGCGCCCGATCCGTTCACCGGCATTCCGCGCGACGAGTCGGAGTACATCAAGAAGCTCGGGCCCGAGAAGGCGCGCCAGTACGGCCGCATCCCGTGGCGCGTCGAGGAGGTCTACAACCGCCTCGTCACCGAGCTCCGCCGCCCGGAGAACGGACAGCGCATCTCCTCGGGCACGGTCAACGCGCTGGCCGCGATCCTCGCGCACTACGTCGAGGACGCGCACGTGCCGTTCCACGCCGTTATCGACTACGACGGGCAGGCCACCAACCAGCGCGGGATTCATTCGCGGTTCGAGAGCGAGCTCTTTCATCGCTTCCGCGGCCGGATGACGCTCACGCCGATCGTCCCGCCGCCCGTCACGGCGCCGCGCGATTTCATCTTCCAGAAGCTGATCGAAGGCACGCGGCTCGTGCCGGCCGTGCTCGCCGCCGACAAGGCCGCCATCGAGGGCCGCGAGTTCTATGACGATGCGTATTTCGAGGCGTTCTTCGGGAAGGCGAAGCCGGTCGTGGAGCGGCGGATCAGCGAAGCGATCGGCGGCGTCGCGGCGGTGATCGCCGGCGCGTGGCAGACGGCAGGGAAGCCGGTGCTGCCGATCGAGGAAATACGGACGCCCTCACGCATCCGGCGCTGAACGGCCGCAGCCGCCCGCGCGCACGGCGGCCGCGCGAAAGGGCGCTCGGGCAGGTCCGTGCGCTCCGGTGCGATGTCCGGCATTCCGCCGCGCCGGCGGGGCGAGTCGGGCCAAAGAGCGGTCCCTCCGTCGTCTTTCTTACGCCGTCGCGGCGGAACGCCGGACACCGCACCTGCGCGGTCAGCGGCCGCGCTGCGCGCGAGTGGCAGGTCCGGCGCGGCGCCGTGCTTGTACATGCGAGCAGAGATCGCCCGAGCTCCGCGGCGCGGCGACGGACTTGCCCGAGCGCCTGATCGCGCGGCCGGGGCCTGCCGAGCGGAGGGCGACGCAGTTGCTGCCGCTGCCGCTCAGCGCTCACGGCCGCGCGTCCATCGCGCTTGCGGCCGGCCGCTACTGCGGCGGCTTGCGGTGATCGAACCGGCGATCGAGCGGGATGAGCACGAGCATCGCGGCCAGCGTGATGCCGGTGCACATCGCCGCGAGGCGGAGGTGGCCGGCGCCGGCGGCGACGCCGATGGCGGCGTTGACCCAGATGAGCGCCGCGGTCGTCAGGCCGTGCACGTTCGCGCCCGTGCGCATGATCGCGCCCGCGCCGAGAAACCCGACGCCGGTCACCACCTGCGCCGCGATGCGGCCGGGATCGCCGTCCGACATCATCGACATCGCCGTGAACAGCGCCGCGCCGATCGCAATCAGCGTGTTGGTGCGCAGCCCGGCTTCCTTGCCGCGCCACTCGCGCTCGAGCCCCAGCACGGCCCCCATCAGGCCCGCCAGCAGCACCCGGGCCGCAATCATCACCGCGTCCGGTTCCTCGACCATCAGCTCAACCGTCATGGCACCTCGCTTGCACTCACCCCAGCAGGAGGACCGTCATGCTCTGGACCGTCATTTTCGTGCTGCTCGTGCTCTGGCTGCTCGGCTTCGCCCTCGACGTCGCCGGCGGACTCATCCACCTGCTCCTCATCGTCGCGCTCGTGATTGTCGTGATGCGCCTGTTCACGGGCCGCCGGGTCGTCTAGACGCGCCGATTCCCGGTATCGTATCGCGATGGACGTCTTCCTCGTGCCCCTCGGGGATGACCGGCACGAGCTCTATTGCGAAGTGCCGGACGCGCCCGCGGTTGGCCCCGACGAGCTCGACGAACGCGACGGCACGCCGGACGAGACAACGTTCATGGGGCGGATGCGGGCGCGGTACGTCACGCCGCTCGTCGGCCGGGCACACGCCGCGATCGCGGACGCCGAGCGGGAATGGCGCGACCGGCAGGCGGGCCGTCTCGAGGAGCCGTCGGGCCGGTGGGGCCGCGCGAAGGCGAAGCTGCGCGCGTGGGTCGCGGAAAAAGTCGCGGAGCAGCGGCTGCTCTGGCATATGCGGCGCCAGGACGCGTGCACGCTGTTTCATGCCGCCGATACGACGCCCGACGCGGCGATGGCCCTGATGCGCGAGGGCCTGCAGCGCGACTACGAGCGGCACCGCCGGTGGTTCGCGCTGCACTCGCTCTTCTTCATCCTGTCGGCCTTCGTGGCCATCGTCCCCGGTCCCAACCTGCTGGCTTACTATTTCCTCTTCCGGCTGGCCGGTCACTATTTGTCGCTGAAGGGCGCGCGTCGTGGTCTCGATCGCGTGGACTGGACGCCGCGCGCCTGCCCGGAGCTCACGGAGCTGCGCGCGGCCGCGGCCCTGCCCGCGCCCGAGCGCGCCGAGCGCGTGCGCGCGATTGCGGCGGCGCTGGGCCTCGAGCATTTCGCGACATTCTTTAATCGCCTCGCGGCCGTTTGAGCCATACTTTTCCGCATTGACCCTGCAGGAGCTTGCCGATCGTCTCGGCTGCCGGCTCGAGGGCGGCGCCGGCGGCGCCACCGTCACCGGGCTGGCCGGTCTTGACGAGGCCGGCACGTCCGAGGTGACGTTTCTCGCGAATGCCGCCTACGCCCCGCGCGTGGCGTCCACGCGCGCCGCCGCCATCATCGCCAGCGATACGCTGGCCTCGGCACCCTGCGCGATCCTGCGCTCCGCCAATCCGTATCTCGCGTTCGCCCGCGCCGCCGCGCTGTTCGCGCCGGCGGATCCGGCGCCCGCGGGCATCCACGCCACGGCCCTGGTCGCCGCCGACGCCACGCTCGGCGCGGACGTCTCGGTGGGGCCGTACACGGTCATCGAGAGCGGTGCCTCCATTGGAGCCCGCACGCGCATCGGTTCGCACGTGACGATCGGCCGCGGCGCCACCCTCGGCGACGACTGCCGCATCGATTCGCACGTCTCGATTCGCGCCCGCGTCGCGATCGGCCATCGCGTCGTCATGCAGGACTTCGCCGTCGCCGGCAGCGAGGGCTTCGGGTACGCGCGGCGCGACGATGGGACGCACGAGCACATTCCACAGACGGGCGCCGTGGTGATCGAAGACGACGTGGAGATTGGCGCGCTGACGGCGATCGATCGGCCCGCGGTGGGCGAGACGCGCATCGCGGCCGGGACGAAGATCGACAACCTCGTGCAGATCGCGCACGGCGTGCGCGTCGGCCGCAACGTGATGCTCGCCGCGCAGGTCGGCATCGCCGGGTCGACGAAGATAGAGGACAACGTCGCGCTCGGCGGGCAGGTCGGGGTGACGGGCCACGTGACGGTGGGCGCCGGCGTGCAGGCCGCGGCCAAGACGGGCGTGACCGGCGACATCAAGGCGGGCACCGTGATTGCGGGCTATCCCTCCGATGAGATCCAGTCGTGGCGCAAGAGCCACGCGGCGCTGCGCCGCATGCCGCAGCTGCGCGAGCGCATTCGCGAGCTCGAGCGGAAGGTCGAGGAGCTGATCAAGGCCAGAGGCCAGAGGCCATAGGCCACGGGCCAGAGGCCAGAGGCCACAGGCCAGAGGCATGAGCCGAGCGCGACAACGCGCGCTCGGCTTTCTCGAGATAGCCGCCGGGCCCTTGCGCCCGGCGGCTCTGCCCTATGGCCCATGGCCTAAGGCCTAAGGCCTGTCTCGTGCCGTCTATATAATCCAATGATGCTTACGTCGTTCAGACGCGCCGCTGTGGGCGTGGCGGCCGTGCTGGCGGCGGCCACGGTCGGCGCCGCGGGCCCCCCGACGCAGACCCAGACGCAGACGCCGCTTCCCGCGCCGGTGGCCGCGCCGGCCGAGCGCATTACGCGCCCGCCCAAGCTCGAGTACGTCACGAAGACGCTGGCCAACGGGCTGCGCGTGATCCTGCACGAGGACCACTCCACGCCGATCGTGCACCTCGAGCTCTGGTATCACGTCGGGTCGAAGGACGAGCGGCCGGGCCGTACCGGCTTTGCGCATCTGTTCGAGCACCTGATGTTCAAGGGCTCGAAGAACGTCGAGCCCGATCAGCATCCGTCCTGGATCACGAGCATCGGCGGCCAGGCCAACGCCACGACCAACGAAGACACGACGATCTACTGGGAGACCGTGCCCTCGCAGTATCTGCCGCTGGTGCTGTGGCTCGAGGCCGATCGCATGGCGTCGCTGCGCGTCAACGACGCGATCTTCCGGAACGAGCGCGAGGTCGTCAAGGAAGAGCGGCGCATGCGCGTGGACAATCCGCCGTTCGGGCGCCTCTCCGAAATCATCTACGAGAGCATCTTCACGACGCACCCGTACCGCTACCAGACCATCGGCAGCATGAAGGATCTCGCGGCGGCGTCGGCCGAGGATGTCCGCGATTTCTATCGCACGTATTACGTGCCGAACAACGCGACGCTCGTGCTCGCCGGCGATTTCGATCCCGCCGAGGCGATGGCGCTCGTCGAGAAATATCTCGGGCGCGTGCCGCGCGGCCGCGACATCCCGCGCGACATTCCCGCCGAGCCCGCGCAGCTGAAGGAGCGCCAGGTTCGCGTCGAGGAAAGCTGGCCGCTGCCGGCCGTCGTCGTCGCGCACCGCGTGCCGGCCGACGGCCATCCGGACGCGTATCCGATGCACATTGCGGCCAAGATCCTGTCGGACGGCCAGAGCTCGCGCATCTACCGCCGCCTGGTCTATGAAGACCGCATCGCGATGGCGGCGTTCGGCGACGCGAAGATCATCGAGCACCCGAACCTGTTCACCGCCGTCGCGGTCGTGCAGCCGGGGGCGCCGACCGAGGCCGCGTCGGCGTCGCTCATCGCGGAGCTCGAGCGGATGCGCGCCGAGCCGGTGACCGCCGCCGAGCTCGATCGCGCGAAGCGGCAGTTCGCGCGCGACTACATCCTGGGCCGCCAGACGGTGCAGCAGAAGGCTGGCGTGCTGGCCCACGCCGAGGTGATCCACGGCGATCTCGGCACGGCCGACGGCGAGTTCGAGCTGTTCATGAACGTGACCGCCGCCGACGTGCAGCGCGTGGCCCGGAAGTATTTCGCGCCCGAGACGCGCAACATCATCACCGTGATGCCGCGCGGCAGCGCGGGCGGGGGGCGGCCGTGACGTCCTCGGCACGCGCGCTCGCGCTGGTCGCCGCCGTGCTGCTGGCGGCGCCCATCACGGCGCAGACGCAGTGGCCCAGCGAGCGCCCGCCGCGTCCGCTCGTCGCCCGCGGCGTGGACTTCCCGCCGTATCAGATGCGCACGCTCGAGAACGGCCTGCAGGTCGTCGTGGTGTCGCATCACGAGCAGCCGGCGGTCACGCTGCGCATGCTGATCAAGGCAGGCGCCGCGCACGATCCGGAAGGGAAGCCCGGCGTCGCCAGCATGACCGCGGGCCTGCTCGACCAGGGCACGGCCACGAAGGGCGCGCAGGAAATCGCGTCGGCCATCGAGTCGGTCGGCGGCGGCCTCGGCGTGGGCGCCGGCAACGATCTCACGTTCGTGAACGCCGTCGTGCTGAAAAACGACCTGACGCTCGCGCTCGACCTCGTGTCCGACATCGTGCGCAACGCCGCGTTCTCCGAGGGCGAGCTCGATCGCATCCGGCCGCAGCTGCTGTCGAGCATGCAGGTCAGCTATGACGATCCCGACTACATCGCCGGCGTCGTCTTCGATCGGCTGGTGTACGGCTTTCATCCGTACGGGCGCCCGTCGGCGGGCACGCCGCAGTCGGCCGCGGTGATCGCGCGCGAGGATCTCGTCGCGTTCCACAAGGCCTGGTACGTCCCGTCGAACGCCATTCTCGCCGTCGTCGGCGACGTCACGGCCGACGATGCGTTCGCCCGCGTCGAGCGCGCGTTCAGCGCGTGGACGGCGGCCGCGGCGCCGGCGGTCGCGTTCCCCGAGCCGCCGCCGCCCACGCGGCGCGTCGTGGTGGTCGACAAGCCGGGCGCGGTGCAGACCGAGATCCGCGTCGGCCACCTCGGCGTGCCGCGCAATCATCCCGACTACATGGCGCTCAATCTCGCCATCCGCATCCTGGGCGGCGAGGGCGCCAACCGCCTGTACGGCGTGCTGCGATCGGACCGCGGGCTGACGTACAGCGCGTCGGCCGAGATGGAGGCGCTCAAACAGGCCGGCGCGTTCATGGCCGAGACCAATACGCGCACCGAGGCCACCGGCCAGTCGCTGCGCCTGATGGTGGACGAGTTCTGGCGCCTGCAGCGCGAGCAGATCGCCTCGCGCGAGCTGCAGGGCGCGCAGGACTACATGGCCGGCAGCTTCCCGCTGACGATCGAGACGCCGAGCGCGATCGCCCTCCAGGTGCTCAACCAGCTGTTCTACGGACTCGACCTGCAGGAGCTCGAATCGTTCCGCGAGCGCGTGTATGCGGTCACGCCGGAGGAGATTCAGCGCGTGGCCGCCAAGTACCTGGCGCCCGATCGCCTGTCGGTCGTGCTCGTCGGCGATGCCGCGAAGTTCACCGGCCAGCTCAAGTCGGTCGGCTTCACCGAGTTCGAGCAGATCCCCGCTTCGGCGCTCGACCTCGGGTCCGCATCGCTGAAGAGGGGCGGACTTCTCAACAAGGGAGGCTTTCTCAACCAGTCCAGTTCCAGTTCGCAGTTCCGTCACGCTGCGACAAGAAACTGGACAGAACCGAGAACTGGAACTGGAACTGGACCGGCTGGCCAGTCGGTCGCAGAGGCAAGAACCCTGATTGCCCGTGCGATCGAGCGCAAGGGCGGGCTCGATCGGCTGCGCGCCGTGCGCACGCTCGAAGCCGACGCGTCGCTCGTGATCGAAGGCGGCACCACGGTGGTCGGCACGAAGACGCAGATTGCGTATCCCGACAAGTACCGCGTCGAGGCCGAGACCGCCGGCGCGAACGTCACGCACGTCTACGCGTCGGGCGAGGCGTGGCTCGAGACGCCGACCGGCCTGCGCGAGGCGCCCGACTTCGTCCGCGACGAAGCGGCTGCGGCCGTGTCGCGCGATCTCATCGGACTGCTCCTGCGCGCCTGGGACGGACGTGTATCCCTCGCCCAGGCGCCGGCCGGCGCGTCCGGGCTGAGCGCCCTGCGCATGACGCAGGCGGGACGCCCCGACGTCACCGTCTTCTTCGACCCGGCCACCGCGGACATCGTCCGCCTCGAATACGAGCGGCACGCGCCGGACGGTGCCGTGACCGAGATCGAGGACCTCAGCGACTATCGCGTCGTCGACGGCATCCGCTTCGCGTTCCGTGCGACAACGACCACCGCGGGCGGGAAAATCGATCGCCGGCTGCGGGCGATCCGCGTCAATCCGGAGCTGAGCCCGTCCCTGTTCCAGCGTCCGGGCAAATGACCGGCGCGCCGCGCGCGGATTGTAAATGGTAAATCGACCCGCTCCGTGCGTCATGATGTCGTGCGGCGAGGCGTCGGGCGAGCTTTATGCCGCGTCGCTTGCGCGCGAACTGCGCGCGCTGGCGCCCGGCACGCGCATCGTGGCCATGGGCGGATCGCAGCTTCGCGAGGCGGGCGTCGAAATCCTCGCCGACTATCACGGCATCTCCGTCACCGGGCTCACCGAGGCGCTGCGCGTGATACCGCGGTCGCTCGCGCTCATCCGCGAGCTCGGCGCCGCGGCCGATCGCATCAGGCCCGACGTGTTCGTGCCGATCGATTTTCCCGACTTCAATTTCCGTCTGATGGCCGCCATGAAGAAGCGCGGCATCCCGGTCGTCTACTACATCAGCCCGCAGCTGTGGGCGTGGCGCGCCGGCCGCATGCGGACGATGAAGCGCCTGGTGTCGAAAGTCCTGGTCATCTTTCCGTTCGAAGAGCGCATCTACCGCGATGCCGGCGTCGATGCCGAGTTCGTCGGCCATCCGCTCGTCGACCTCGCGGTGCCCTCGGCGGATCGAGAGACGCTGCGCGCGCGCTTCGGCGCCTCCGGCGACGCGCCACTCATCGCGCTGCTTCCGGGCAGCCGCGGCAACGAGCTGCGCGCGATTCTTCCCGACATGGCGCGCGCCGCCGCGCTCATCGCGCGGCGGCTGCCGGACGCCAGGTTCGTCCTGGCGCGCGCGCCGCGCCTGCATGACGATCTCTTCGCGCCGATCGCCGCGCACATGCCCGGGCTCGACGTCGCGATGGCCGACCAGGCCGCCGACGACGTGCTGGCGGCGGCCGACGTCGCCATCACCGCTTCGGGCACCGCGACGGTGCAGGCCGCGCTGCACGAGCGGCCGATGGTGGTGGTCTACCGCCTGTCGCCGCTGAGCGCCCTGCTCGGGCGCCTGTTCGTGAAGCTCGATACGTTCGGCATGGTCAACCTGGTCGCCGGCGAACGCGTGGTGCCGGAGCTGGTGCAGGAGCGCTTCACCCCCGAGGCCGTGGCCGACGAGGTCGTCTCGCTCGTGACCGACGCCGCCAGACGCGACGCCATGGTGGCGAAGCTCCGGGACGTGAAGGCCAGGCTCGGCGGCCGGGGCGGGGCCCGCCGCGCCGCCGAAGCCATCCTGCGGGCTACACTGGCACCATGAAACAGCGGCCCACCGCCGTCGCCGCCGTGTCGATGATCTTCGCGGCACTGGCGTGCGTCTCGCTCAACGCCTCCCTGATCGTCCCGACCGATCTGCCGACGCTCGTTCGCGAAGCGCAGGCAATCGCGCTCGGCCGCGTCACCGACGTGCGCGGCGTCATCCGGCCCGGCACCCGCCGCGTCGAGTCCTACGTCGTGTTTGCCGTCGACGAGTCCATCAAGGGCGCTGGCGGGCGGACGCTGATCTTCAAGACACTGGGCGGCACCAGCGGGCGGTACAGGACGGTCGTCCCGGGCTCGCCGGTGTTCGAGCCCGGCGACGAGGCGGTGGTCTTCCTGGGCCGGGGCGCGACGCCCTACCCGATCGGGCTGTCGCACGGCGTGTTCCGCGTGCGCCGGGACGGCGCGACCGGCGAGCGCCGCATCCTGCCTCCGCCGATGCTGATCGATCCGAAGTCGACGATGACCATCCGGCGCGGCGACGGCACGCGCGTGCCGATTCCGGTCGACGCCTTCACGTCCATGCTGCGCGGGCTGGCGGCCGGGAGGCAGCCGTGAAGGGCCGCGTGCTGCTCGTCGCCTGCCTCATCGCCGTCGCCACGGCGCCGGCCGCGGCCTATCTCAAGCTGGGATTCCGCGCCGGCGGCCGCCTCGTGACGGTGCAGTGGACCGAGCGCCCGGTGCGGTACTTCGTCACCAACCGCGGCGACAACGGCGTCACCGCGCCGCAATTTCAACAGGCCGTCTCGCGCGCATTCGACACGTGGCAGAACGAGCCGGTCATCGACATCAGCTTCACCTTCGTCGGCTTCACCGGCGCCGAGCCGTTCGACGACGACGGCATGAACGTGCTCGGGTTTCAGGCGGAGCCGGATCTCGAGCGCGTCCTGGGCGCCACCGGCTTCACGTTCGACATCGTCAGCGGGCGCATCCTCGAATCCGACATCTTCTTCAACACCATCTTCGACTGGACCGTCGCACCCAACGGCGAAGCGGGCCGCTTCGATCTCGAGTCGGTGGCCGTGCACGAGATCGGCCACATGATCGGACTCGGCCACTCCGCCATCGGCGAGACCGAGCTCACGGCTGGACGCCGCCGCGTCATCGCGAAGCAGGCCGTGATGTTCCCGATTGCGTTCCCGACGGGCAACATTTCGGATCGCCGGCTGAAGGCCGACGACATCGCCGGCGGCGCCGACATCTATCCGGCCGGCAACTTCGACCGGCAGCACGGCAGCATCTCGGGCCGCGTGCGCCTCGACGGCCGCGGCGTGTTCGGCGCGCATGTGACGGCCTTCAGCCTGCAGAGCGGGAAGATCATCGGGGGCTTCTCGCTCGATGACGAGGGAGCCTTTGTCATTTCCGGGCTCGAGCCCGGCCTGCACGTGGTCCGCGTCGAGCCGCTCGACGACGGCGACGTCGGCAGCTTCTTCAGCTCAAGCCAGAGCGTCGAAGTGAATTTCAAGGCGGCGATCGTGCCGCGGCTCGTGTCGGTGCCGCGCGGCGGATCGTCGGGCGACATCACGATCGAGGTGCGGCGATGAGGCGCGTCCTCCTGTTGGCGATCGCCGCGCTGCTGCTGCCGGTCTGGCCGGCGGCGGCGCAGGCGCGCAAGGGCAGCTGGGAGATCGCGCCCGGCGCGATCTGGTTCAGCGGCGCAGATCTGGGTGGATCGGCGGCGACCCTCGAGCAGCCTGGCGGCGGCGAGTTCGTGCTGTTCCGGACCGACACGCGCATCGAGAGCGCATTCGCGCCGGCCGTGACGCTGTCGCTGTATCTGGCCCCGCGGCTCGCGGTGGAAGCCGGGTTCTCGTACGCGCGGCCCGACGTGTCGACGCGCGTGACCGACGACGCCGAGGGCGCGGAGTCCGTGACCTCGACGATCGGCCTGCAGCAATACCTGATCGAAGGCAACGTGCGCTGGTACCTGGCGCGATCGCGCGCCGGGTGGAGGCCGTTCATTCGCGCGGGCGGGGGATACCTGCGCCAGCTCGACGACTCGAACGCGCATGTCGAGACCGGCCGGACGGGACAGGCCGGCCTCGGCATCGACCGCGCGTTCAGGGACCGCGCCGCCGGCCGCCTGCGCCGCGTGGGCCTGCGGCTCGACGCGCGTGTGCTCGCCCGATCGGGCGGCTTCGACGTCGACGACTCGCTGCGCATCGGCTTTTCGGCCGGCGCGCTGCTGTTCGTCGGGTTTTAGCGGCGTCAGGCCGCAGCTGCGCTAGTGATGATGAGGTGTGTCTTCCTTGTCCTCACCCGGATGCTTGTCCGTCCGCACATCGTCCTGGCTCGGACGGATGAGCCCGCCCGTAAGGCTGTGCCATGATGAAGGGCATGCCTTCGCTGGATTCCTTCCGCACGCGCACCACCCTTGACGTCGGTGGAAAGCCGCTCGAGATCTTCAGCCTGCCGGCGCTCGCGCGGGCCGGGTTTCCCGGCGTCGCCAGGCTGCCGTTTTCGCTGAAAATCCTGCTCGAGAACCTCCTCAGGAACGAGGACGGGCGCAACGTCACGAAAGACGCGATCGACGCGCTCGCGCGCTGGACGCCGGGGGCGAAGCTGCAGAAGGAAATCGCCTTCACCCCCGCCCGCGTGCTGCTGCAGGACTTCACCGGCGTGCCGGCGGTGGTCGATCTGGCCGCCATGCGCGACGGCATGGTGGCGCTCGGCGGCGATCCCGCGCGCGTGAACCCGCTGCAGCCGGTGGAGCTGGTCATCGATCACTCCGTGCAGGTCGATCATTACGGCACGGCCAATGCCTTCCAGCTGAATGCGGCCCTCGAGTTCTCGCGCAACCGCGAGCGCTACGTGTTCCTGCGCTGGGGCCAGAACGCCTTCGACAACTTCCGCGTCGTCCCTCCCGAAACCGGCATCGTCCATCAGGTGAATCTCGAGTACCTGGCGCGTGTCGTCTGTGAGGAGACGGTGGACGGCCGCGCGCTGGCGTACCCCGACACGCTGTTCGGCACCGACTCGCACACGACGATGGTGAACGGCCTTGGCGTGGTGGGGTGGGGGGTCGGCGGCATCGAGGCGGAGGCGGCCATGCTGGGGCAGCCCAGTTCGATGCTGATTCCGGAGGTCGTCGGCTTCAAGCTGACCGGCCGGCTGCCCGAGGGCGCGACGGCGACGGATCTCGTGCTGACGATCACCGAGCGGCTGCGCAAGATGGGCGTCGTCGGCAAGTTCGTGGAGTTCTACGGCCCGGGCCTGGCGCACCTCACGATCGCGGATCGCGCGACGCTCGGCAACATGTCGCCGGAGTACGGCGCGACGATCGCGATCTGTCCGATCGACGACATGACGCTCGACTACCTGCGGCTGACGGGCCGCGGCGCGGATCGGATCGCGCTGGTCGAAGCCTACGCGCGCGCGCAGGGGATGTACTTCGACGCCTCGTCGTCCGAGCCGGAGTTCGACTCGGTCGCGGAGCTCGATCTGACGACCGTGGAGCCGAGCCTGGCGGGGCCGAAGCGGCCGCAGGATCGCGTGCCGCTGTCGCAGTCGAAGGCGATGTTCAAGACGGCGCTGGCCGGCATGCTGGCCGAGCCGACGAAGAAGAGGCCCGTGCGCG
This sequence comes from Vicinamibacterales bacterium, assembly GCA_035512575.1. Taxonomy (GTDB): domain Bacteria; phylum Acidobacteriota; class Vicinamibacteria; order Vicinamibacterales; family SCN-69-37; genus JALYRV01. Next base: position 16,580 of record DATKDT010000015.1, on the reverse strand, counting down.
CCGGCGGATCGGAGTCGGGCGCGGCCACGAGCGTGGCCGAGGCCGTGCGTCCCGACATCGCGTCGCTCGATCATGGCGCCGTCGTGGTTGCGGCCATCACGAGCTGCACGAACACGTCGAACCCGAGCGTGATGATTGGCGCCGGGCTGCTGGCGCGCAATGCCGTCGCGCGCGGTCTGACGAGCAAGCCGTGGGTGAAGACGAGTCTCGCGCCGGGCTCGATGGTCGTCACCGAGTATCTGAAGGCGGCCAACCTGATGGAGCCGCTCGAGGCGCTCGGATTCAATCTCGTCGGCTACGGCTGCACGACGTGCATCGGCAACAGCGGGCCGCTGCCGGAGGACGTATCGCAGATCGTGGCCGAGAAGAATCTCGTTGTCGCGTCGGTGCTGAGCGGCAACCGCAACTTCGAGGGCCGCATCCAGTCGCAGGTGCGCGCCAACTACCTGGCGTCGCCGCCGCTGGTCGTGGCCTACGCCCTCGCGGGCCGCATGCAGATCGACCTGATGCACGAGCCGATCGGTCAGGATCGCGACGGCAAGGACGTCTACCTGCGCGACCTGTGGCCCAGCGAGCGCGAGATTCAGTCGACGATGCTGTCGGCGTTGAAGTCGGAGATGTTCATCAGCAAATACGCGCACGTGTTCGACGGTGACGAGCGGTGGAAGGCGCTGCCGGCGCCGACGGGCAGCGCGTTTGCCTGGGACGAGTCGTCGACGTACATCCGCCGCCCGCCGTTCTTCGACGGCCTGCCGGCGGCGCCGTCGCCGATCACCGACATCACCGGCGCCCGCGTGCTGGCGCTGCTCGGCGACAGCGTGACGACCGACCACATCTCGCCGGCGGGATCGATCCCGGCCGACAGCCCGGCGGGGAAGTATCTGATCGCGCACGGCGTCTCGCCGAAGGATTTCAATTCGTACGGCGCGCGGCGCGGCAATCACGAAGTGATGATGCGCGGCACGTTCGCGAACATCCGGCTGCGCAACCAGCTGGCGCCCGGCACCGAAGGCGGCTGGACGACCCTGTTGCCCGAGAACACGGTGACGACGATTTTCGAGGCGTCGGAAGCCTACCGGCAGCGCGGCACGCCGCTGGTCGTGATTGCGGGCAAGGAATACGGCAGCGGATCGTCGCGCGACTGGGCGGCGAAGGGCACGACGCTGCTGGGCGTGCGCGCGGTGATCGCCGAAAGCTTCGAGCGCATCCATCGCAGCAATCTCGTGAACATGGGCGTGCTGCCGCTGGAGTTCGCGGAAGGCGTGACGGCGCCGGGCCTGGGGCTCACGGGGCGCGAAACCTTCTTTCTCGACGCGCTCGAGACGACGTTGAAGCCGGGCGGCGCGCTGACGGTGCGCTTCACGCGCGAGGACGACACGGCCGGCACGATCGAGACGCGCGCGCGGATCGACACGCCCGAGGAGCTCGTCGCGTTCCGCCACGGCGGGATTCTGCCGTACGTGCTGCGGCAGCTCGTCGCGCGAACCTGAACGAGGAACCCGGCCCGATGTTCCACGCGTTTCATTCGTTCCATTCGTTCCATTCGTTCCATCGGTTCGGTTCTGGTTCATCGTTCGCCCGAACCCGTGAACTGAACCAATGGAACCGGTGGAACCCGAGGAACCCATGGAACCGAGGTGCCGTTCCATGCTGACCGCTGCGCTTGTCAAAGCCAAAGCCGCCGAGTTCGGGTTCGATCTGTGCGGCGTCGCGCCGGCGGAGCCGTTCGACGCGTTGAACCGGCTGACGGAGTGGCTCGCGCGCGGGCATGGCGCCGAGATGGTCTGGTTCGAGAAGTCGGTGGCGAAGCGGCTCGATCCGCGGCTGGTGCTGCCGGGCGCGCGTGCGATTGTCTCGTGCGCGGTGGTCTACAACACCGGCGAGCCGTACTCGACGTCGCTGCCTCGCGATCATGCGGCGGTGGCGCGCTACGCGTGGGGCGACGACTATCACGCGGTGCTCGAGCGGCGGCTCGAGGCGCTCGAAACGTGGATGCGCGACGAGGCCGGCGGCGAGTTCCTGTCGCGCCGCTACGTCGACACCGGGCCGCTCTCCGAGAAGGCGATTGCCGCGCGGGCGGGTCTTGGCTGGATCGGCAAGAACACGTGCCTGATCAACCAGCAGCTCGGTTCATGGCTGTTTCTGGGCGAGATCATCACGAACGCCCCGCTGCAGCTCGACGCGCCGGTGTTCGACCGCTGCGGCACGTGCACGCTCTGCATCGACGCGTGCCCGACCGGCGCGATCACCGAACCGTACCAGCTCGATGCGCGCAAGTGCCTGTCGTACCTGACGATCGAGCACCGGGGAGAGCTTCCCGAGAGCGCCGCCGCCGCGATTGGCAACCATGTCTATGGCTGCGACGTCTGTCAGGATGTATGCCCGTGGAACCGCCGCGCGGCCGTGAGCGCCGATCCGGCCTGGCAGCCGCGCGACGCGTGGCGGCCCGTGCCGGTGACCGAGATGGCCGCGCGCTCCGATGACGACCTGCGCGCCGCGATGAAGGGCAGCGCGATGAAGCGCGCCGGCGTGAAAGGCCTGCGCCGAAACCTCGACGCCGCAACGAAACATGTCTGACACATCGATTACGCCAACGCTGCTGCTCTCGATGCCGCAGCTCGACGATCCCAACTTCGGCCGCACGGTCGTGCTGCTCTGCGAGTTCGCCCCGGAAGGCGCGTTCGGCCTCGTCATCAACCGCCCGACGGACTTTCCGGCGGCGTCGGTCGTGCAGCTCGATCCGCCGGTGTTGGCCGCCAACGATCTGCCGCTCTGGATTGGCGGGCCGGTCGAGCCCGAGCGCGGCTGGATCCTGCTGACCGAGGCGCGCGAGGAAGAGGATGCGCGTGAGCTGGCGCCGGGGCTGTTCCTGTCGGCGTCGCCGCACGTGCTGCGGCGCGTGCTCGAATCGTCGATGCCGCCGCTCGCGCGCGTCATCGCTGGCTATGCCGGCTGGGGGCCAGGGCAGCTCGACGAGGAGCTGTCGCAGTCGTCATGGCTGCTGGCCGACGTGGATGCCGGTTTTCTTTTCAGCACGCCGCCCGGGCAGCTGTGGGAAGCGGCGATTCGGCGCCTCGGCGCCGACCCGTCACAGCTGCAGCAGGGACATGGAGTTCACTGATCTCTCAACGCAGTGACGGGATCGACACGCGTCGCGCGGCGCGCGGGCAGCCAGCACGCCACGACCGCCGACGCGGCCAGAATCAGCGCCGCGCCGGCCAGGCTGATCGGATCGGCCGGCGACACGCCGTAGAGCTGACTGCGGATCGCGCGTCCCGCCCAGAGCGCGCCCGCGAGGCCCAGCAGCGTGCCCGCGGCCACGAGCAGCAGGCCCTGCCGCACCACCATGAAGCTCACGTCCGCGGCGCGCGCGCCCAGCGCCATGCGCACGCCGATTTCGCGCGTGCGCCGCCGCACCGAAAACGCCATCGTCGCGTACAGACCGGTGGCCGCGAGCACGAGCGCGGCGGCGCCGAGCACGAGCGCGATCGAGCGCGCCATGCGCTCGTCGGCGATGTTGCGATCGAGCTGCCGCTCGAGACTGAGCGCGCGCGAGACCGGCACGCGCGGGTCGACCGACGCGACGGCACGCTCGATCTCGCCGAGCCGGGCGTCCGGATCGCCCGCCGTGCGCACGTGCAGCGCGCCAAACGGGATGGGCGCCTGATCGAACGATCGATAGAACGTCGGCCGGGGCTCCTCGCGCACCATCCGGTACCGCACGTCGGCGACGACGCCGATGACTTCGTTGGGCGTCTCGCCCAGCCGAATGAGGTGCCCGACGGCATTTCCATCCTTGAAGTATCGCTTCGCCATCGTCTCGTTGATGACCATGCGCGGCGGCTGGCCCGCGGCATCGCGCGCGTCGAAGACGCGGCCGGCGAGGACCGGAATCCGCATCAGCTCGAAGTAGCCGGCCGAGACGCGGTTGGTGTTCAGCTCCATGTCTTCGCCCGGCGCCGGCACGTAGCCGGGAATGCCGACTGTCGCGCGCGAGCCGCCGTAGTCGAGCGGCATGATGGTGGCGACAGCCGCGGCTTCGACGCCGGGAATCGCGGCGGCGCGCGTGCGCGCCGTCTCGAAATACCGGTGAACGTCGGCCGGCGTGTCGTAGCCCTCGGCGTCGAGCGACAGATCGACCAGCGCGACGTTGCGCGCGAAGCCCATATCCGCCCCGCGCAGCTCGCCGACCGTGCGCGTCAGCAGGGCGGCGCCGGCGACGAGCGCCATCGACATCGCGAACTGCGCGACGATCAGCGCGCGCTGGACGCGGCTGCCCCCGCCGACGGCGGCGCGCCCGGCGGCGCCCATGTCGAGCGCCGGCGGCCGCCGCACCGTGAGATACGCGGAAATGCCGCCGACAATGAGCGCGGCGAGCACAGTGAGCGCCAGCGCGGCGGCCGCCACGCGCGCGTCGATGGGGAGGTCGAGCGCCACCGGCTGGCCGAATCGCGCGATCAGCGCGGCGGCGCGCTCCTTCAGCAGCACCGCGGCGCCGATCGCCGCGAGTCCCGCCGGCGCGGTCAGCATCACGGCATCGGCAAACAACAGGCTGACCATGCGCGCGCGACCGGCGCCGAGCGCCGCGCGCACCGCGAACTCGCCGCGGCGGGCTGCCGCGCGCGCCAGCTGCAGATTCGCGACGTTGACCGCCGCGATGACGAGCACGAAGAGCGACGCCATGAGCAGCAGCCGCAGCGGATCGGCAAGCCGGGCCGGCAGGCTCGATCCACCCTGAAATCCGTCGGCAAGAACGAGGACGTGCGGCGGACCGCCGAGCGGACCGAAGAAGGCAGTCGAGATCGGCACGAGCCGCGCCTGCGCCGCCTGGCTGGTCACGCCGGGCTTCATGCGGGCAATCACCGACAGCCACGACGTCGTGGGCCGGTTCCGGAGGTCGCGCCCTTCGATGGTGGCCATCTGCGCGATCGGCGCCCAGAAGCCGGTTTCGCGTCCGAGCTCCATGCCGCGGAAGGATCGGTGAACGACGCCGACGATCGTCAGCGGCTTTTCGTTGAGCGTGAGTGTCTGGCCCGCGAGGGGCGCGTCGCCGAAGCGGCGGCGCCAGAAGGCGCTCGACACCACGACGGCCGGCTCGGCGCCGGGATGGTCGTCGGGGGGCGCCAGCGCGCGGCCTCGCTCGATCGGCACGCCGAGCTCGCTCATCAGGTTGCCGCTGACCCACTCGCCATCCAGCGTCGTCGTCACGCCCGCAGCGCCGCGTGCCGCCGCCGATGTCGAACCGTACGCGGCGACGGTGTCGAAGACGTCGGCCGCTTCACGCCGCAGATGGTCGAAGGCGGGGTACGAGAAGTCGCGCGCGATACCGGTCTCGCGCTGCTTCTGCACCATGACGAGCCGGTCGGCGCCGTCGAGCGGCAGCGGCCGCAGCAGGATGGCGTTCGCGAGCGTGAAGAGCAGGACGTTCAGGCCGAGTCCGACCGCGAGCGAGAGCATGCCGGCGCCCGCCATCAGCGGCTGGTGCCGCAGCAGTCTGAACCCGAAGCGCAGGTCGTTGACGAAGCTGATCATGGAAACTCGTCCTTGCGGAGCGTGTGGAGCTTGTGGAGCGGCCGCGACGCCGGCCGCATCGCGGTAGCGGCGCCGCAGACCTGGAACCAGCGAGCGCACGGCCTGGCGCCGGCACCAGCGGCGAGCGGCGCGCGCATCGGATCGGGCGGCGTGATGGAAGCCTTCGATGAGATCGCCGACGACGGCATCGCGATCGCGGGCGGGCGTGGCCCGTTCGACGATCCAGAGCGCGAGGCGAGGCAGGTGCGGCTGCGCCATCGTGGTGTCAGCGGCTGCGGCGCAGGTTCGGCGTCAGGCCGTCCCACATCTTCGCCAGCAGCTTGCGCGAACGCGTGAGCGCCGCCGCGCCGTCGGCGCAGATCTCGAACTGCCGCCGCGCGCGTCCGCCGCGCTGCGGCGTCGGATCGGACATTGTCGAGCAGACGTAGCCTTTGCGCTCGAGCCGTTCCAGCGAGGTGTAGAGCGCGCCTACCGCGATCTCGCGGCCCGTGCGCGCTTCGATTTCACGGCGGATGGCCGTGCCGTACGCCTCGGACCCGAGGTGCACGATGGCGAGCAGGATGACTTGTTCGAATTCGCCGAGGGTATCGGACGCCATTTCTACTGCAACGTAGTAGAAATGGCGTCCCGTGTCAACGGCTGATGAGGATTTCTTCGAAGAACTTCGTGGCGCGCGGGTCTTTCGACTGACCGAGCCAGAACATCGCGCGCTCGCGGACCTTCGCGTTCTTGTGCGTCCGCGCCACCTGGATGAGCGCGGGCACGCCCTCGTCCTTCGGCAGGTGGCTGAGCGCCTGCACGGCACGCTCCTGCACCTTCGTATCGGGATCGTTGGCGATGGCGGCCGTGATGTCGGCCGTGACCTTCTGACCCGCGTTCCGCGCGAGCCATGTGAGCGCCTCGCCGCGGTTGGCCGGATCGGGATCGTTCTTCGCGATGTCGAGCAGCGTCGGCACCGCCTCGAACTGGCGCGACTGGCTCATCGCCTGGATGATGGTGCGCCGCACGTCGGCCGCCGTCTCGCGCGCGAGCATCGACTTCAGCTTCGCGAAGCCGGCCGATCCGCGCGTCTGGCCGATCCAGAACGCTGCCTGACGTCGGACGTTGGACGGCTGTGATGCGGCCGCGAAGTGATCGAGCGCCGCGTCGGCCGCGGGTCCGGCTGTGTTGGCGATGGCCGACAGCGCGTTGTTGTACGCGCTCGATTTCGGCTCGGCCGCGAGCGACGCCGTGATGTAGCCGCGCAGCCAGCTCACGCTGGCATCGGGCGACACCTGTTCGAGGAACCGGATCGTCCGGCCGCCGGCGTCGATAGGGCAGTCGTCGCCGAACGTGCGGACCCTTTCGACGTTACCCCCGGCGGCGGAGCCGCCGGGTTGTGAGACGACACGCGCCATCACCAGCAGCGTCGTGCCGGCCTCGAGCGGTACCGGCCCGGTCGGCTGCTGCGGCCTCGCCGCCGCGGCGCCGGGCGTGGCCGGCTCGACGCCGCAGCCGTACCAGTGCGTGTTGTTGTTCGAGTACCAGCAGCAGCCCTGGCCGCGCCCCTCCACAGCAGGCACCTTCCAGGCCACCCACGACGGCTCGCCCTGCTGCGCCGCCGCGGCAATCTCGCGCTCAATCGTCGACCCGCCGCGCATCTCCACGCGCCCGTTCGTAATCTGCGCCGGCTGCTGGAGCGGCAGCATCGCTAGAAGAGCAAGGGACAGGAAGCTTCGCATCACTTGTTCAACAGCTCCATCAGGTAATCCAGCGCCACCTTCGACTTCGTCATCGTCGACAGGCGGCGGACGATGTCTTCTTTCAGCTTGGGGTCGTTTTCGCGGCGGGCGACGGCGACGAGGCCCTCGGGGTTGTTCTGTGAGTGCAGCGCCTGGATGATCGCGCGCTTGGCTTCGGGCGTGGTCTCCTTCGCGTACATGTCCTGGAGGACGGTGCCCGTGCGCTCGCGGCCGACCGATGCGAACGAGCGGATGGCCTGCAGGCGGATCTCGGCGTCGCTTTCGGCGCGCGCGATCTGCTGCAGCCGGTCGATGGCGCCGGCCGAGGCGAGGCTGCGGACGATCTGCACGCGGATGGCCTTGCTCGCTTCCTTGTCATAGAGCTGGCCGAGCTCGGTGATCGAGCCGCTCGCGCCCAGATAGCGAATCGCGGTCATGCGCAGATCTTCGTTCTGTTCGCTCTGCGCGACGGCGAGCAGCCGCGCGCGATCGCCGGCGCTCATGTAGGCGCGCAGCACGCGCATGCGCACGTCGTGATCGCTGTTCGTGCGGTAGACCTCCTCGAGGCGCGAGCGGCCGTTGGTCCGGCTCTGCGTCGCGAGGTAGTCGATCGCCTTGCGCTGCAGGTCGGGGTTGCCGCCGCCTTTCGCGATGCCAAGCAGAATCTCCTGCGCGCGCGGCGAGTTGCTGAGCGCGAGCACGTAGAGCGCGCGCTCCTTCACGCGGGGCGCGTTGGTCGACGCCAGGATCTTCTCGAGCAGCGGGATGACCTGCTCCGGATCGGAGTGCTGCAAGCCCTGGATCGCGAGCAGCTTGAGGTCCTCGTTCTGCTGCGCCTCGGGCGACACCGGGCCGGTGCGGGCGCGCAGCTCGAGCTCGAGCGCTTTGGCGTCGCTCAGGTAGCGGCTCTGCGGGAAGCCTTTCACGAGCGCGTCGATCGTGGCGAGCGCTTCGGTGCGCTGGCCCAGCTTGCCCTGCGCGTAGGCCTTCCAGTACATCGCCGCGTCGGTGCGCGTGCCCTTCAGCTGCGCGGCCTGCTCGAAGCGGTTGATCGCGTCCTGCCAGTTGCGGCGGTCGAGCGCGGCGCGGCCGGAGTCGTAGTAGGACGTCTCGCGCTCACGCGTGCGCTGCGCGCTGGTGACAGTGACCTGATCGGCAAACAGACCGTGCGCCACGGATGCCTCGAATCGCGCGGCGTCGAGGCTCGCGCTCCAGGCCCCCGAGAACGGCGCGTGCACCGCGGCCCGCATCTCGGCTTCGACGGCTCTCGCCTGGACGATTTCAATCGGCGGCATGGCCGCGAGGGCATGCCCCATCTCGATCAGATGGTGATCGAAATCGATCGGCATGGGCGGCATGGGCGCCAGTGCCGGCATGGGAGGCAGCAGGGGCGCCACGGCGACGGGCGGCGCGGGCGCCGGCACGGCCGGCGGCGGCGGAGGCGGCGGCGGGGGAACCTGGGCCGCCGCCGGAGCCGCGAGCGCAAGAACAAGCGTCATGGAAACAAGTGTCATAGCGTCCTCTTGGATGTGCCTGGGGATGAACGTTCGGATTGCTGGCGTGCCCTGACGTCGGCGGCAAGCACGCGGAGTTTGAAGATCAGTTCCTGGCCGTCGATCTGGTCGCGCAGCCCCTGCAGCTGCTCGGCGGACAGCGCGTCCGGGCCGCGCGCGATTTCGACCAGCACGAGCTCGAGCTCGTCGAGCAGGGCGGCCACCTGCAGATCGCCCGTGTGGCGCGCCGTCTCGCGATAGAGACGGCCGGCCGACACGAGATCGTCCGCCGTGCTGCGCTCGAGGCTGACGTCGAGCCCGCCGTCGTGCGTCTCGGCATTGGCAAGCTCCACGAGCACCAGCTCGGACTGTTCGATGTGGTCGCTGACCGCGGTCAGCAGCACGCGCTCGCGGTGCGCCTCGGCGTCGGCGACCGCGTCGGCGGCACTGCGCGTGACGGCCATGGAGAGCTGCCAGACCAGCACGCCGGCGACGACCGCGGCCAGGCCGCCGGCGAACACCAGCGCGCGCCCGAGACCCGACCCGGTTAGATTTTCCCGGTTGCCGCCGAATACGCCGGCCAACCGGGAAAACCTAACCGGGTCGGGTCTCGGCTCGAGCGCGGGCTGCAGCCGCGCCCACACGGTGCGCTCGAACGCCGGCCCCGGCTCGGGCACGGGCGCCGCGTCGATCGCCTCCATCACGCGGCCGAGCGCCTGGAACGCGTCGCGGCAGTCGCCGCACGACGCGAGATGCGCGTCGATCCCGGCTTCCGACCGGCCGCCGCTCGAAACGCCGGCCTCGCCGTAGTAGTGCAGGATGAGATCGTCTTCCGTTGGATGCATATCAGTTACTTCACGATTCGACGAACGGCTCGAGCGCGAGGCGCATCTTGCGCACCGCGCGGAAGATGCTGTGTTTGGTCGCGTTCGTCTTCAGGCCGAGCGACCGGCCGATTTCCTCGATCGAAAACCCCTGGTAGTGGCGCATCACGAAGGCCGCCCGCTCCATGTCGCTCAAGCGGCTGAGCGCGGCCTGCACGCGCGCCCCGATTTCACCTGCCAGCACCAGCTGCTCGGCGCCCGGCTGCCCCGTGCCGCCCGCCGCCCGCTCGAGCACATCGTCTTCCTCCGCCGATTCGCGTTTGGGCCGGGCCCGCATGTAGTCGATGGCGCAGTTGACGGCGATGCGATACACCCACGTGCCGAAATTCGCGCGCGATTCGAAACGGCCGAGCTGCTGATACGCCCTCAGAAACGTGTTCTGAACCACGTCTTCCGCGTCGGCTTCGTTGCCGGTCATCCGGTAGGCGACGCGAAATACCAGGCGGCTGTGCCGCTCCACGAGGGACCTGAAGGCCTCGGAATCGCCGTCCCTCGCCAGGGCTACGGCGGCGGCATCCTCGCGCATCTGGGACATTGGACGGGCTAGGAGGGGGAGCGGTTAGGCAGCAAGCGACACACGCCTTCGACGAGCGGCGTAATCCTGTAGCTCAACGCCGCAATGGCGTCTGTGCTGTCGAGCGGCCAGTCGTGCTCGAAGATGGACACGGTTGCGGGCGTCACCGCCGGCGGGCGGCCGGTGGCCCTGGCGCGGGCCAACTCGAAGACGCCCGCGGCGCGCGCGACCCACGGCGGCAGCCCCCGCGGAATGGGCGCGCCGGTTTCCGCATGCACGATTTCGTACAGCCTGCGCTGAGGAAGGTTCTCGCCCCCCAGCAGGAACGCGCCCGGCCCTCCGCGCTCCAGCGCCGCCGCATGCGCATCCGCCACATCGTCCAGCCACGCAAACGACCACAGGCGATTGCCGCCGACGATGCCTGGGTGGGTGCGGGCGAGCTGATCGCGAATGAGACGGCCGACGAGGTCGCTTTCAGGGACGAGGGCTTGTCCTGAGCGAGCGTCCCCCTCTTCACCGCGAGTCGAAGGACCGTAGATGACGCCGGGATACAGCCGTGTGATCGGAAAGCCCTCGCGCGCGGCCTGCTCGGCGATCGCGCCCGCTTCGGCCTTCGTGCGCTGATAGTCGTTGCCGCGCACCGGCGCGGAAGCCCCGCGCGGCGGCAGCGCGAGAAAACTGGACGTATAGACGAAGCGGTCGTGGCCGGCGGCTTTCGCGGCCGCAAGGGCGTTGCGGAGGCCGCCGACGTTGACGGCGTCGAAGCGCGATCGATCGCGCTGCCACACCGACACGAGCGCCGCGCTGTGGCAGATCGCGTCGGCGTCGCGCGCCGCGCGCGCCAGCGCCGCGGCGTCGGTGACGTCGCCCGCGACGGCGCCCGCCGCATGCGGATCCGCGCCGGGCCGCCTCGCGAAGATCACCGGCGCATGCCCGCGCCGCGCCAGCGCCGCCACGATCGCCCGCCCCAGATACCCCGACCCGCCCGTCACGAGCACACGCACGCGCCCTCCGAACTCCGAACTCCGAACTCATTCTGTATTCTGCGTTCTATATTCTGTATTCTTCCCCAGATGCTCCGCCGCCAAACGTCCGGCTCCGTCGTCTGCGCCTCGTGCGGCACGCTGGTCGGCGTCACCGACGACAAGTGCTACAGCTGCGGCCGCAGCAATCCGGGGCTCTGGGGCTATGCCGGCGCCATCCGGAGGCTCGGCAGCGATCTCGGCTTCGTCCAGGTCGTCATTGTCGGCTCGGCCGTCCTCTACGTCCTCATGCTGCTGATGTCGGGCGGGCAGATCGGCATGAACGGCTTCAACCTGCTCTCGCCGAGCGACCGGGCGATGTTCCAGTTCGGGGCCAGCGGCGGCGTGCCGATGTTCCTGGCCGATCGCTGGTGGACGGTGCTCAGCGCCGGGTGGCTGCACGGCAGCCTGCTGCACATCCTCTTCAACATGCTGTGGGTGCGCCAGCTCGGACCGGCGACGGCCGACATGTTCGGCGCCGGCCGCATGATCATCATTTACACCCTCTCGGGCGTCGCGGGCTTTCTCCTCAGCTCGTTCGCGGGTTATTACGTGCCGGGCGTGCCGCTGCTCGGCGGCGGGGCTGGCATGACGCTCGGCGCGTCGGCGTCGGTCTTCGGTCTGCTCGGCGCGCTCGTCGCGTACGGCCGGCTGCGCGGCGGCGACACGTCGCAGGCCATGATGTACGCCGTCGTCCTGTTCGTCTTCGGCCTGGTGATGTCGGGCATCGACAACTGGGCGCACCTTGGCGGCTTCGCCGGCGGCTATCTCGTCGCGAAGTGGCTCGACCCCTGGAAGCCCGAGCGGCTCGATCACCTCGTCGGCGCCCTCATCTGTCTCGCGGCGTCGGCCCTCGCCATCGTCGCCTCGCTCGTGCACTACGCCTGGATGATGTCTTCCTGAATGCTTCGCAAACCTGTAGTCCTGATCACGGGCGCGGGCGGCGAGATCGGCCACGGGCTGATCGACCGGCTCGCGGCGGACGGCGATCGCCCGATCATCACGCTCGATGTCGCGCCGCTCGAGCCGTCGCTTGCCGGCCGCGTGTCGCGCGCCTTCACTGGTTCGATCCTCGATCGCGCGCTGCTCGAGCGCATCCTCGCCGAGTTCGAGGTGGAGCTCGTTTTCCATCTCGCCGCGCTGCTGTCCACGCGCTCGGAGTTCACGCCGCTCACCGCGCACGAAGTGAACGTGGAAGGCACGCTGAACCTCCTCGAGTTCGCGCAGCGCGAGGCCGAATCGCACGGCCGTCCCGTCACGTTCCTCTATCCCTCGTCAATCGCCGCGTTCGGCCTGCCCGATCTCGAGACCAAGCATCGCGCGGGCCGCGTCACGGAAGACGCGTGGACGCGGCCGGCAACGATGTACGGATGCAACAAGCTGTATTGCGAACTGCTGGGCGACTACTACGCGCGGCACTACAAGCGGCTCGCGGCCGATCCGCAGTCGGGGCGGGTCGATTTTCGCGGCGTCCGGTTCCCGGGTCTGATTTCGGCAGCCACGGTGCCGTCTGGCGGCACATCCGACTATGCGCCCGAGATGATTCACGCGGCCGCGAAGGGCGAGCCGTACGCCTGCTTCGTGCGACCCGACACGCGCATCCCCTTCATGGCGATGCCCGACGGCGTCGAGGCGCTGTTGACGCTGGCGCGCGCGCCGCGCGCGTCGCTGTCGCGGACGACCTACAACCTCGGGGCGTTCAACCCGTCAGCGGAAGAGGTTGAAGCGCTGGTGCGGAACGCGTTTCCCTCCGCGCGCATCGAATACACGGTCGACGAAAAGCGCCAGGGCATCGTCGACACGTGGCCCGAGGACGTGGACGACTCGGCGGCACGGCGCGACTGGGGCTTCAATCCGGCCTATGATTTGCAGAAGGCGTTTGCCGAATATCTGATACCGGGAATCAGGGAGCGCTATATATAGCAAGGCGTTCGGGGGTTCGGAAGTTCGGGGTTCGGCAGTTCGCCCGTCCGGTTCGTGGTCTGACCCAAGTGACGGCCGCGAGCGCCACGGCGCGAGCCGGCCACAAGTGAACCCACGAACCTCCGAACCTCCGAACCCCCGAACGACAGAATCGAGCAGACATGCCAAAGCTGACGGTTGAAGGCGTGGGGACATTCGATGTCCCTGATGGGAAAAGAATGGTGCTGGCGCTCGAGCAGGACGCCGGGATCGATCAGCTGCATGCCTGCGGAGGCCGCGCGCGGTGCACGACGTGCCGCGTGGAGTTCGTCGAACCTGGCGGGGGCGAGCCGGAGCGGATGACCGAGGCCGAGAAGACGGTGCTTGCCGCGAAAGGCGCGACGGGCGTGCGGCTGTCGTGTCAGATGCTCTGCGACCACGACATGCACGTGCGCGCGATCAGCCGGCTGGCCGGATCGGGCCGTCCGGATCCCGGGTCGACGCCGCAGCCCGAGATCGAGCCGCCGCCCGTGTGGGTGACGAAATGACCCATCTCCTGCTTCACATCGGCGCGACGCTGCCGACGCCGGCTGACGCGAAAGCCGTGCACGCGCTGGCGAACGGCCTGGGCGCGACGCTGCACGTGATGTTCACGCAGGCCGATCCGCTCAACGCGAGCTGGCAGGCCGAAGTGGACGCGGCCGGCCTGCCCGACGTGCATCAGGCGATGGAGGCGGAGGCGCGCGAGAAGCTGCGCCCCCTCTTCGGCGCCGACGCGGATCTGCCGACCATCCAGATCCGCACAGGCGATCCGGTGCGCAGCATCACGGAGTACGCCGCCGAAGCCGGCATCGATCTCATCGTCGTCGGCCTTGCGGGCAAGGAAGCCAGCGAGCTGGCGCCCGCGCTGCTCGACGCCTCGCCCTGCTCCCTGCTCGTCTGGAAACACAAGCGGTAGAATCGCGGCGGTGATCCCGCCGTCCCTCCTCATCGAAGGCTATCGTCGCGGCCTGTTTCCGATGGGCATGCCCGACGGGTCGGTGCAGTGGTTTTCGCCCGACCCGCGTGGCATCATTCCGCTCGAGTCCTTTCACGTGCCGCGCCGCCTCGCGCGCGCGGCGCGCACCGCTCCCGCCGAGATCCGCATAGACACGGCCTTCGTCGACGTCGTCCGGGCCTGCGCCGAGCGGCCCGACGGCGACGGCACCTGGATTACGGACGAAATCCTCGACAGCTACGAAAGCCTCTACGAGCTCGGGCACGCCCATTCGGTCGAAGTCTGGCAGGACGGCGCGCTGACGGGCGGCCTCTACGGCGTCGCCGTGGGCTGCGCGTTCTTCGGCGAGTCGATGTTCCACCGCACGACTGATGCCTCGAAGTTCGCGCTGATGGCGCTGGTCGACCGCCTCCGCGCGCGCGGCTTCACGCTGCTCGACATCCAGTGGGTGACGCCGCACCTGGAACAGTTCGGGGCGATCGAGATTTCGCGGAAGGAGTACTTAAAGCGGCTGGCGGCGGCGATCGACGGGGAGTGCGGGTTCGCGTAGCGCGGATGCCGTGGTAATTAACGGCCGTCACACTTTTTGGCAAGTAGCCGATGTTGATTCTAGCAATCAGCCGACGCCAGTTTTGGCATTCAGCCGAGCTTAGCCTTACGTCCGGGCGGACATGGCGCCCGTCACTTGAGCAGGCGCAAGGGGAGGCCATATGCCGGTTCCTCCGAATCTTGACCAGGAGAAGCTTTGTGAGGTGGCACTCGCCATCCTCGGGCTGACCGCGTCGACCGAGCATGGTGTGACGCGCGCCTGGAAGGGCATGTACTGGGATCTGCTGGATCTCCTGTATCAAAGAGGCTGGATCGAAAACCCGGTCGGCAAAGCGAAATCCGTGGTCCTGACCGAGGCCGGCGAGCGCCTGGCCGAGGAGTTCCTTGCGCGTCATTTCGGGAGGCTGTCTGCCGCCGCGCCCAAGGTCAGCAAGGTCTCCAGTCGTCGAACGAAGGGGGCGGCGTCGCCGCGAGCGGCAGTCGGGACGGTCCATCAGTTCCGCGTGGCGCTGCCCGGCACGAAGCCTCTCGTGTGGCGGCGTATTCAGGTGTCCGACGACTACACCTTCTGGGACCTTCACGTCGCGCTTCAGGACGCGATGGGATGGCAGGCCGCCTCGAAATGGCGGCTCGCCTCTCCTAAGTTGACGCTGTAAATGTCCAGCCGCGCATCGAGTACGGCGGCGCGCCCCTCGCCGTCATGCCGCGCGGGCCCTGCCTCTCAACCCCAGGTAGCCCAGCCCCAGCAACCCGGCGGCCAGCAGCAGCATCGCCACCTGCGGCAGCGTCGGGACGGCGCCGGTACACGGCACGATGCTGACGTTGTTGTTGCTCAACGTCACCGCGGCATTTCGCGCCAGCGCCCTGCCGGCCAGGCTGGCGCCGTCATTCATGGCGATGGCCGTGAGCGCCAGGATGTTGCCGACGAACGTCGTGTTGGTGTCGAGGGTCGCCGACGATCGGACCAGCCACTGCACGTTGCAGGCGCTCGCGCCGACGACAGCGACGGTGGAGTTGGGGGAGGTGATGAGCGTGCTGGCCATCTGGAAGGTCCAGGTCGCGGCGGGGTCCCCGCCCGCGTTGAGCGTGAGCGTCCCGGTCAGGTTGGAGGCGGCCGCCGTGACGCAGTAGACGCCCGGCGGGAGGATGAGCCCGGTCAGATCCGGGCCAATCGTCGACGAACACCCCAGGGCGTCAAGCGTCCCGTACGCGGTGACAAGGTTCGCCTTGCCGGGGTCAGACGCCGGCGGTACCCGCAGCGTCCCGACGTTCGTGCACGGCGCCGGGAATCCGGTGATGGCGGTTCCCGGGCTGACGCCGACGTCCCCGGTGACGACTGACGCGCCGGTGCAGGTGACCGTCGTGCCGCCCATGACCGCGTAGGGCTGAAGGTCCGGGCCAAGGTACGTCTGGCCGAGCGCAGTGGAGGGAGTCGTCAGGACCGCGAGGGCCGCAAGGCTCACACCTGCCGTCAGACGGACGAAGTTACGCAACATACTGGCGCTCCTGGTTTGCGAAGACACGAAGTCCGGCGCTTTGGCGCCAGACGCGACGACATGGCCTCGGGGGCCAAAGGTCTGTTCAATTTGGAACGGCCCGGCCACATAGGCCTTCCTACACTATCATGGCCTTGGGGGGCAAAAGGTCTGTTCAATTTGGAACGGCCCGGCCACATGGGCCCTCCTGCAGCCAGTGTGGAAGGATGCCGACGCACGTCCCGCCTGCCCTGTATTCGGCCGATTTCGGGGGCTGTACCAATCTGGCCAACGGCCCGCCGGAGGAGATCGAAGTCACGTTCTCCGGGCTGACCGCGCACGTGCGCGATGTTCGCGGATGGACGATTGCCGGTCCCCTCCTGATCATCGCCGTGGTGGTGCGACACCGTCGCGGTCGGCGGCGTCGCGCAGGGCCGCGCATGTCGAATAGGCAAGCGCCGGCTGTATGATTTCCACATGGCTTCCACCAC
>DATKDT010000014.1:0-7176 GCA_035512575.1 Vicinamibacterales bacterium | reverse complement strand
GGCGCTCACCGGGACCGATCCCGATCGCCTGAAGGAAGAGAAGGCGCGCGGGATTACGATCGACCTCGGCTTCGCGCACTATCAGCAGGACGATCTCAACGTCGCGTTCGTCGACGTGCCTGGCCACGAGCGCTTCGTACGCAACATGCTCGCGGGCGCGGGCGGCTTCGACGCCGTGCTGCTGGTCGTCGCGGCCGACGAGAGCGTGATGCCGCAGACGCGCGAGCACTTTGCCATCTGCCGGATGCTCGGCCTGTCGCGCGGCGTCGTCGCGCTTACGAAATCGGATCTTGCCGACGCCGACATGCGCGCCGTGGCGGAAAGCGACGTGCGCGAGCTCGCGGCGGGAAGCTTCCTCGAGGGCGCGGAGATCGTCGCCGTCTCGAGCCGCACCGGAGAGGGATTGGACGCGGTGCGCGCCGCGATCGCGCGGCTCGCGGAGGGCGGTACCCGCCGTCCCGCCACAGGCCCCGTGCGCCTGCCGATCGATCGCGCCTTCACCGTCAAAGGCTTCGGCACCGTCGTCACCGGCACGCTCGTGTCGGGCACGCTCGAAGAGGGGCGCGAGTACGCGCTGCTGCCCGCCGGCCGCACGGTGCGCGTGCGCGGCCTGCAGTCGCACGGCGAGGCGCGTAAGAGCGTCGAGGCCGGCAACCGGCTTGCCGTGAATCTCGGGGGCATCGACCTCGGCGACATTCAGCGCGGCGACACGATTGCCGTGCCGGACGCGTTCACCGTGACGCGCCGCTTCGACGCGGTGATCGAGAACGACTCGCCGCGGCCGATCCGCAACGGCGCGCGCGTGCGCGTGTATCAGGGCACGAGCGAAGCGATCGGACGGATCACCCTCGGCGCCGCGTCCGGCGAAACGGCCGCCGACACCGCCCCGGTTGCCGAGCTCGAACCCGGCCACAAGGCTTTCGCCCGCCTCCGTCTCGACACGCCCGTCGTGCTCACGCGCGGCGATCGCCTCGTCCTGCGCAGCTATTCGCCCCTTGCCACCATCGGCGGCGGCATCGTCATCGATCCCGCGCCGCGCCGCGCGCCCGTGCGCAGCGCGAAGGCTGCCGGCCGCTTCGGCAGGCTCGCGCCGGCAGTGGGGGGGACAGGTCTTGAAGTGCAAGGCCTGTCCCCCCATACCGCCGTGCTCGCGATGGTGGAGGAAGCGGGCGTGCGCGGCCTGATGGTTGAAGAGCTGACGTCGCGCGCGGGCGTCCCGCGCGACGAGGTGCAAACGATCGCGGAGGCGGCGGGGAAGGCCATCGTGCGGCTCGGCGAGCGCCTCGTCGGCGCGGACGTCGCGGCGCAGCTCGAAGCGCGCGTCCTCCAGGTGCTCTCCGCGCAGCACGCCGCCGCGCCGCTGTCGGAGGGCCTCCCTCGCGAGGAGCTCCGCGAGCGCGCGCTGCCCGGTGTGCCGCACGACATCGCCGCCGCGGTGCTCGCGCGCCTCGAACAGACGAACCGCATCGCGGGCCGCGAGCGCCTCGCGCTGGCCGGCCACACGCTGTCGATGACGCCCGAGGAAGCGCGCGTCACCGAGGGCATGCTGGCGAAGGCGCGCGAGGCGGGCTATCAGGCGCTCGACGCGCAGGCCATGGCTGTGTCAATCGGCGCGCCGGCGGAGGTCGTCCAGCGCATGGCCGCGCTGCTCGTCAGGCAGAAGCAGCTCGTCCGGCTGGAGACGCTGCTGTATCACCCCGAGACGCTGGCCGCGCTCAAAGCCGACGTGAAGACGCTGGGGTCGCTGGATGTGGCGGTGTTCAAGACGCGCTACGGCGTCACGCGGAAGTTCGCGATCCCGCTGCTGGAGTATCTCGACCGGGAGCGGGTGACCCGGCGGGTCGGCGACACGCGCCAGGTGATCTGATCAGTCGCGCCGCGGCGGCGTGCCGCCGGTGGGCGGGGTGTCCTCGTCCTTCATCGCGTGCTTGAATTCCTTGATGCCCTTGCCCACACCCCCGAAAATCTGCGGAAGCCGGCTCGCCCCGAAGATCAGGATGATGATGAACAGGATGATGAGCAGCTCCCAGACCCCTAGTGGACCCATGGCACGATTCTATCATCCAGCCTGATCCATGATGCGCCACCTCTTCCTGGCCGGGCTGCTGGCCCTGGCCGCGCCGCAGTTCACCTCGAGCGTCAATCAGGTCGAGGTTTATGCCAGCGTGACCGACTCTGCCGGCCGCCCCGTGCAGGGGCTCCGCGCCGAAGACTTCGACGTTCGCGAAGACGGCATTCGGCAGCGGATCACGGTCTTTTCGGAAGCGGACTTCCCGCTGTCGGCGGCCGTGGCGGTCGATTCCAGCTTCAGCATGACCGGCGAGCGGCTGGGGGTGGCCAAGTCGGCCGCGCGCACGTTCATCGGCGCGCTCCGGCCCGGCGACCAGTCGATGCTGATGTCGATCGGGGGCAACGTGCAGGTCATCGCGCCGCTTTCGACCGATCGTGACGCGCAGTTCGCCGCGCTCAACCGGCTCGGGGCATGGGGGACGACCAGCCTGCACGACGCGATCATCAGCGCCATCGACGAGCTGCAGCCCGGGAAAGGGCGCCGCGCCCTGGTGCTGCTGTCGGACGGCGCCGACCGCTACAGCAGCGCCGCGCCGGCCGACGTGCTGGCGCGGGCGCGCCGCGCCGACGTGATGATTTATCCCGTGGCGCTCGGACGCTCCCTGCCGGCGCTCTTCACCGAGATGGCGGCGCTGACCGGCGGCCGCGCGTTTCACGTGCGCGACACGCGCCGGCTGCCCGAGACGCTGCGCACGATTGCCGCGGAGCTGCGGCAGCAGTATCTGATTGGCTACGCGCCGTCGCGGCCCGATGGCGCCGAGCCGCGCGCCGGCGCGCGGGGCGAGCCCGGATGGCGCGACATCGACGTGCGCGTCAGCCGGCCGCGCGTGACAGTGCGCGCGCGCGACGGATACTATGCACGGTGATGGCGCATCCCCTGGTCCTCGCTTTGTTCGATAGTCCGGCATCCGCGGCCCGCGCCGCGGCGTCGCTCCACGCGCTCGGTGTCGAGCGCGACGAGTTGTCGGTGATCGCCCGCAGTCACGACGAGGAAGTGGCGGCCGCGCGCGCGCTCGACGGCACGCCCGGCGTCGAGATGGAGGATTCAATGCCGGCCGCCCGGCTCGGCGAGCTCGGGGCGCATGTGCTGGCCGCCATGGCGATGGTCATGCCGGGGATCGGTCCCGTGGTCGCCGGCGGTCCCCTGGCCGCGAGGATGGGCGAAGCCGCCGGCCACGCCGCCGGCAGCCTGGCCGATCATCTTGCCGACGCCGGCCTCTCCCGCGCCGACGCCGACATCGTCGAGGCGTCGGTCGAGCGGGGGAACTGGCTGCTGGGCGTCCACGTGCGGCGGGGGGATGCGGCAGAAATAGCGGAAACGCTCAGGCAGGCGGGCGCCGCGGCCGTGCATCAGGCCAGCTGGGCTTAAGCCGGCCGGTTCGGGCCAAAGCCGGCGGCAGGGCGTCTTACAATAGGTTCATCCATGCAGTCAGCCACTGACACCGGCGCTCCGAAGCCGCCCCCGCGCGGCGACGTCGACCCGGCCGCCGGCTGGCTGACCGACCGTCCGTTCCTGGTCCACCAGAACAAGAAGCGCGTCGGCGGCGCCTTTGGCGTGTCGGTGATCGCGCACCTCGTGCTCTTCCTCGTCTTCGTCGCCGTTCTGGCGGTGCCCGGCGTGAGCGACATGGTTCAGCAGCTTCCGAACGTCGTCTACGTCTTCACGCCCGAACCCGGTCCGGGCGGCGGCGGTGGCGGCGGCGGCAACAACACGCCGGATCCGCCGCGCCCGGCCGAGATCGAGGTGCCGAAGCCGGCCGTCGCGCCGCCTGCACCGGTGCCGAAACCCGTCGTGGAGGCGCCGCCGCAGGTCGCCATGCCGCCCATCACCACGCAGGCGCAGGTGCCGATTACCGGCACCCTGACGCTGTCGGCGCCGTCGGCGTCGCAGGGATCCGGCACGGGCGGCGGGGCCGGCACCGGCCGCGGCACGGGCAGCGGGGAAGGCACCGGCTCAGGCGTCGGGCCGGGCTCAGGCGGCGGTACGGGCGGCGGCTTCTATCAGCCCGGCAGCCTCGTCACCAATCCCACCGTGCTCACCGAAGTGAAGCCGGCGTACACGGCCGAGGCCATGCGCGCGAAGATCCAGGGCGTCGTCCTCATCGAGGGCGTGGTGATGCCGGACGGATCGTTCGACAGCCCCCGCATCGTCCGATCGCTCGACCGCGTGCACGGGCTCGACGGCAAGGCGCTCGAAGCCGTGAGGAAATGGAAGTTCGTGCCGGGCCGCCTCAAGTCGACCGGCCAGGCCGTGCCGATTCTCGTCACGATCGAGCTCACGTTTACGCTCCGCTGACTCTGAACCTCTCACCCGAAGTTCGTCTGATGCTTGCGCCGCGGGCCGCCTACTTGTCCGCCGTAGCCTCGGCGAAGGCGGACGCGGGGCCCATCGAAGCGCGCGGCTCGTACATCCTTCAGTACGTCTTTTTCATCTCGCTCCTGGTTGCGGGCGCGGCGAGCGTCAGCGCCACCGGCCGCGTCACGCTGTCGATGCTCGTCAGCCTGGGCATCAGCTGGATGTTCCTGCCGCTGCTGCACGTCCTCGCGGCCGCCGCGCTGGTGGCATCGGCGCCTCGCCCGGCAGCCGGCGGCAACCGGGCCGTCGCGCTGCTGCTGATGGGGCACGCGCCGTGGTCGATCTGGATCCTGCTCGCGGCGGCGATGGCGGCCGCCTTCGGCTAC
The DNA here is from genome assembly GCA_035512575.1 of Vicinamibacterales bacterium. Classification (GTDB taxonomy): domain Bacteria; phylum Acidobacteriota; class Vicinamibacteria; order Vicinamibacterales; family SCN-69-37; genus JALYRV01. The sequence goes on along the minus strand of DATKDT010000014.1, from coordinate 2,424 downwards.
CACGCGTGGCATCCGATGCTGTTCGCCGCGCTGGTGCCGATCGCGCTGACATTCCGGATCGTGCATGCCTTCTGTCTCGAAGTGCTGCGCACATCGCCGCGAGGCGCGATCGCGTGCACGCTGCTTCACCAGTCGGTCACGGGACTGGTCGGCGTCGTCTATCTGGAGAAGACCGTGGGGCTGGTGCCGCGCATTTACGGATGGCTGTCATGAGCGCGGCGCGCTGGCTCTCGCTTGCCCTGGTCGTGGCCGGCGCCGCCGCCGGCTCGATGCTGGATACGTATCGTGTGCCGGACCCCGTGCGCGCCGGCGGCTATTACGTGATTGCCGCCGACCTCCACGTGCACGCGTTTCCCGGCGACGGCGCGCTGCCTGCCTGGGAGCTCACCGAGGAGGCGGCCCGCCGGGGCCTGCACGCCATCGTCATCTCGAATCACAACCAGACGACGGCGGAGCGGCTTGGGCGCCGTTTTCGCCGCGCCGGCCTGCCGCTCCTGATTGCCGCGCAGGAGGTGACGACTCCGGGCTTCCATCTGGTGGCCGCCGGCATCTCGCGAACGGTCGACTGGCGACTGCCGGAGCTCGATCTCGTCAACGCCATCCACGCGCAGGGCGGCGTCGTCATTGCCGCGCATCCGGTGGGGCGGTACTGGCGGGCCGGCGACGCGATGCTGGCAGTGATTGACGGCGCGGAGGTGGCGCACCCGCTGGCGCACGGGCGGCCCGCCGTGCGCGCCGAGCTCTCGGCGTTCTTCACACGCGCGCGGACGATCAACCCGGACATCGCGCCGATTGGATCCTCGGACTTCCACATGGTGGCGCCGCTTGGCCTCTGCCGCACGTTCGTGTTCGCGGAGTCTGTGACGGTGGAAGGCGTGCTCGAGGCGATCCGCGCCGGCCGCACGGTCGCCGAAGACAAGTACGGCGTGCTGTACGGCGATCCGACTCTGACGCTGCTGCTCGATCGGACGGCAGCCATCCCCGTCACGCCTCCCGCCCGCCGGCTCGTGCTGCTTTCGGCGGCGATGGTGCTGATGGGATTGCTCGCGCTCGTCGTCCTGCGCTGACGCCGCTCGGGTTCGACCCTCAGTCCCTGATTGCCTTCAGCACCTCGCGCGTCAGGTCCCAGCGATTGAAGCCCTGACGGCCGTAGTCGAGGCCGCGGCGGACGATGACCAGGTTGTGCGAGGGCACGACGATGGTGAACTGGCCGCGGTTGCCGGCGGTGGAGTACGCGTCTTTCGGCACGTCGGTGCGATTGTCGGGCACGAGCCACCAGTGTCCGCCGTACTCGTTGCCGCGCTGGGCCGTGGCCGGCGCCGGCGCGCGCACGAAGTCGATCCATTTCTCCGAGATGATGCGTTCGCCGTTCCACATGCCCTTCTGCGCGTGGAGCATTCCGAGCCGCGCGAGGTCGCGGGCGTTGGTGTAGACCTGGCTGCTGAGGATGAAGTCGCCGAAGCGGTCGGTGCTGAGCAGCGTGTTGCGCATGCCGATCTTGTCGAGCAGCGCCTGCCGCGGAAACCGCAGATACGCCGCGTCGTCGCCGAGCGCGCGTTTCATGGCGTAGACCGCGAGCAGCGTGTCGTAGTTTTCGTAGTCCCAGCTCGTGCCGGGTTCGCGAATCAGGCCGCGGTTGCGCGCGCCCTCGACCGAGCTGGCGCCCGCCCAGTAGGCCATGCCCGAGCCGGTGGCGTACTCGAGGCCGCCGTTGTCGACCGTCTCGAGGCCGCTCGACATGTGCAGCACGTGGCGAAGCGTGATGGCGTCGCGCGGGTCCTGCACGGCGCCGCGCCCGCGCGGGAGCCACTCTAAGCCCAAAGGCGCGTCAAGGTTCAGTTTTCCTTGATCCACGAGAATGCCGAAGAGCGTCGCTGCGATGCTCTTGGCTGTCGACCACGTCCGCGTGCGCGTGGCCATCGTGACGCCCGGCGCATAGCGTTCATGGATGATGCGGCCGTTGTGCACCACCACCAGGCTCAGCGTGTCCTGCTCGGGCAAGGGCCGCGTGAACGCCCAGTCAGACGCCGCCTGCAGCGCCGCGGCGTCGACGTTGGCCGGCAGCGGCGCCTGCGGCACCAGATCGCCGTCGGGCCACGGGATCGTCGCGGGATCGCCCGCGGGCGGCGGCATGTCGAGCGCAGGCAGGCTCGGGATGTGGTCGAGGGTCTGATCGGGGGCGAGGATGACGCAGCCGATGCCCTCGCGGAATGCCGCGCGCATCACCGGCGCGCTGCCGGCCTTGCCAATGGACACCGCGCGGCGCGCGCGGTCGATCTCGTAGTCGCCGCCCGCCGCCGTGCCGACCGGCGCGCGGAGATACTTGAGCTCTTGCGCGAACACCTGTTCGAGTGTGCGATTGGACGTGAACAGTCCGTTGCACATGAAGATGGCCTGCTGCCCGCGCTGAATCATCTCGCGCTG
>DATKDT010000013.1:0-2081 GCA_035512575.1 Vicinamibacterales bacterium | reverse complement strand
CCCCGCCCACAGGGACGGCAGAAGAGTCAGATCCACTTCGACTCCTGCGGCGCCGATGGCGAGGAACGCCAGGATCCCGAATGTCGAGACCACTCCCTCCGCGAGCGCCGCGATGGCCGTCGCGCTCTTCTCGATGATGCCGGCGAACACGGCCCCGAGCGGGATCACGGGACCATAGCCTCCGCCGCCGAGGCCCCTTGTTGACGCCGGCCAGCGCCGCGAAGAGGACGAGCCGGCGCGGCCGATACGTCTTGTGTGGCTTGAGCCAGTGGTGCAGCAGCATGAGGCCGCCCATCAGGAGGATGAGCACGGCCACGTACGTCTTAACGATGAAGTAGGCAGGGCAGCGGAAGCGATGGCGCCGGCCGCGCCCAGGCCCGCGATCAGCAGCAGGCTCCTGGTGGCCTGGTTGAGCGGGCGCCAGGAGAGCTCGACGTTGCGGAACTCGTGGTGCAACATTCCGGCGAGCAGACCCGTGATGGCCTCCGCGGCCATGAGGGCGGGCACGACCTGCAGCGGCGCGTAGCCGAACTCGCGTTGGGCCGGCTCGTCGATTCGCTCGTGCTTCGCGCGCTCCCGCTTCTTCCTCGTCAAGGGGAGCGCATGCTCGGCGGAAGGCTGAAGACGTTCGCGGGCTCGTGATGAAGGTCGTGGTCGCGGCGCAGACGCCGCACCATGCCCAGCGCGTACGGCGCGCCCTCCAGCAGCTGCTGCAGCATGACGTCGTCGAGCCGCACGCCGGCGCGGCGCGCCGCCTTCGCGCACAGATCGCGCGTCTCCGCGCCGGCGTCGAGGGCCGTGCCCGACAGGACAGGCGGCGCGACGATGTGCGGCGCCTCCGCACCGCGGACGAGCCGGGGACGCCGCGTGTGCCACTCGGTGGCCCGCTCGTAGGCATGGCCGACGCGCAGGATCGTCGTCTCGCCGAACGGCCGGCCGATGATCTGCATGCCGAGGGGCAGGCCGTTCCTGCCGAAGCCGTTGGGAAGCTGAAGGACGGGCTGGCCGGTGACGTTCCACGCCGTGAGCAGGCTCGGCTTCTGCCAGAAGCTGACGCTGCGGTAATCGGTCAGCCGCGGTGCCTCGCCCAGCCCCGCGGTGACGAAGGCGTCGAACCGCGCGTAGAGCGGCTCCATCTCGAGCATCATGCGCCGGTGCTCGCGCGTGGCCTGCACGTAGTCGGCGGCGGTGAAGAGGACGGAGGGCAGCACGCGCGCGCGGAAGTCGGCGCCGAAATCCTCGAGGCGTGCGATCAGGTGTTTCTCGTGCACGCTGAAGATCTCGCTCTCCGCGATGATGATCTTGACGTCGAAGTACTCGGCGAGCGGCCGCACGCGACAGTCCTCGAGCTCGGCGCCGAGCCGCCGCAGCACGTCGAGCGCGGCGTCCATGGCGGCGCGGACGTCCTCGGAGGCGGGAACATCGTCCTCCCAGTGATGGCGCAGCACGCCGATCCGCAGTCCCTCGAGATCCCCGCCGAGCGCGTCACGATAGGACGGGATCGGCCGCCGCACGCTGCCGGCGTCGTCGGGGTCGTAGCCGGCGAGCGCCTGCAGCACGATCGCGCAATCCTCGACCGTTCGCGCGAGGGGGCCGCAGTGATCGAACGTGTAGGAGTTGGTGATGACGCCGGCGCGGCTCACGAGGCCGAAGGTGGGCATGAGGCCCACGACGCCACAGTGCGACGCGGGGCCGCGGATGGAGCCGCCGGTGTCCGAGCCGAGCGCTACCGGCACCATGCCCGAGGCCACCGCGGCGCCCGATCCGGTCGACGAGCCGCCGGTGAAGTGAGCGAGGTTCCACGGATTGCGCGCGGGCGGCCACGGCAGATCGAAGGACGGGCCCCCGTGCGCCATCTCGTGCGTGGCCAGCTTGCCGAGGAGCACGGCGCCGGCGTCGTACAGCCTCGTCGTGGCCGCGGCGTCCCTGTCCGGCACGCGGTCGAGGAAGACGCGCGAGTGGCCGGAGGTCAGGATCCCGCGCGTGTCGTAGATGTCCTTGAGCCCGAACGGGATGCCGTGCAGCGCCCCGCGATAGTGGCCCGCCGCGATCTCGGCCTCCGCTGCGCGCGCCTGCTGCCG
>DATKDT010000012.1:0-48621 GCA_035512575.1 Vicinamibacterales bacterium | reverse complement strand
CGATCTGCGGAAGTGCATCGGCTGCCACGCCTGCACCATTGCCTGCAAATCGGAGCACCAGATTCCCGTCGGCGTGAACCGCTGCTGGGTGAAGACGGTCGAAAAGGGATCCTTTCCCGACACGAAGCGCTTCTTCTTTCCCGTCCTCTGCAATCAGTGTGACGATGCGCCTTGCGTGAGCATCTGTCCGACCAACACCCTCTTCAAGCGCAGAGACGGCATCGTCGACTTCAACAGCGACTCGTGCATCGGATGCCGCGCGTGCATGGCGGCGTGTCCGTACGACCAGCTGTTCATCGATCCGAACACGCACACCGCCGAGAAGTGCAACTTCTGCGCGAACCGCGTCGAGAACAAGCTGCAGCCGGCCTGCGTGAGCGTGTGTCCGACCGAGTGCCGGATCTTCGGCGACCTCGACGACCCCGCGAGCGAGGTCGCGCAGATCATCGCGCGCGAAGCCGTGACGGTGCGGCGGCCTGACAAGGGCACGAAGCCGAAGATCTTCTACATCGGCGCGGACGAGGCCGCGATTCAGCCCGAGGTCGCGGCGCGGCCGTTCATGTACAAGGAAGGCCAGGTCGTCATGCGCCCGCTCGGCGCGGTGGACGAGGACCCGCGCGACCCGGGCTTCCCGCGCGTCGACTACGACGTGCCGCACACGCAGGCGTGGGGCCTGGACATGGCGCTCTACCTGCTGACGAAGGGCGTGGCGACCGGCGCGATCCTCATCGCGGCCATGATGTGGCTGCTGGGCAGCCGCGGCTTCGTCGCGACGATCGCGGCGCCGCTCGTGTCGGTGGTCTTCTCGGCGATTACGGCGGCGATCCTGATCAAGGACCTCGAGCGGCCGGAGCGCTTCTATTACATCCTCGTCAGGCCGAACTGGCGCTCGTGGATGGCGTGGGGCGCGTACTTCCTCACGGCGCACGGCGCGCTGTCGACGCTGTGGCTCGGGGCCGGCGCGCTCGGCTACACCGGCATCGTCACGGCGATTGCCGTGCCGTCGCTGCTCGTCGCGCTCGCCGCGACGTCCTACACGGGATTCCTGTTTGCGCAGGGCCTGGCGCGCGATCTCTGGCAGGGCCCGCACGCGGCCGTCGACCTCGTCGCGCAGGCGCTCATCGAAGCGAGCGCCGTGCTGCTGCTGGTGACGCAGGTGTACGTCGAGCCAGGCTCCGAGCAGTTCCTGACGATCGTCCTCGCCGCCGGCCTCGCCGTGCATCTCGTGTTCCTCGTGTTCGAAAACCTGCTCACGCGGAGCCCGACGCGGCACCACGAGCTGGCGGTCACGGCCATCCGCCGCGGCCCGTATGCGCGCCTGTTCTGGGGCCTCGCGCTGGGCCTGGGCGGCATCGTCCCGCTCGCGCTGCTCGCCTTCGGGATTGCGGCCCCGCTCGCGGCGCCGCTGTTGATCGGCGCGTCGCTGCTGTCGCTCGCCGGCGCATTCGCCTGGGAATACGTATGGGTCGATGCGGGGCAATGTGTGCCGATTTCGTGATCGGTTGCCGGTAGCCGGTAACCGGTGGCCGGTGCGAGCCGGACGGCACAACGGCCGTCCGGCTGAAAACTTACAGACGCGCGAGCGTTGTCTCGCGCGTCTCAGACCGACAACCGGTTACCGGCAACCGGTTACCGAGCCATGAGACCAGACAAGGGCTTCCGTACTCACCCCGACCCTTCAGAGTGGGACAACTACGTCGACTTCGAGTCGACGTCGTGGCCGAAGAAGGACCGGCGGCGGTACTGGATCATTCCGTCGATCTGCTTCAACTGCGAGTCGGCCTGCGGCATCCTCGCCTACGTCGACAAGGACACGCTCGACGTGCGCAAGATCGAGGGCAACCCGGTGCATCCGGGCAGCCGCGGCCGCACGTGCGCGAAAGGCGTCGTCACCCCGAACCAGCTCGAGGATCCGGATCGGATCCTCTATCCGCTCAGGCGCGCGGGCAAACGCGGAGAGGGACGCTGGGAACGCGTCAGCTGGGACGCGGCGCTCGACGACATCGCGGGACGCATCCGCCGCGCGATCCAGGAGGGGCGGAAGAACGAACTGATGTACCACGTCGGCCGTCCGGGCGAGGACGGCTACGCAAACCGCACGCTGCAGACGTGGGGCGTCGACGGCCACAACAGCCACACCAACGTGTGCTCCTCGTCGGCGCGGCTTGGCCATTTCCTGTGGTGCGGCGCTGATCGTCCGTCGCCGGATCACTCGAACGCGAAGACGATTCTGCTGCTGTCGTCGCACCTCGAGTCGGGCCACTACTTCAATCCCCATGCGCAGCGCATCATCGAAGGGCAGTCGAAGGGCGCGAAGCTGATCGTGATCGACCCGCGGCTGTCGAATACCTCGGCCAAGTCGGATCTGTGGCTGCCCGCGTACTCGGGCACCGAGGGCGCCATCCTGCTCGCCATCGCGCGCTTCCTGCTTTTCGAGAACCGCTTCAACCGCGCATTCGTCGAGAAGTGGGTCAACTGGGAAGAGTACATGGCGGCCGAGCGGCCCGGCGCGCCGGCCACATTCGACGGCTTCGTGCAGGCGCTGAAGGAGGAATACGCGCCGTTCACGTTCGAGTACGCCGCGGCCGAAACGGGCGTCGCGGCCGATCGCATCGAGGAGGCCGCGCGCGCGATCGCCGATGCGGGCACCGCGTTTTCCACGCACAGCTGGCGCGCCGCCGCGGCGGGCAACCTGTGGGGATGGCAGATCACGCGCTGCGTGTACCTGCTCGTCGTCCTGACCGGCGCGGTGGGCGCGAAAGGCGGCGTGAACCTGCACACCGCCAACAAGTTCGTGCCGAAGCATCCGAATCCGCCGCCGCCGCCCGGCTACTGGAACGAGCTGCTCTTCCCGCGCGAGTTCCCGCTGTCGTTTCACGAGATGAGCTTTTTGCTGCCGCACTTCCTCAAGGAGGGCCGCGGAAAACTCGACGTCTACTTCACGCGCGTCTACAACCCGCTGTGGACCAATCCCGACGGCTTCTCGTGGATGGAGGTGCTCGAGGACGAGTCGAAGATCGGCATGCACATCGCGCTCACGCCCACGTGGAGCGAAACCGCGTGGTTCGCCGACTACATCCTGCCGATGGGCCTCGGCACAGAGCGGCACGACACGATGAGCCAGGAGACGCACGCCGGCAGGTGGCTCGGCTTCCGCCAGCCGGTCGTGCGCGTCGCGCGCGAGAAAGCGGGCAATCCCGCGCTCGACACCAAGGACGCGAATCCGGGCGAGGTGTGGGAAGAGAGCGAATTCTGGGCGGAGCTCACGTGGCGCATCGATCACGACGGCGCGATGGGGATGCGCAAGTACTGGGAGTCGCCGTACCGGCCTGGCGAGCGCATCACCATGGACGAGTACTACGGCTGGATCTTCGAGAACTCGGTGCCGGGTCTTCCGGAAGCGGCCGCGCGCGAGCAGCTGAAGCCGCTCGAGTACATGCGCAAGTACGGCGTCTTCAAGGTGGAAGACGACGCGTACAGCCGCGCGCACGAAGTGGAGGGCTTCAACACGCCCTCGAAGAAGCTCGAGTTCTATTCGAAGACGCTCGTCGAGTGGGGCTGGGGCGAGCACGCCATTCCGCGCTACGTGCCGGGGCACGTCCACTGGAAGGACATGAAGCGCGAGGAGGGCGAGTTCGATCTTCTGCCGAATTTCCGCCTGCCCACGCTGATTCACACGCGCGGCGCCGTGAAGTGGGCGTACGAGATCTCGCATGCGAATCCGCTCTGGATGGCGACGCCGGACGCCGTGAAGCTGGGCGTCGAAAGCGGCGATCTCGTGAAAGTGAAGACCGCCATCGGCTACTTCGTCACCCGCGCGTGGGTCACCGAAGGTCTCAGGCCCGGCATTGTCGCCATGTCACACCATCTGGGCCGCTGGAGGCTCAACGAAGACGAAGGCGGATCCCGCAACGCGTCGGCGCTCGTGAAGATTGAGCGATCCGGGCAGGGCCGCTATTCGATGAAGCAGGTGCACGGCGCACAGCCCTTCGAGAGCGGCGACCCCGACAGCGGCCGCATCTGGTGGAGCGAGATTGGCGTGCACCAGAACGTCACGTTCCCGGTGCAGCCCGACCCGGTGAGCGGCATGCACTGCTGGCACCAGCGCGTGACGGTGGAGAAAGCGGGTGCCGGTGACGCCTACGGCGACATCGAAGTGGACACGGAGCGGTCGCACCAGCTCTATCTGGAGTGGCTGGGAAAGACCCGCCCCGCCCCTGGCCCCGGCGGCCTGCGCCGGCCTCTCTGGTTCGACCGTCCGCTGCGCCCGGTCCGGGACGCGTATAACATTACGGAGCCATGAGCGCCACGGCTCCCCCCCGATCGGACGCGCAGGGCCTGATGCTGGCGCTGATTGCCGGTGGAGGCGTTCTGCAGCTCATCCTCTGGCTGCTGGCCGGGCGCGGCCTCCTTCCCGGGGAGCTGCTGGCCCCCGGGCTGATCGTCCTGTCCTGGGCCACGATCCTCGCGCTCGGCATTCTCGGCGCCAGCCGTTTCTCGTACCTCCGGCACGCCATCGACACCCGCGACCATGAGCATCGCGCCACGCTCGATGAGATCGAACAGCTCGAAGCGCACAACGAGATGCTGCAGGCGCTCGCGCGCTCCACGGACGTCACGCTCGCCTTCCAGGCGCTCGCCCGCCGCGTCGCGCGCATCGTCCCCTGCGACCGCGTCGGCCTCGCGCTGCTGAAGGAAGGCGGGCACGAATTCCAGACCTACACCGCGCGCGTGACCGAGCCCGAGCGCCGCACGCGCCCGCGCGTCGACCTCGAATTCAATCTGGATCGCACCCACATCGGCCACGTCGTGCGCACGTGCCAGCCGCTGATTGTCGAGAGTTTCGCCGACCAGGCCGCCGACTTCCTGGACGCCAACGTGCTGCATCAGTCCGGTTTCCAGTCGGGTCTGGTGCTGCCGCTCGTCTCCAGGAACAAGGCCGTCGGCACGCTGAACGTCGTCTCGCGCATGAAGGGCGCCTTCACAGACGAGCATCGCGCGGCGCTCGAGCCGATTGCCGAGATCCTGGCGATGGCGTACGTGGCGCAGCAGCTGCAGCAGGCGGTGGCGCGCTTCAGGACGATGGAGGCGATGGCGGAGCTGACGCTGTCGATCGCGAGCGAGATTCAGAGCGCGCTGCAGACGATCATCGGCCACTGCGATTTGCTCGAGCGCGGGTACCCGGACGTCGCGCTGCAGCGCGACGTCGCCGTGATCACGCGGCAGGCCCAGCGCATCCAGGACCTGCTCGAGCGGATGCGGACCGCCGCCCAGGACCGGCTGCGCCAGATTGCCGAGCAGGTGCCGGGCGGCATCCCCTCCAGCCCGGAGGCGTTCAGCGCGGAGACGACAGGAAATACCTGACGATCGGAAACGCGAGGCATGCGATCACCACGAGGGTGAGCGCGAAGAACGGCCAGTCGCGCGACGCCGCGTACGCCACGGCCGACGTCAGCATGCGCGCGATGGGCACCGCAATCAGCACCCACAGGCCTGCGTGCAGGACGGGCAATGCGGACGCGGCGCCCGCGAGCCAGAGCAGCAGACCGGCGCCAAGCAGCGCCGCCGACACCCACACGGTACGCCGAAGCACGCGTTCCATCAGACCTTCCCGTCCTTCAACAGCATCACGATGGCAACGGCGACGAGCATGACAATCATCAGCAGCTTCAGCCTGCGCACCTTCGCGCGGGCCGCGAGCCAGATGCCGAGGCGGCCGCCGGCCAGCACGCCGAGCACCGTCGCCGCGGCGTACTGCGGCACGATGTAGCCCTGCAGATAGTACGGAACCGCGCTGGCGACCGCAGTCACGCCGAGCATGAAGGCGCTGGTGGCCGCCGCGGCGCGCATGGGCACGCCGCACCACGCGTTGAGCGCGGGCACTTTCACGATGCCCCCGCCGATGCCGATGAGCCCCGACAGCAGGCCGGCCACGGCCGACGCGCCGCACGCGACCGGCACGCGCCGGACGCCGTACGAGACGACGGCGTCGCTCTCCGCCTCGAAGAAATGCCCTCCGAGCACGCCGGTCTGAAAGAGCGGGTCGATCACGATGTTCCGCTTGTTGATGCGCGCGAGCATGATGGCGGCGATGCCGATGGCGGCGCCGGCGAAGACCCGCCGCAGCGCCGGCTCCGGAATCGACTGCGCCCAGTAGGCCGCCACGAGCGCGGCCGGCGCGCTGAACGCTTCCATCAGCATCCCCAGCTTGAGGTTCGCAAGCCGGCGCTGATCGGGGCTCGCGGCCGTGATGCTCGACGTCGCGATGATCGTGACGAGGCTGATGGCCGACGCGGACTGCAGCTCGAGCCCGACGACGAGGTGCAGGTACGGCACGAGAAAAATGCCGCCGCCGATGCCGAGCATGACGCCGATGCAGCCGGCCGCCCCGCCCGCGAGCAGCGTGCCCAGCACCAGCAGGGTCATGCCCCTCCCGCTGGTGCGTCCCGGGGCGCGGCCCAGGGCTTCAGAAGCGCGTAGAGCGTCTGCATGATCGGCACGTCGACGCCTGCGGCCGCCGCGCGCCGCACGACGGAGCCCTGCAGGCTTTCCACCTCGATCCGCTTGCCGCTCTGCAGATCGATCAGCAGCGACGATCGCGTCGCGGCCGGCAGCGCGTCGATGTAGGTGCGCAGCCGCTGCGGCAGATCGCCGGGCAGCGAGACGCCCTCGGCGCGCGCCACGGCGGCCACCTCGTCGCAGGCACGGAGCGCCAGGTCGAAGAACCCGGGCTGATCGCGCAGCGGCCCGATCGGCAGCCGCGCGGCGCCCGTGAAGCCGGCGAACGGGGCGAGGTAGACGAACTTCTCCCACAGCGCCGGCCGCGCGTCGTCCACCGTCTCGGCCTGGATGTCGGCCGCGCGCATGACCTGCGCGATGTCGTTGACCCGCGCGCTCGGCGCGCTGCCGCCCTGCCCCTCGCGAGGAAAGATTTCGCCGAACACGATGCGGCGGTGCGTGCCGGTCTGCTCGATGTGTCCCGGCGCCACGATGGCCGTGGCGACGTACGTCGAACCGCCGAGCACGTGCGTCTTGCCGATCGCGGCGGCGACCTCGTCGACGCTGTCGATGCCGTTCTGCAGCGTGAGCACCGCCGTGCGCGGGCCGACCAGCGGACGGAGCATCGGCAGGGCGTCGGCGTTGTCGTAGGTCTTGATGGCCACGATCACCAGATCGACTTCGCCGATCTTCGCGGTGTCGCTTTCGGCGCGGCCGCGCGCCGCGAAGTCGCCCACGCTGCCCGAGACGCGCAGGCCGCGCGCGCGGATGGCTTCCAGGTGCGCGCCGCGCGCCACGAACGCGACGTCGTGTCCCTGCCGCGCCAGCAGCGCGCCGTAGAATCCGCCGACGGCGCCCGATCCGAGAATGGCGATGCGCATGGTCAGCGAGAGGTCCTCATGGTGATCACGCCGGGCACCACGTGCTCCACACAGTACCGGTTGCCGCCGAGCGGACGAATCACCATGACGCCGCCGGTGGATCCCGGCTGCACGAGCGACGCGGCAGGCTCGCCGGCTGACCATGGCGGCAGCGTGACCTCCTGGCCTGGGACGACGGGCGGCCAAATGAACGGGGCAATCAGCCAGCCGGTCGCATCCACGGTGAAGAGCGCCGCGGTGTTCCGCAAGTCGCCGAGATCGTCGATGGTCGACGTGAAGACGATATCGCGGCGCCCCTCGTCGAGCCGCACGCGCCGCTGCATGGTCAGCGCGACATCCGCACGAAACGGCGCCGTCCCGTCGCCGCGCAGCACCTGGCCGCCTCGAATGAGGGTATGCGCCAACCCGGACTCGTTGACTGGCAGCGTGTCGTACCGCTCGGGGTCCGCATGGTGCACGGCGCCACTGGCCAGCGCGTCGAGCGCCGCCAGGATCGCGACGAACGTCATGCGCACGAGCGGCGGATCGGGGTTCACGGCGGGCCACGGGCCCGTTTCGATGAGGAGCACCGGCGTCCCCCAGAGCGTGATGTTGTCGCCGAAGGCGCGCTCCTCGAAGCGGTCGTCGTACTTGCCGATCCGGTCTCCCGCAATCGGCTCGACCGCGTCGCGCACGACGGCCGCGAGCTTCTTCGTCAGCAGGCGTCCCGCGTTAACGCTGCGCGCCTCGTCGTAGGCAACCGCAAGCAGCGAGAGAGAGGCCGGGCGCGGCGGCGACCCGACGGCGGTGCGCCAGCTCTGATTGTGCAGGTTGAATCCCACCGCCGGCTCGAACTCGTCGCGGAGCTGTTTGAGCAGGCGGCCCTCCGGCGTCACGAGCGCGAGCGCGTCGCGGTTGATGTCGATACCCTGCGCGTTGCGCCGCTGGAACCGCTCGGCGCCATCAGGGTTGAGCATCGGCACGACGTGCAGCGTCAACTGGCGCAGCATGCGCGCGACGTGCGGCTCGCCACGGTGGCGATCGAGATACGCGAAGACGTCGAGCAGCGCCGACGTGGCCGTCGGCTCGTCGCCGTGCATCTGCGACCACAACAGCACCGGCATCGGCCCGCGGCCGGCCTGCACGTGATAGATCGCGCGGCCCTCCGTCGACCTGCCTGCCTCGCGCACGGCGAACAGGTCGGCGGGCAGCGCCTTCAGGCGCCGCTCGACTTCCGCGTGATCGACCATCGGCGACGAGGACGGCGAGACGTGCCCGGCGTCCCATGCGGCCCCAAGCGACGCCGTGTAGCCGGCGTCGGGCGCTGTCGCCGGCCCCGTGCGCGCCGCGCACGCCGAAATCACGATCGCGCCCGCCAGCGCGCCGGAACAGCTTCGAAGTCTCATCGGCGAGCTTCATTCTATGCGCTGGGCATAAGATTCCAAGACGATGGATGTGCTCTTCGGCACGGGGTTGATCGATCCGGCCACGCTCTTCGCTTCTCTCGTCGCCGTCGCCGCCGGACTGGTGGTGTGGCGGCGGCACCGTGCCGACCGGCGCGCGAGGGTGTTCCTCTGGCTCGCCATCTCCGAGCTGGCGTTCTTCCTGCCCGCCATCCTGCTGGTCTTCCGGCTCGGCCCGGCTGACGAGGGCGTGCCGGTGTGGGGGATGGCGCTCATGGTCGTGATCGGCGGGCTGTCGGCGGTGCTGTTCTTCCACTTCGGCATGTCGTTTCCGCACCGGCGGCCGTGGCTGCGGCGCGATCGCATCCGCACCCTCTATCTGATGGCCGGCGTGCTCGGCCTCGCGCCGGCGGTGGCGGCGGCCGTGGCCCCGGATCGGCCCTGGTCCGCGCAGCTGACGGGGGCCGTCGCGATCGTGCTCGGGCCGCTGGCGGTGATCGGGGCCGTCGCCGCCTGCATCGCCGTCTACCGCAGCTACCGGGAAATGACGGCGGACGAGCGGCGGATCTACCGCGCGCCCGTGCTCGGCGTGCTGGCCGGCATGGTGATCGCGCTGTTCGTGGACCTGGCGCTCGGCATCGCCGTGCAGTCGGGCGACAGGCGCGTCGTGTACGCCGGCAACCTGCTGGCGACGGCGGCGGCGCTGCTGTTCCCGCTCTTCTTCTTCACCGCGGCCATGAAGTTCCGGCTGCTCGAGCGGCACTCGCAGGAGTACGTGTCGGCACGCTAGCGCGCGCGGTCGGCGAAACGCGCGGCGGCGAACAGGATGGCGCCCACCGCCAGCGCCAAACCGCCGATTTTGAACTGCTCCCCTGTCGCGCCCGCCACCAGGGCGATGCAGACGGCAAGCGCGGCCACGGGCACGATGGGTCCGCCGGGAATCGTGAACGGCGCCCGCCCACGGCGGCGCAGGGCGAGGACGGCCGCCGCTGTCCCGGCATACACGAGCAGCCGGCTCACGGCACTGGCCAGCGCCAGCGTCGCGAACGACCCCGTCAGCGCGAGCGCCAGGGCCACGCCCGACGTCAGCAGGATCGCGACGACCGGTGTGCGCCACCGCGGATGCACCCACGCGATGGGCGACGGCAGGTCGCGCTGCTCCGCCAGCGCGAACAGGCTGCGCGATCCCGACAGCGACTGCCCCATGTTGTTGCCGGTCGTGGAAATGACGGCGCCGATGGTGAGCAGCAGCGCGCCCCACGCGCCCAGAAAGATCACCGCGGCATCCGCCAGCGGCGCGCGCGACACCGCCACGTCGGCCAGCACGCCCTGCGCGACCACCTGCACGAGAATCGTCAGCACCGTGATGATCGTGATGGTCATGACCATCGCGAACGGCACGTCGCGCTCGGGCTTCCGCGCTTCGCCGGCGGGCACGGGCACGACTTCGTAGCCGCCGAACGCGAAAATCAGATAGAGCAGCGCCGCCGAGGTCTGCTCGAGCGGGGGCCACGGCCGGACGGGCGTCACGCGCGACCACTCGACGAACGCCAGGCCCGCGATGACGAACGTCGCCAGCGGCAGCAGCTTGCCGATCGTCAGCGTGTTGACGACCCACGCGCTCTGCCGGATGCCACGGATGTTGATCGCGCTCAGGACGCCGAACACGATCGTCAGAAACACCCCTCGCCCCACGCCATCGTCGAGCACCGGCCAGTAGCGGGCAAGGTACATGGTGAGTCCGTAGGCGACGCCCGCCCAGCTGGCGACGCGCGTGAACCACATCATCCAGCCCACTTCGAAGCCGATGAACCGCCCGAACGCCTCGCGCGTGTAGATGTACGAGCCGCCGGTCGTCTGGACGCGGCTCGAGGCTTCGGCGAAACATAGCGCGATCAGCATCGACACGCCGCCGACGGCCAGGACGGCAACCGTGCTCCACCCGCCGACCTGCGCCGCGACGAGCGCGGGCATCAGGAACACACCCGTGCCGATCACCTGGTTGACGCCGATGGCGGTCAGATCCCACGGGCCGAGCGCCCGTTTGAGCGGCGGGCGCGCGGGCGCGGGCGGAGGCGCGGCGGAAGTGGAGGTCATCGTGTCGCTCTGCCGTGAGGTTGTATCATGCCGCGGTGAGCGAATTCGCGTCCGACGTCCCGGCGTCTCACATCAAGCCGCGCGATCCGCTTCCGGCGGGCGCGACGACGCTGCCGGCGCGGTTCTATACGAGCGAGCGGCTGTTCGAGCGCGAACTCGATCTGTTCTTCCGCTCCAACTGGGTCAGCGCCGGGCGCGCGGAGGAACTGCCGCGCAAGGGCGACTACAGCGTCCGCGAGATCGCGGGAAACAGCATCATCATCACGCGATCGGGAGACGCCGACGAGTCGGTGCGCGCCTTCCACAACGTCTGCCGCCACCGCGGCACGCGCCTGTGCGTGGAATCGCACGGCCATTTCGCCGGCGCGATTCAGTGCCCCTATCACTCGTGGACGTACGACCTGGCGGGGCGCCTCGTGGGCGCGCCGCACATGGACGGCACGCCCGGCTTCGACAAGACGCAGTTCCCTCTTCACGCGATCGCGACCGAGGTGTGGGCCGGCTTCATCTTCGTCAACCTCGTGGAGGGCGGCGGCGATCCGCTCGCGGAGCATCTGGCCGCGCTGCCGGACAAGTTCGCGCCGTGGCAGATGGAGCGGCTGCGGCGCGGCGGACGTGAAGTCTACGACATCGCGGCCAACTGGAAGCTGATCATCCAGAATTTCAACGAGTGCCTGCACTGCCCCAACCTGCATCCGGCGCTCAACAAGCTCTCGCACTACATGAGCGGCGAGAACGAGCCGCTGCGCCCGACGTACATGGGCGGCCGCATGGATCTGCGCCCCGGCATCGTCACAATGTCGATGGACGGCTCCTGCCCGCGCGACCTGCTGCCCGGGCTGTCCGACGTCGAGAGGCGCTGCGTCTATTACTACGCCATCTTTCCGAATCTCTTCCTGAGCCTGCATCCCGACTACGTGATGATGCACCGCACGGAGCCGCTCGCGCCCAACCGCACGCGCCTCACGTGCGAATGGCTGTTCGCGCCCGAGGAGCTCGCCAAGCCGGACTTCGATCCGAAGGACGTGCTCGACTTCTGGGACCTCACCAACCGCCAGGACTGGCACGTGTGCGAGCTGTCGCAGCAGGGCATCGCGTCGCCGGCCTACACGCCGGGGCCATATTCCAACCGCGAAGATCTGCTCTACGCCTTCGACCGCTTCATCGCCGTCGTGCTCGGCGAGGATCCAAATCAGGGCTAAGCGCTCGCTGACGGCCGCGCTGATGCTCGGTGCGATGTCCGGCATTCCGCCGCGCCGGCGGGGCGAGTCGAGCCAAAGAGCGGTCTCTCCGACGTCTTTTTAACGCCGTCGCGGCAGAATGCCGGACACCGCACCTGCGCGTGCGGCGGCGGCGGCCGCGCTGCGCGCGAGTGGCAGGTCCGGCGCGGCGCCGTGCTTGTACATGCGAGCAGAGATCGCCCGAGCTCGGCGGCGCGGCGGCGGAGATGGTCCGCAGGCGGAAGCGAGCGAGCTCCGCGGCGCGGCGACGGACTTGCCCGAGCGCCCTATCGCGCGGCCGTGAGCGGCGCGGTCTTCTGCGGAGGATTATAGAAAGGCGTGGGCGCCACGACTGCGCCCACGCGGTGGCGCACGGCGTCGACGGTGTGCTCGACTTCGAGCCGCGTGCCGGGCGCAGCCATCGACGCGTCGACGGTCGCGAGCGCGATCATCTTCTTGAGCACCGGCGACCATGTCGTCGACGTCGCGCGTCCCACCTGGTCGCGGCCGCGTCCATACACGGGCACGGCCACGCGCGAGGCCGTGGCGACGGTCATCGGGGGCAGGCCGACGCGCTCGTAGATGCGCTCGACCTCGGGCCAGTCGAACTCGAGCCCGACGATCCTGCGCGGCGCGCCGCGCTCAGCCTCCGCGGCGAGCGCCTGCCGCCCGACGAACCGCTCCTTCTTCAGATCCACGAGGCGATCGAGGCTCATCTCGAACGGCGAATACAGCTGCGACGCAATCTGCGCCTTGCGCGCGCTGAAAAAGTCGACGTCGATCAGCAGCAGCCCCGCCTCGATGCGCGAGACGTCGAGCGCGAGCATGCCGGCCGGCTTCACGCCGAACGCGCGGCCTTCCTTCATCAGCGCGTCCCACACGGTGGTGGCGTCGGCCGCGGCGGTCCAGACTTCGAATCCGAGATCGCCGGTATACCCGGTGCGCGAGATCTCCACCGGGATGCCCTCGATCGTGCCCTTCGTCATCCGAAAATATTTCAGCGGCGCCAGATCCGCCTCCGCGGCGCGCATCAGCAGCGCGCCCGACGTGGGCCCCTGCAGCGCCATCGCCGCGATGCGCTCCGACGCGTCCTCGATCTCCACGTCGAGGCCGCGCGCGTTCTCGTGCATCCAGCGCAGGTTCGGCTCCGCGGCCGTCCAGCGGTACACGTCCTCCTCAATCCGCGTCACCGTCCCATCGTCGAGCACCTTGCCGCGCTCGTCGCACCAGGGCGTGTAGTACACCTGGCCCGGCTTCATCTTCGCGGCGCTGCGCGTGATGATGCGATCGACGAGCTCCGTCGCTCCCGGCCCGCGCAGGATGTACTTGAACAGCGGCGAGATGTCGATGAGCGCCGCGCCGTTGCGAATGGCGTTGTACTCGTGCTCGTGATGCACCTCGTACGCACTGACGACGTAGTACCCCGCCCAGTCGCGAAAGTTCAGACTGGTGCACAGCGGGAACGTGCGGTCGTGCAGCGGGGTGCCGATCGGCATGGGGGTAGAATACTCAAAGTGAGAAGATAGAACACAGAACACAGAACACAGAACACAGAACACAGAACACAGAATCAGGGTGAGGTCGCTGGGTTCGGGAGGATTCGTTATGTCCCGTGCGGCTGCAACCTCATTCACCGACCTTCTGGTCTGGCAGAAGGCTCACGCCCTGGTGCTCAGCACGTACTCGCTGAGCGCCGATTTCCCCCGCCACGAACTGTTCGGCCTGACGTCGCAAATCCGGCGCGCGGCGGTGTCCGTTCCGGCCAACATTGCTGAAAGCTTCAGGCGGCGCGGCCGGGACAAGGCCAGGTTTCTCAACATCGCGGCGGCCTCCCTCGGCGAGCTTCAGTATCATCTGATCCTCGCCGGCGACCCTGGCTATGCCCCTAAGGGCAGCCTCAGCGCCGAAGCTGAGGAGGTTTCGAAGATGCTTTCGGCGTACGAACGCACTATCCTGTGGTCGATGCGGGCGCAGTCGTTGCGCACCATCCTTCTCACTTCTGTGTTCTGTGTTCTGCATTCTGCGTTCTAGCTGATGCCCCAGAAGTACGACGCGATCATCATCGGTGGCGGGCACAACGGCCTGACCACGGCAGCGTATCTGGCGCGCGCGGGCCGGAAGGTGCTGGTGCTCGAGCGGCGGCATGTGCTCGGGGGCGCCGCCGTCACCGAGGAAGTCTTTCCCGGCTTCAAGTACTCGGTGTGCTCGTACGTCGTGTCGCTGCTCCGGCCGGAGATCATCCGCGACCTCGATCTCGCGCGGCATGGGCTCGAGATTCTGCCGCTCGACGGCACGTTCACGCCGATGCCCGACGGCAATCACCTGTGGCGCACCAACGACCACGGACAGACGCGCCGCGAGATCGCGCGCCACTCGCGGCTCGACGCCGAGGCGTACGACGAGTACTCGCAGGCGATGATCGAGATGGGCCGCTTCGTCAAGCCGATCATGGCGATGACGCCGCCCGATCCCACGCGCCCCGGCCTGGGCGGCCTGCGCGATCTCGCCGGGCTCGCCAACCGCTTCCGGCATCTTCCGCTCCGCGATCGCTACAACCAGCTGCAGCTGATGACGATGAGCGCGGTGGGCTTTCTCGATCAGTGGTTCGAGACCGACGTCCTGAAAGCGACGATGTCGGCGTCGGGCATCATCGGCACATTCCTCGGCGTACGTTCGCCGGGCACCGCGTACGTGCTGCTGCACCACTACATGGGTGAAATCGACGGCGCGTTCCGCTCGTGGGGCTTCTCGCGCGGCGGCACCGGGATGGTGTCCGAATCGATTGCCGCGGCCGCGCGCCTCGCCGGCGTCGAGATCCGCACCGAGGCGGCCGTCGCGAAAATCATCGTCTCGAACGGCACCGCGACCGGTGTCATTCTGGAGAACGGCGACTACATCCTCGCCGACGTCGTCGCGTCGAGCGTCGACCCGCGGCTGACGTTCATGAAGATGACGGGCGCCGAGCATCTGCCGGAGGACTTCGTCGAGGACATCGGCCGCTACAAGTTTCGCGGATCGTCAGGCAAGGTGAATCTCGCGCTCGACGCGCTGCCCAACTTCACGGCCATGCCGGGCGACGGGCCGCACCTGCGCGGCGCCATCTCGATCTCTCCCAGCGTCGACTACATGGAGCGCGCGTACGACGATGCGAAGTACGGAAGTTTTTCGAAGCGCCCGTACATGGACATCGTAATTCCGAGCCTGACGGACCCGAGCGTGGCGCCGCCAGGCAAGCACGTCATGTCGTGCTTCGTGCAGTACGCGCCGTATCACCTGAAGGACGGCAGCTGGGACGAGCAGAAAGAGGCGTTCGGCGACACCGTCATCAACACGATCGCCGAGTTCGCGCCGAACATCCGCGACATCATCCTGCACCGGCAGGTGGTGACGCCGCTCGATCTCGAGCGCGAGTGGGGCCTGTCGGAGGGCAACATCTTTCAGGGCGAGCTCACGCTCGAGCAGCTGTTCTTCCTGCGGCCGGCGCCCGGATGGGCGTCGTACCGCACGCCGATTCGCAACCTCTATATGTGCGGCTCGGCCACGCATCCCGGAGGCGGCATCATGGCGGCGCCGGGACGGAACGCCGCGATGGCGATTCTCGGCCGTGGCGGCACGGGCGCGCGCGCGAAACAGCGCGGTCCGTGGAGGCTCCCGGTATGACGGCACCGGTGGACGTCGTCGTCATCGGCGCGGGGCACAACGGGCTCGTCGCGGCGGAGCAGCTCGCGCGTGGTGGCCTGTCGACGGTGGTGATCGAGCGGCGGCCGGGCATCGGCGGCGCGGCGTCGAACGGGCTCGCGCACACGATCCCGCCGGTGCATCCGGCGCTCGCGCGTGCCATGAGTCTTGGCGGGCTCGAGTGGATGAAGCCCGACATCGCGCTCACGGCGGTTGGGGCGGACGGGAAGGCGATCCCGTTCTACAACGACCACCGAAAGACGATCGAGGCGCTGTCGGGGATATCCGCGCGCGACGCCGAGCGGTACGGCACGTTCGTCGAGCAGCTGACCGCGGCGGTGCGGGTCGTGGGCGCCGTGCTCGACAGGCCGGCGCCCGACATGGACGCGCCGTCGTTCGGCGATCTGCTGGGCCTGGGGGGCGCCGCGCGCAGGTTCAGGGCGCTGGATCGCCGCACCGCGTACGGGCTGCTGCGATGGGGCCCGATGCCCATCGCCGACTTCGCGAGCGAGTGGTTCGGCGACGAGCTGCTGCAGGCGGCCATCGCCGCGCGCGGACTGCTGGGGGCGATGCTCGGGCCGCGCTCGGCCGGCAGCACACTCACGTATCTTCATCAACTCGCCTTCGATCCGCATCCGACGGGCAGCGGCCTGACGGTCGCTGGCGGCACCATCGCTTTCTCGGCGGCGCTCGCGACCGCGGCAACAGCCGCGGGCGCGACGATCCGGCTGTCGGCCGGCGTGCGCCGGATCATCGTCGCGGGCGATGCAGTGACGGGTGTCTCGCTGGAGTCCGGAGAAACGATCGAGTGCCGCGCGGTGCTATCGGCGGCCGGACCGAAACAGACGCTGCTGGATCTCGTCGAGCCGGGCGTGATTCCGCCCGACACGGTCATGCGGACGCGCAACATCCGCGCGCAGGGCGTCACGGCCAAGATCAACCTGTCGCTCGACGCGCTGCCGGTGTTTCCGGCGCTCTCCGCGCTGCCGTCGGCGCTCGGCGGCCGCATTCACGTCGGGCCCGACGTCGACTATCTCGAGCGCGCGTTCGACGCCGCGAAATACGGCGGGTCGTCTCCCAGCCCCTGGCTCGAGATTGCCGTGCCGTCCACGCACGACGGATCGCGTGCCCCTGCCGGCAGGCACGTCATGTCGATCTACGCGCAGTACGCGCCGCGCGCGCTGCGCGGCCGCACGTGGACGGACGAGCGGCCGGTGCTGCTCGAGAACGTCCTGCGCGCGGCCGAAGCCGTTGCACCCGGCCTCAGGAACATCATCGTCAATGCCGAGGTCATCACGCCCGAGGACCTCGAGCTGACGTACGGAATGGACGGCGGACACATCCATCACGGCGAGCACGCGCTCGATCAGATGCTCGTCGCGCGGCCGCTGCTCGGCATGAGCGGCTACGGCTCGCCCGTGCGCGGCCTGTATCTCGGCTCCGCCGGCTCGCATCCCGGCGGCGGCATCACCGGCCTGCCCGGCCTGCTCGCCGCACAGCACGTCGCCGCACAACTCAAGAAGCGCTGAACTGCGCGCGCCCAGACCAAGGTAGGACTGATGCTCGGCGCTTGGTCCGGTATTCCTTTGCGGCCGGCGAACTGCAGCGCGCCAAAGAGCGGTCGCGCTTGCGATCTTTTAACGCCGTCCGCAAAGGAACACCGGACACCGCGCCTGCGCGAGTGCGGCCGCTGGGCGATCGGTGCGATGCTCTGCGGGCGAATCTGAGACGTCCGCCAGGACTCATGTAAAACGATGCGTAAGGGCATCCTCACGGCAGGGTCTCGGGGCCCCTGCCGTGCGAGTTCGTTAGCCCTGAAGCTTCACTTTACCGGACGTCGAAGTTGAGCACGCAGAGCATTGCGTCGATCGCAGAAGCGGCCGTGTATCGCGATCGCCTGATCGGCCGTTCCGATCAGAACGCGTCAGCCTTGAGATAGAAGACTTCTTCGGGCGCGAGGCGCGGCGTCGCGCGGGCGATGCCGCGGATCATGGCCTGCTCGGCGGCCGGGCGCTCGGCGACCCGCTCGATCTGCGGCGGCGCGAAATCGAGCGGCAGCCAGGTGCGCAGCCTTGGCGCGGCTTCGGTTGGCGTGCGCGCGGCCAGCACCTGCAGCATCGCACCGACGCGCGCGCCGGTTGGATCGCGATCGCCCCACTCCTCCAACACATGTCCTTCGGGCCCGCGGGTGATCACGATGTACGCCACTGCGTTGCCGCCTTCTTCGGTAACGAAGTACTCGACGTGCCGCGCGCCGGGCTCGCCGGACGCGGCAAGCAGCCGCCGCTTCGAGATCGCAAAGCGGATGTACTCGGGCGAGCGGCGCAGGGCAAACGGATAGTTCGACGCGCGCGCCGCGTGCATCGCGGCGATGTTGTCGATGTCCTTGTCGTCGCCGCCCCTCATCAACACGGCCGGCGCACCCTCGCGGGGCTGCGTGCGCAGGGTGATCTCCGCTTCGGCGATTGGAATCGGCTCGAAACCAAGCCGGGCATAAAATCCAGGATCGATTTCCGAAAAGAGCAGCGCGCAGGCCGCCCATTCGCGGGCGGCTTCCTCGATCATCAGCTCGACGATGGCCGCGCCGTAACCGTGTCCTCGGGATTCAGGCGGTGTGAAGACGGCGCCAATCCCGAGGCAGGAAACCTCCGCGCCCCGAGACGCCAGCGTCAGCCGGTATCGTTTGGCGCTCGCGAGCAGCCGTTCCCCGTCCACCAGCGCCACACGGTCGAGGTGTCCAGCGCCCCATGCGGTCGACATCTGGGCGCGGTTGTAGCGCTCGTAGTTCGCCCTCGTCAGCCCGTCGCTCCAGATCGCCCACGTTTCGTCGTAGATTTGGCGCAGAATGGCGGAATCGGAAGCGGCTGTAACCAGCCGCGCCTCAGGCATGTCTAATTCTGCGCTATGAGAGTCCTAAAGGCGACCACCCTCAGCCTGCTCGTTGCCGCTTCTGCCACCTTCCACGCGGGGGCGAATGCGCCAGACGATGACGGCGCGATTGTGCATGCGCTGGGCCGCCTGGGGTTTGGCGCCAGGCCCGGGGATGTCGAGCGCGTGCGCGCCATGGGGCTCGACAAGTACATCGAGCGGCAGCTCGAACCGTCGAAGATCGATGACAGCCGGGTTGCCGAACGGCTGGCGCAGTTTCAGACGCTCGCGCTCAGCAACAGCGAGATCGTCAGCAAGTACTACACACCGCCGCAGCAGCAGAATCGCGCGCAGAACCGGCCGCCGCAGCCGCCGCCGCCTCCCACCGAACCGGGGCAGATGGCCGTCCCCGCGGAAATGCGGCAGCTGCGCAATCAGGCGAACCTGCCGATCATTGAGCTCTCGCAGCAGAAGCTGCTGCGCGCGATCTACAGCGATCGGCAGCTCGAGGAAGTGCTCGTCGACTTCTGGTTCAACCACTTCAACGTCTTCCAGGGCAAAGGACAGTTCGCGCGCTTCTATCTCACGGAGTACGAGCGCGAAGCGATCCGCCCGCACGTGCTGGGCAAGTTCCGCGACATGCTGGGCGCCACGGCGAAGAGCCCGGCGATGCTCTGGTATCTCGACAACTGGATGAGCGCGGCGCCGGACACCGATGTGCAGATGGCGGCCGCTCGCCGCGCGCGCGGCGGTGGACGTCCCGGCATGCAGCAGCCCGCGCAGCCGCAGCGTCCGCCGCGCGGCCTGAACGAGAACTACGGCCGCGAGCTGCTCGAGCTGCACACGCTCGGCGTCGACGGCGGCTACACGCAGCAGGACGTGGTCGAAGTGGCGCGCGCGTTCACGGGCTGGACAATCGAGGCGCCGCGGCGTGGCGGCGGGAACTTCCTGTTCAACCCGCGCATGCACGACAACGGCGCCAAGACCGTTCTCGGCACGCCCATTCCGGCCGGCGGCGGGCAGCGCGACGGCGAGCGCGTGCTCGACATGCTCGCGGCGCACCCGTCGACCGCCAGGCACATCGCGCGCAAGCTGGCCACACGCTTCGTCTCGGACACGCCTTCGCAGGCGCTCGTCGACCGCGCCGCCAAAGTGTTTCTCGACACCGGCGGCGATCTCAAACACGTCACGCGCGCCATCGTCACGTCGCCGGAGTTCATGGCGGCCGAGGCGCGCGGCGTGAAGGTGAAGACACCGCTCGAGTTTGCCGTCAGCGCCATTCGCGCGTCGGGAGCCGAGGTGCGCAACGCCGCGCCGCTCGTGCAGCAGCTGCGCACGCTCGGCATGCCCCTGTACGGCGCGCAGCCGCCCACCGGCTATGACGACACGGCGGCCTCGTGGATCAACAGCGGCGCGCTGATCGCCCGCATGAACTTCGCGGCGGCGCTTGCCGCCAATCGCCTGCCCGGCACGCGCGTGCCGGCCGCGGATCCGGAACCGCTCGCGCGCCGCCTCGGCTCGCCGCAATTTCAGAAGCGATAGAGAGGCAGCCATGATCGACAGACGTATCTTCCTGAAGAACGGCGGCATGGCGCTCGTGAGCCTGGGCTTCGCGCCCACGTTCCTGGCGCGCGCGGCGTGGGCGGCCGAGCGCCACAAGGTGCTGATTGCCATCTTCCAGCGCGGCGCCGTCGACGGCCTCAACATGGTCGTCCCGTTCGGCGACGCGGGCTACTACGCCGCGCGCCCGAGCATTGCGATCGCCCAGCCCGGGCGGCCGGACGGCGCGCTCGATCTCGACGGCTTCTTCGGCCTGCACCCGCGCATGGCTTCGCTGATGCCGTTCTGGAATCGCGGCGACCTCGCCATCATCCACGCCACCGGCTCGCATGACGACACGCGCTCGCACTTCGACGCCACCGACTACATGGAGAGCGGCACGCCCGGCGTGAAGAGCACGCGCGACGGCTGGCTCAATCGATACCTGCACGCGAAGGAGCATCAGAAGGCCACGCCGTTCCGTGCGGTCGCCCTCGCGCCGCAGCTGCCGCGATCGCTGCAGGGCACCGCGCCGTCGCTGGCCATCGCGCGGCTCGATCAGTTCGGCCTCCGCCCGGGCGCGGGCGGCGCCGCGGCGTCGTTCGAAGCCGAGTACGCCGCGGCGGCCGGCTCGGCCCTGGGCCGCACGGGCACGGAGGCCTTCGAGGCCATCCGCGCCCTGCGCGCGGCGGATCCGGCGCGCTACACGCCCGCCAACGGGGCCGACTATCCGCGCTCGCCCTACGGCGACTCGCTTCGCCAGATCGCGCAGCTGGTGAAGGCCAATGTCGGGCTCGAAATTGCCTTCGCCGAATCGGGCAACTGGGATCACCACGCCAACGAAGGCGGCGCCGCCGGCCAGATCGCGAACCGTCTCGACGACTTCGCGCGCGGCATCGCGGCGCTGGCCACCGACCTCGGCGAGGCCATGCGCGACGTGGTCATCCTGACCATGTCGGAGTTCGGGCGGACGGTGGCGGAAAACGGCAACCGCGGCACCGACCACGGCCACGGCAACGCGATGCTCGCGCTCGGCGGCGGCGTGAAGGGCCGGCGCGTGCACGGCCGCTGGCCCGGGCTCGCGGTCGAGCAGCGCTGGCAGCGCCGCGATCTCGCCATCACCACCGACTTCCGCGACGTCTTCGCCGAAGTCGTGACGCGGCATCTCGGCCTGCGCGATGCATCGGCCGTGTTTCCTCGCTACTCGATCGACGAAAAGCGGTTTGCAGGCTTCATGAGTTAATGTGAGACCGTGCAGATCACGGATCTCCCGACTCCCGCGGTCGTCATCGACACCGCGCGCCTTGCCCGCAACATCGACGCCATGCAGCGCGGCGCCGACGCCGCCGGCATGCGCCTCAGGCCGCATGCCAAGACACACAAGCTGCCGTCAATCGCGAAGCAGCAGATCGCGCGCGGCGCGGCCGGCATCTGCTGCGCGAAGCCGTCCGAAGCCGCGGTGTTCGCCGCCGCCGGCATCGAGGACATCCGCATTCCCTATCCCGTCCATCCGTCGAAAGCCGATCTGATCCTCGCCCTGCTCGATCGCACCCGCCTCTCGATCATCGTCGACGATGCGGACGTGGCGACGGCGTGGGCGGGGGTAATCGCGAAGGCGGGAAAACGGCTGGACGTGCTGGTCAAGGTCGACGTCGGCTTCCACCGGTGCGGCGTCGATCCGGTGTCGCCGGAGGGGCCGCATCTGATCTCGCTCGTCGCGGGTCTGCCCGGGCTGAGACTCCGCGGCATCCTCAGCCATGCGGGGCACGGCTATCATGCCGGCTCCGAGGCGGCGCTGCGGATGATCGCGGAAGAGGAAGTGAACGCCATGACGCGGCTGGCGGCGCACATGCGGCACCGCGGCGTCGCGATCGACGAGATCAGCATCGGATCGACACCGACCGCGCGCTTCTCGCTGGCGCACAAAGGGCCGACGGAGCTGCGGCCCGGCAACTACGTGTACTTCGATCGCACGCAGGTGGGCCTCGGCGCCGCGTCGGTCGACGACTGCGCGCTCACGGTGCTGTCGACCGTCGTCGCGAAGCATCCCGGCCGGATCATCCTGGACGCCGGAAGCAAGACGCTGACGAACGACGGCGCCCGCGGGTTCACGCCGCTGCCGGGATACGGCGCGCTGTCGCCCTCGACGGACGCGCATCTTCAGCCTCACGAGGGCTTTGCGATCGAGCGGTTGTCGGAGGAGCACGCCACGGTCCGGCTGGCCGGCGGCGCCCCGGAGCTGAAGATCGGCGATCGCGTGCGCATCATCCCCAATCATTCGTGCGTGGTGTCCAACCTGGTCGACACGGTGCACCTCGTGGACGGCGCCGAGGTGGCCGAAAGCCTGCCGGTGGCCGCCCGGGGCCGGATCCTGTAGGATTCGCTTTATGAAGAGGCTCTCTCTCGCTTTCGCAATTGCTCTCGCGGTGCCGGGGCTGGCCCTGGCCCAGGACGCCGACCGGAAGATCACGGGCGGCGGTATTGCCGTCGACGGATGGAAAGGCAAGATCGACGCAGGCGCCGTCAAGAAGGGCCTGACGATCAACGACTCGAAGTTCGCGAAGTCGGGCGACGATCTGCACCTGACGATCGGGCCCGCCGCGTTCTACTGGAACGACTCGCACAAGGCGTCGGGCAGCTACACGGTCAGCGCGACGTTCAAGGAAGCCAAGCCCGACGCGGGCCACCCGCATCCGTACGGGATCTTCATTGGCGGCAAGGACCTCGAGACCGATGCGCCGAACCTCGTCTACTGTCTCGCGTACAGCAACGGCACGTACCTGGTGCGCGGCTTCAGCGGCGGCCAGGTCGTGAACTTCGCGCCCGCGCCGGGAGAAGGCGGGCGCGTGCGTCCCGCCGCGCACGAGGCCGTCAACAAGACCGGCGCCGACGGCGTCACGCAGACGATCGCGTGGACGGTGAAGGACGGCACGGCGTCGTGCTCGATCAACGGGCAGGTGGTCGCGTCGTTCGACAAGGCCGCGCTCATCGGCGAAGGCAAGCTCGCCTCGACCGACGGCATCTACGGCCTCCGCGCCAGCCACAACCTCGACGTCATCGTCAGCGGCTTCGGAAAGAAGTAGCGATGGCGCCGAAGAAGCACGACGGCGACGCCCTCGGCATGGTCGAGACCATCGGTTTGATCGGCATGATCGAAGCGGCTGACGCGATGGTGAAAGCGGCGAACGTCGACTTCGTCGGCTGGCAGAAAGTGGACGCCGGCATGGTAACCGCCATCGTCCGCGGCGACACGGCGTCGGTGAAAGCGGCAACCGATGCCGGCGCCGCGGCGGCGCGCAAGGTCGGTCAGCTCGTCGGCGTGCACGTCATTCCAAGGCCCGGCGAGGGCGTGGAGGATATTTTCCCGATCGACTAGATCGGCGTCTGACCTTGACTCCCTTGAGCCGCTCTTCACCAACGAGGAGCGGCTGCTCGGGATCCCGCAACAAGTTGTAATGGCGATCACCGACACGCACGAAGATCTCGCGGCCGTCGGTCAGCAGTGTCATGCGTCCGGCGTTCTCGAGCGTCTCGTGCGGGCGGGCACCGAAGCGCGTGCGCAGCACTTCGATGATGCGGCGGATGTCGTCGACGGAATACTTGCGGCGGCGGAGCTCGGCGAGCACCAGCAGATCGAGCGTGTCGAGCGGCGAGTAGCGCCGCTCGGTGAAGCCGCCGGCGGCCGTGCGCTTCGGCGCGACGGCGGGCGGAAAGACGCCGTGCGTGTCCCACCATTGCAGCTGGCGTGCCGAGAGGCCCGTGAAGGCCGCCACTTCACGCGCGCTGTAGCTGCCCTTCAGCTGCATCGGCTCAGGACTTCTGCGGCGTGGACTGCGGCGTCGACGCCGCGATGCGGTCCGCGGCGGCCGCGCCGTCGAAATCCTTGTCGGTGATGCCGTTGTCGCTGTGCGTCGACCAGTTCAGCGTGACCTTCCTGAAGCTCCAGGCCACGTCGGGATGATGGTCGTTCGCTTCGGCTTCGAACGCCACGCGCACCACGAAGGCGACGGCATCGGCGTAGGAGCGGAACCCGAACGTGCGGGAGAGCGCGTCGCCCTGCCGCGTCCAGCCCTGAAGCTTCGGGAGCCTGGCGTTGATCTGATCGTCACTGAGTTTCGGCATTCGTGTCTCCAAGCACCTGATCCGCCGCCAGCGCCGCCGTGAGCGGCGCCAGCAGCACGCCGTTTCTGAAGTGGCCCGCGGCAATCGTCACACCCGCGATCGCCGGCGACGGGCCGACGAACGGCACCGCGCCGCCGCCGAGCGACGGCCGAAGTCCGGCGCGCACATCGACGAACGCCGCATCGCGCGCGGCCGGCAGAAGCGCGGCTGCCGCCTCGAGCAGCTGCGACACGCCCGCGCTGGTGGGACGCTCGTCGAAGCCCGCGTCCTCCATCGTGGCGCCTACCAGCACCGTGCCGTCCTGCCACGGAACGATATAGCAGCCTGCGGACCAAAGCACGCGGGTGGCCGGCGGCGTCTCGAACCGCAGCCGGACGAGCTGCCCTTTCACGGGCCTGACCTGCGGCGCGCCGGTTTTGAGCCGGTTGGCCCAGCTGCCGGCGGCTATCACGGCGCGGTCGAAGACGCGGGGCGTGCCGCCTGCGTGCAGTCTGACCAGGCCGCCCGGCGCGGGCTCGATTTTCGTGACGTCGACGGGCGCGTGAAACGCGGCGCCGCGCATCCGCGCCGCCACCGCGAGCGCGCCGGCCAGCGCCGGCATCTCGGCGAAGCCGTGGTCGTCGATGCGGAGCCCGCCGAGGATGCGCTCGCCAAGCGCGGGCTCCAGCGCATGGGCCGCGTCCCGATCGAGCCACGCGGCACGCACGCCGGCGGCGCGAAGCGCCTTCGCCGTGCGCTGCAGGGCCTCGGCCTGTTCCTCTGTGCACGCCGTCTCGAACGTGCCCGGCCGCGCATACTCGAATGCCGAGCCGCCGTCGGCGCGCACGCGATCGACGAAGCCGTCGTACATCGCAAGACTGCGCGCGCACATCTCGTGCAGGGGGGTCGTCTCCTGCGGCGGGGCCCCCTGCACCCCGCCTGGCTCGGTCGCTCGCGGGGCCCCAGACACCCCACTCCGCTCCCTCGCATGGCCTGCCTCGATCCACGGAGCCAGCACGCCCGCCGACGCCCAGCTCGCTCCGCGCGCCACACCGCGCCGCTCGAACACCGTCACGCGCGCGCCGCGCGCCGCGAGCTCGTGCGCAATCGCGCACCCGATGATCCCCGCTCCGACGACGGCGACGTTCACGGAGATGATCATAGTCGGCTCCAGACTCCAGACTCCCGGCTCCAGGCGCGACAAAAAGACTCCGGGCAGCGTTGTCCGCCCGGGGTCATGCCTGGAGCCTGGAGCCTGGAGTCTGGAGCCTTACCTGGCGTCCAGATCGTTCCAGTTGAGAATCGCGTTGAAGCCGAGGAAGAACAGGCCGTGCGTCTGCCAGCGCCAGTACGGGCGCGTGGCGAACATGACGACGTGGCCTTTGCCGAGGGGCGCGTCGATGAGCACCGCGCGGCCCGTCAGCGCTTCGCCGCCCACCAGCCCGCCCGACAGCAGCAGATCGTTCGCATCGTCAGGGAACTGCAGGATCACGCGCGGCTGACCGGGCGCCGACGCGGATGACTGAGGCGCGCCGCCGCCGCGTCCGCCGCCGCCACCGCGCCCGCCGCGGCCGGGGCCCTGGCCCGCGGTCTGCGGCGCCGGAGCGGCGCTCCCGGTCGTCCTGTCGAGTGTGGTCAGGCGCGGAGGCGCGGCGTTCGGCTGCAGGTTGGGCTGACCGAGCTCGGGACCGCCCGCACGCCCGCGCCCGCCGGCGAAGCCGCCCGGTCCAACGCGCAGAATCGGCGAGCTGCGGAAGTAGACGCCAATCGCATCCTGCTCGTAACCGTAGGCCAGCGGGCTCGAGCGGTCGACGAAGTTCGCCTTCATCACCGAGCCGGGCGCCCAGAGGCCCGGCGCCTGCTCCACCGTCACGCCCGTCGTCAGGCGGTACTCGGGGAAGATCGTCGCCGTCACGCCTTCGGTGATCAGCAGGCCGCCTTCGGCGACGAACGTCTCGAGCTCGCGGAGTCCCTCGCGCGAGAGCCCGCCGCGCATGTCGTCGGTCGAATCGAGCGCGCCGAGATTGGGCGTGAGCTCCGTCTTCTTGTACGGCCGCGGGTTCGGGCCTGTCACGCCGCTCTCGACGATCGACGTCGCGTTTCCGCTCGTGTGCGGAAAGATGATGACGTCGTACTTCGACTTGAGGTTCGCGCCTTCGCGAATCGTGTTGTCGGCGAAATACGTGTACGGAATCCGGTAGTGGTCGAACGCCAGGCGCACCCAGCCTTCATCCTGCGTGTTCGTCCACGTGTGGATGTAGCCGACGCGCGGCACGTCGAGCTCGTGCGACGCGACGTTGGGCGGGGCGTCGACGGCAACGGCCGGCAGGCCGAGCTCCGTGAGCGACTTTTCCAGGACGCCGCGATCGGCGTCCGGAATGATGAACGAGCCGGCGGCGAACGCGCGGCCGCCCGCTTCGAACGCCTTCTGCGCAGCGAACATCTTCACCGTCGGGTGCGCGAAGCGGAAGGTCGCCAGGTTGTTGTTGGTCGTGTGGTTGATGACGAGCGTCCGCCCGCGCCCGGTGATGCCGCCGGCCAGCTTCGCGTCGGCCGTCATCAGCGTCATCGGCTGCGTCAGGATCGCCTTGTCGGTGATCTTGTGGAACTCCACGTTCCGGAGGTACGGGAACGTCCAGCCCAGATCATCGTACGGCCGCGGATTGGCGGGCGGATACCACTGCGTGCCCATCAGCGTCTCGACGAGCGGGCCGTACGGCTGATCCATCCGCAGGATGTAGTCGCCGGCGGCCACCTGGACGTCGCCCGCCTTGAACGCGCTCGCCGCGCGATGCACCTCGCCGCCCTGCACGCGCACGAGGTTCACGAGATCGGCCGCGTGCGCGGCCGTGTGCTGCCCTGCCGGAATCACATAGGCGTTCGGCACGCTGTCGGCCGTCCGGCCGCGCTCGATCGCGCGGCGGTTCTTCACGTAGTAGTTGTCGAGGTACGTTTCCTTGTTCTTCGCGACGTGGCTCATCGCGAAGAGAATCGCCGACTGCTGCATGTTGACGTTGCTGCGCGGTCCCCACGGCACGTTGGCCGGCGTCGGGTTCGGCCGGTACCATTCGCGGCTCTGCCCGCCCCCCACGGTGTAGTTCGCACCGCGGAAGCTCTGCGTCTCATAGAAACGCCCGATCGAGTTGTGCGTGTTCGCAATCCAGAACAGATAGTTTGGCACCCATCCGTCATAGAAGTTGTACGTCCACACGCCCGGTACGCCGCGCTTGGTCATCTCCATGACTTCGGTCTTCGCGAGCAGCCACCACTCGTCGACCTGAATGGCGTCGACGATGGGGTTGTAGGGACCGGTGCCGGTGGAGGTGTAGAGCAGCGTCGCCGACTCGTGCAAGTCGTGCCACACCGTCGGGCGCCACTCGAGGAACTGCTTCATCATGACCTGCGTCAGCCGCAGACCCTGGCCCATCGCGTCGCGGTTGTTGTCGTGCGCGACGTACTTGCCCCAGTAAATCATTCCGGGTGCCTGCTGCCCGGGATTCGCCTGAGAGAAGCGGAAGTTGTCGACGGCGCGCTCGCGTCCGTCGACTTCCGTCGCCGGCGTGAACACGAAAATGAGGTTGTTGCGGATGTCCTGGATGAACTTCGACTCGCCCACCGCCACGCGGTACGCAAGCTCCATCAGCATCTCGGGACTGCCGTACTCCGTCGAGTGAATGCTGCCGAGCGCGTAGTAAATCGGCTTGCCGGTGGCCACGAGCTGCCGCGCCTGCTCTTCGGACGTCTTCCGCGGGTCGGTCAGCTGCGCCGTGATGTTCTTGTACTTGTCGAGACTGCGAATCGTCGCCTCGTCGGCAATCGCGACGGTCACCATGTCGCGGCCTTCATCGCTCTTCCCAATCCGCCACATCGTCACGCGATCGGACGCCTTGTCGAGCGCCTCGAGGTAGCGGACGATGTCGGCGTGGTAGGTCAGCTTGCCGGGCGTGCCGGGAACGTAGCCGAGAAACTCGAGCGGCGTCGGCACCGAGCCGGACGCGGGCAGGTGATCGACCAGCTCCGTCATCACGCGCTTCTCGGTGGAGTGCTCGCGAATCAGTTTCGTGTAGGCCTCGTCGACGCGCTGCGCCGCGCGCGTCTGCCGCGCTGACAGCGCCGACGATGTCGTAACGAGGGCAGTGAGGAAGATGAGGGCCGCGGCTGCGCGGGCCGGCTTCGACGAGTAGACGTGGGACATAAGGGGGACTCCGTGCCGGGTTATAGCACACTACGCCCGGCCGTCCTGTCCCCTTTACTTCTTCTTCGGCTGCGTCTTCGGCTGCCCCCAGGCGTCGGGACGCAGCTTGCCGCCGTAGCCCCAGTACTCGGTGGAGGCCGGCTTCGACGGCCGCCGCGCCTCGTTGCCGTCGCGGCCGCGATCGCGGTCGCGTTCATCGTCGCGAACGCGCTCGCGATCCGCGCCGCGGCGGTGCGCGCGCTGCGCGGGCACGGGCACATACACCGGCACGGCCACCGGCACCGCAATCGTATCGACGCGCTCGATGATGACGACCGGCGCGGGTTCATGTGCGGCCCTCCGCGCGGGTACGTCAGCAATGAGAAGCCGCGACTCGGGCTCGGGACGAAGCGACGGCGTCTGCAGCAGATGAATCAGCAGCCGATCGCTGAGACCCTGCTCCTTGAGGCTCTTCACGTCGGCGGCGCTCAGATGGAAGACCGACTTCTCGGCTTCGACGAGCGCGATCAGCAGATCGTCGCCGAGCCCCTGCTTCGAGAGGTCCACCAGATCCCGCAGCGTAACGGCTTCGGCGGGCGCGGGCGCGGCGAGTCCACAAACGAGCACAAAAGCCGTAGCAAATCGGCGCATGGACGGGCCGGGTGCAAGCGGGATGCCTCGAGTCCCCTTCGATTTCCCCAGCAAACGTGACCGCCGCCCTCGTCCGGACTTGTCCGGAGCAGCTTCGGGAGGACACCCGCTGTCCTGATTCGACGTCGTCCGCGCGCGGGAATCGCTGTTTTCAGGCCGGTTTTCGTGAGGTTCCACGGTACGTCGCTTGCGGTAGGGAGCGGCAACCGGACACCATCATGAACACGAGAAATTCCTACATTGCAGCTGCCGCTCTCGCCATCGCGGGAACGGTTGGGATGGCCAGCTGGCTGGCGCTCGACGCGGACGACCTGCGCCCGGAGCCGCAGGCGTTCGCGGCCGGGGCAGCGGCGCCCGGCGTCGCCGAAACCGAGACCGTGCTGCCGCAGGCCGAGCCCGTCGAGCCCGCGGAACCGGAAGTTGACGAGGTGAAGCCGGCGGTGCGGCCGATGCCGATCGTGCCACCGCCTCCCGCGCGCCCGCGTACCGACCCCGCCGCACGCACCCCGGTCACCACGCGATCTGCACCGGCGCCGGCGACGGTGTACGCTTCGCTGCCTGCGAACCCTGAACCGGAACCCGGAACCGGAACAAGAACCGAACCCGTGGAACCCGCGTTCGTCGAGCTCCACGTCCCCGCCGGCGCCGTGCTGGGCGTGCGGTTGAACACGGGCCTGACCTCCGATACGGCGGAGATTGAGGATCGCGTCGAGGCCACGGTCACGCGCGATGTGATCGCCGGCGGACGCGTGGCGATTCCGGCCGGCACGAAAGTGCTGGGCTCGGTGAACGAAGTCACGCGCGGCGGCAAGTTCAAGGAACGCGCGCGGCTCGGCATCCGCTTCCACACGCTGGTGCTGGCCGACGGCACGCGCGAAGCGGTGCGCGTCGACCCCATCGTCCGCGAAGGCGACTCACCCACCCGCGCATCCGCGGCTAGGATTGGTGGAGGCGCGGTTGGCGGCGCCATCATCGGCGGCATCTTGGGCGGGAAGAAGGGCGCGATCCTGGGCGGCGCCGCAGGCGCCGGCGCCGGAACCGCCGCGGCGGCCGCGGGCGATCGCTCGGTCGCCGCGCTCACGGCCGGTTCGCCGCTGTCGATCCGTCTCGACGCGCCGGTGAACATCACGATCGAGAGAAACCCGCAATGACGAAAAACAAAATTGCCTTTGCGATTGCAGGCAGCGGCATTCTGTTCTGGGCGACGATGATTGCGCTCGGGGCCGCGGCGGCGCCGCAGATGACGCGCCAGCAGGTTCCTGGTGTGCGCAACATGACGCAGATCGAGCCCACCATCGCGTGCGCGGGCGCGACTGACGCCTCGGCGATTCCCGAAATCGCGAGCCGCGGCTACAAGGCGGTGGTCAACCTGCGTCTCGCGTCCGAGAGCGGCGCGCACATCGATGAGGCGCGCGACGCGGCCATGCGCGCGGGCATCCGCTTCATCCACATGCCGTTCGACGTGGCGAAGCCCGATGACGCGATCGTGGATCGGTTCATCGCGGCCGTCTCCGACACGGCCAACCAGCCCGTGTTCGTGCATTGCGCCTCGGCCAATCGCGTCGCGGGGCTGTGGATGATCAAACGCGCGACCGTCGACGGCTGGGACACGGCGCGGGCGGAAACCGAGGCGCGCGAGCTCGGCCTTTCGCACCCGGGACTGCGCGACTGGGCCCTCGAGCAGATCGCGAAGCGCAAGAGGTAGCGCCAGGGCACGGCCCTTGCTGTGCGTGATGCCGGGAGACTACCGACATCATGAAACGACTGACTCTGCTTACCGCGATGGCGCTGTGCCTCGCGCCCGCTGCGGCCTCGGCCGAGTGGATTTTTACCCCTTTCATCGGCACCAGCTTCGCGGCCGGCTCGGAAACGGACGACGCGGTCATCGAGGCGGCCCTCGAAGGCTCGAAGATGACGTACGGCGGCACCCTCACCTACCTCGGCGGCGGCATCCTCGGCTTCGAAGTCGATCTGGGCTACGCGCCGAACTACTTCGAGCCCGGCGACGATCCCTCGGGCGATGTGGACAACAGCAACTACATGTCGCTGATGGGCAATGTGATCCTCAGCACGCCGCGCGGCGCGTTCCGCCCGTACGTGACGGCCGGCGCCGGCATGCTCAAGACGTTCGTCGACGGGCCGGATGACGCGTTCGACGTCGATCGCAACGCGCTCGGCTTCAATCTCGGCGGCGGCGTGTTCGGCTTCTTCACCAACCGCGTAGGCATCCGCGGCGACCTGCGCTACTTCCGCCAGATGACCGAGGCGGATGACGGCGAGCTGGACTTCGACGTGACGGCGTTCCGCTTCTGGCGCGGCACGGTGGGAGTCAGCTTGCGCTTCTAGCTTTTCAGTCTCGCCGCCGCATCCCGCAGCCGCGACCGGACCGCGTCCGGATTCGTCGACTGCGGGGTGCGGCGGTTCCGCACCGCCGCCTCCGGCGACAGCCACTTCTCCACATCTTCATCGAACAGCGCGTCGTACGCCTTCCAGTCCGCCGGCGACAGCGACGAGAAGTCTTCGCCTTTCGCCGCCAGGTCGCGGACGATGCCGCCCACGACTTCGTGCGCACTGCGGAACGGCATGCCCTTCGACACGAGATAGTCGGCGACTTCCGTCGCGAGCAGCAGGCCGGACGCGGCGGCGCGCGCGGCCCCGGCGTTGAACGTCAGCGCGCGGACGACCGCGGCGGTCGACTTCAGGCTGCCGATGAGCGTGTCTTCCGCGTCGAAAATCGATTCCTTGTCTTCCTGCAGATCCTTCGAGTAGCCCGCCGGCACGCTCTTGAGCAGCGTGAGGAACTGCATCAGGTGGCCGATGCCGCGCGCCGACTTGCCGCGCACGAGCTCGAGCGGGTCGGGATTCTTCTTCTGCGGCATCAGGCTGCTGCCCGTGGCCACCGCGTCGTCCAGATCGAAGAACGCAAACTCGTCGGTCGAGAAGATGATGAGGTCCTCGCAGAGCCGGCTCAGATGAATGCCGGCCAGCGAGACCGCGAACAGGAACTCCGCGGCGAAGTCGCGGTCGCCGGCCGCGTCGAGACTGTTGGCCACGACTTTCGAGAAACCGAGACGCGCCGCGAGCGCGCCGGTGTCGATGTCATAGCTGGTGCCGGCAATCGCGCCCGAGCCGAGCGGCATTGCGTCGGCCGCGGCCGCGGCCTGCTCGAAGCGCAGGAGATCGCGCTCGATCGGGGCGACGTGCGAGAGGAAGAAATGCGCCGCCAGCACCGGCTGCGCGCGGCGCAGGTGCGTGTACGACGGCATCACCGCGTCGCCGAGCGACTCGGCGCGCTCGACGAGCGCCAGCGCCAGCGCGCGCAGCTCCTGCTGGATCACGGGGATGCGCCGGCGAAGGTAGAGCCGCAGATCGAGCGACACCTGCTCGTTCCTCGACCGCCCCGTGTGCAGGCGCTTTCCTGCCTCACCGATGCGCTCGATCAGCCGCCGCTCGACGAAGCTGTGGATGTCTTCGTCAGCGCCATCGGGTGGATCCTGCAATCCTCCAATGCCAATTTCCGCTCGAATCGCCTCGAGGCCGCCGACGATGGTCGTTGTGTCGGCAGGTGACAGCACGTTCGCGGCGCCCAGCGCCTGGGCCCACGCGATGCTGCCGGTGATGTCGTCCTCGACCAGGCGGCGATCGAACGGAAACGACCGGCCGAAGGCGAAGACGTCGGGATCGGGGCCGCCCGCGAAGCGACCCGACCACATCGCGGCCACGCTAGTGCTTCTCTCCGGCGTGGCCCACCGGAATCGCCGAATCCGCCTTCGCGGCTTGCGCCTCCGCAACCTTCGCCGGCGACTTGCGCGCCGCTGTCTCGACTGGCAGGCCCCAGATCTTCACGAAGCCTTCCGCCGCGGTGTGATCGAACGCGTCGCCCGCATCGTACGTCGCCAGCGCATGATCGTAGAGCGCGAACGGCGACTTGCGGCCGACCACGCGGCAGTCGCCCTTGAAGAACTTCAGGCGGACGACGCCCGTGACGCGCTCCTGCACCTTTGTGACGAACGCGTCGATGGCCTCGCGCGTCGGTGTGAACCACAGGCCGTTGTAGACCAGATCGGCGTAGACGACGCCGAGCTGGCGCTTCAGCCGCTCGAGGTCGCGCGGAATGACGAGCGTCTCGAGCTCCTTGTGCGCGGTGTGCAGCGCGACGGCCGCGGGTGCCTCGTAGATCTCGCGCGACTTGATGCCGACGAGCCGGTTCTCCACCATGTCGAGACGGCCCACGCCGTGGGCGCCGGCAATCGTCTCGAGGCTCGTGATCAGCTCCACGAGCCCCATCGCCACGCCGTTGATCTTCACCGGCACGCCCTGCTCGAACTCGATCTCGACGTACGCGGGCGCGTCGGGCGCCTCTGCCGGCGACTTCGTCAGCAGGTAGATCTCCTCGGGCGGCTCGCACCACGGATCTTCCAGGCAGCCGCATTCGATCGACCGGCCCCACAGGTTCGTGTCGGTGCTGTAGGGGCTGTCGACGGTTGCCGGCACCGGAATGTTGCGCTCCTTCGCGTACTGGATCTCCTCCGGCCGCGTGAGACCCCAGATGCGCGCCGGCGCGATCACCTTCACCTGCGGCTCGAGCGCGCGCGCCGAGACGTCGATGCGCACCTGATCGTTGCCCTTGCCGGTGCAGCCGTGCGCAATCGTCTTCGATCCCTCGATGCGGCCGATCTCCACCAGATGCTTCGCGATCAGCGGGCGTCCGAGCGCGGTCGCGAGCGGATACTTGCCCTCGTACAGCGCGCCGGCCTGCAGCGCGGGCAGGATGTAGTCGCGCGCGAATTCCTCGCGGAGGTCGACGACGTGCGCGCGCGTCGCGCCCACCGCCAGCGCGCGTTCACGCACATCGTCCAGCTCCCTGCCCTGGCCGAGATCCATCGTCACGGCGATGATCTCGGCGTCGAACCGGTCGGACAGCCACGGAATGGCCACCGACGTGTCGAGGCCGCCTGAATACGCGAGGACAATCTTCTCTGACATCTGCCTGCTCCTATCGGGACTTCATCCACTCCACGAATCGATCTTCCGCTTCTTCGGCGGCGGCCTTTCCGCGGCACACGACCAGGATCGTGTCGTCGCCGGCGATGGTGCCGGCCACTTCCTTCAGGCGCGCGCGGTCGATGGCGACGCCGAGCGCCTGCGCCTGCCCCGGATCGGTACGCAGGACGAGCATGGGATCGACGCGCTCGACGCCGCGCAGCAGCACCGACATCTGCCGCCGCAGCGAATCGGACGGCAGGGCCACCGGCGCGGCCGCCTGCGCGGCGCGCGCGTAGGCGCTGTCGGCCGCGCGCTTCACCAGCCCCAGTTCCTGGATGTCGCGCGACAGGGTCGCCTGGGTCGTGTCGATCCCGCGTGTCCTGAGCCGCGCGCGCAGCTCCTGCTGCGAGTGCACCGGCTCGCGCTCCACGAGCTCGAGTATCTGCGCTTGCCGGAATGCCTTCATTCGTGTATAAATAAACCACACGATGCATAATTATGCAAGCACCGCATCGGTGGCCATGGCAGGCGCGAGCGGATACGCCGGGCAGGAGCTGCTTCGTCTGCTCGCCCGCCACCCCCATGCCCGCCTCGAGACGGCCATGACGTCGAGCCCCGACAGCGCGGCGCGGCCGCTGCCGCGGCTGAGCCGCGTTTTCAAGGGCGAGCTCCAGCCGCTCGACACGGAGCGGCTCGCGGGCGCCGGCACGGTGTTCCTTGCCGTGCCGGAGGCGGCCTCGGCCGCGCTCGTGCCCGAGCTGCTGGCGCGCGGCGTGAAGCGGATTTTCGATCTGTCGGGGGCGTTCCGCCTCCGCGATCTCGATCTGCGGAAGAAGTGGTATCCGGCAACCGCATCGGAGCCCGACGGTCTGGTCTACGGCCTCACCGAGCTTGCGAAAGCGGACATCGCGGCCGCGCGCGTCGTGGCGTGTCCTGGCTGCTATCCGACCGCCGCGCTGCTGGCGCTGCAGCCGCTGGCGGACGCGGGCCTGCTCGACCTGGCGCACGGCGTCGTGATCGACGCGAAGTCGGGCATCTCGGGCGCCGGACGCACGCCGAGCGACCGCACGCACTTCTCCGAGGTGCACGGCAGCGTCGCGGCGTACGGCATCTTCGGGCACCGGCACACCGCCGAGATCGAGCAGCAGCTCGGGGCGGATGTCACGTTCGTGCCGCACCTGGTGCCGCTCGACCGCGGCATCCTCGAGACGATCTACGCGCGCGTGCGGCCGGACGTCACGGCATTCGAGATCGAGGCGGCTCTCACGGCGGCGTATGACGAGGCGCCGTTCGTGCGGCTGACTGGCGACGCGCTGCCCGAAGTGAAGCATGTCGCGCACACGAACTTCTGCGACATCGGCTGGAAGTTCGACGCGGCCACGCGCCGGCTCGTGCTCGTGTCGTGCATCGACAACCTGATCAAGGGCGCGGCGGGCCAGGCGGTGCAGAACTTCAACGTCGCGCTCGGCTTCGACGAAACCGCGGGCCTCGCGTGAGCGTGACCGTGCTGAAGCTCGGGGGCGAGCTGATCGAGGCCCCGGCCGATCTCGCGCGCACGGCCGACGCGGTGGCCTCCCTCGCGCGCACCTCGCGGCTCGTCATCGTGCACGGCGGCGGCAAGGCGATCGACGCCGAGCTCGCGCGGCGCGGCATCGAGCCGCTGAAGCGCGACGGGATCCGCGTGACCGACGAGCCGACGCTCGAGACGGCGGTCACCGTGCTTGCCGGCAGCGCGAACACGGCGCTCGTCGCGTCGCTCGGCGCCCGCGGCCTGCGCGCCGTCGGCCTCACCGGCGCCGACGATGGGCTGGGACTGTCGGAGCGCGTGACGGAAATGGAAACGGTCTCGGGGACGGTGGTCGACCCGGGCCTGGTCGGCCGTCCGGTGAGCGCCGGGACGGCGCGGTTGATCGATCACCTGTCGACGGCCGGCTTCGTGCCGGTCATCGCCAGCATCGGCGTGACGTCCGGCGGCGAGCTGCTCAACGTCAACGCCGACGTCATGGCCGCGCACGTCGCGGGCGCGATCGGCGCCGGCCGCCTGCTCTTTGCGGGCGGGACGGCGGGCGTGCTCGATGGGGCCGGGGACCGGATCGACGCGCTCGACAACGAGGCGCTCGAAGCCATGCTCGCCGATGGATCGGCAAGCGCGGGAATGATCGCCAAGCTGCGCGCGTGCCAGGCCGCGCGCGACGCAGGCGTGGCCGACGTGCGCATCGTCGACGGACGCGACCCGGCGTTCTCGTCGGGCACGCGGCTGATGGGCGGCGCGGCGGACAGACTGCCGGCCGCCGGCAACTGACATGACAACGATGAACGAACAGACAGGCGCGCAGGCCCTCGAGGCGGCGCACATTCTTTCGGTGTATCGCCGGTCGAACGTCGTGTTCGAGCGCGGCGAGGGCATGTACCTGTTCGACACGGCCGGGCGGCGCTATCTCGATTTCGTGTCGGGCGTGGGCGTCGCCGCCCTGGGCCACGCGCATCCCTCCCTTGCGCAGGCATTGGCCAGGCAGGCGGCGACGCTCGCCCACACGAGCAACCTGTACTTCCATCCGCTGCAGGGCGCGCTCGCGGAGCGGCTGGCGGCGCACACCGGTTTGCCGCGCGCGTTCTTCTGCAACAGCGGGACGGAAGCCGTCGAAGCGTGCCTGAAGTTCGCGCGCCGGTACTGGGTCCCTCCTTCGCTCCCTTCGGGAGCTTCGGAGGGCAAGCCCTCGCGGAAGACGTTCGTCGCGCTGAAGCACAGCTTCCACGGACGCACGATGGGATCGCTGTCGATGACGTGGGATCCGCATTACCGCGATCCGTTCGGGCCGCTGCTGGCCGATGTCGTGTTTGCCGATCCGCAGGATGCGGCGTCGATCGAGAAGGCCATCACCGGCAGCACGGCCGCCGTGATCGTCGAGCCGATTCAGGGCGAAGGCGGCGTGCGCCCGCTGTCGCCCGAGGCCGTGGCGGCGATTGCGGCCGGCTGCGCGCGCACCGGCGCGCTGCTGATTGCCGATGAAGTGCAGTCGGGCATGGGGCGCACCGGGCGCATGTTCCATTCGGCGACGCTGGGCCTGCAGCCCGACCTGATGGCGGTGGGCAAGGCGCTCGGCGGCGGCATGCCGGTGGGCGCGGCGCTCATGAGCGAGCGCGTCGCGGCGAAGGCCGCGCCGGGCGATCACGGCAGCACCTTCGGCGGCAATCTGCTCGCGTGCCGGGCGGCGCTGACGGTGCTCGACGAGCTCGACGGCGGGCTGCTCGATCGCGCGCGCTCCGCCGGGCAGTACCTGGGCGAGGCGCTCGACGCGCTGAAGTCGCGCCATCCCCGGATCAGGGAAGTGCGCGGCGCGGGCCTGTTCCGGGGTCTCGACATCGATGGGGATGCCGCGGCGGCCGTGGCCGCCGCGCTCGAACGCGGCCTGCTGATCAACCGGACCGCGAACACCGTGCTGCGCCTCCTTCCCGCGTACATCGTGACGGAAGCGCAGATCGACGAGGCCATGTCGACGCTGGGTGACGTGCT
This sequence comes from Vicinamibacterales bacterium, assembly GCA_035512575.1. Taxonomy (GTDB): domain Bacteria; phylum Acidobacteriota; class Vicinamibacteria; order Vicinamibacterales; family SCN-69-37; genus JALYRV01. The sequence goes on along the minus strand of DATKDT010000012.1, from coordinate 11,032 downwards.
ATGACGAAGACCATTCGCAACGCCAATCGGACCGAAGCCGCCGCGCTCCACGCGCTGATCGAGGCGCACCGGGTCGAAGGCCACCTGCTGCCCCGCTCGCTCGGCGAGCTCGAGCTGCATGCCGAACGCTTCGTCGTGATCGAGGACGCGGGCCGCATCGTCGCCTGCGCCGAGTTGATGAAGCTGTCGGGGCACGTTGCCGAGGTCCGCTCGCTCGTCGTCGATCGCGGGCATCGCGGCGGCGGCATCGCGGCGGATCTGATGACGGCCCTGGTCAGCGCGGCGCGCGATGCCGGCTACCTGTCGCTGTGCGCGTTCACGCACAGCCCGGCGTTCTTCGTGCGCCAGGGCTTCTCGATCGTGCCGCACACGTGGGTGCCCGAGAAGATTCAGGCCGACTGCACCTCGTGCGCGTTCTTCCGCCGCTGCGAGCAGTACGCGATGCTGCTGCCGCTCGAGCTGATGGCCGGCGCCCTTCGGCAGGCTCAGGGCAGGCGCGCGGAAGCCGTCGCCACGAGCGCCGCCTGACCGTGCGCGACATTCTGATCATGGAGATCGCCGGCGCCGTGACGGCGCCGGCCGGCTTCACGGCGGCGGGCGTCGCGGCCGGCATCAAGACGAACGGCCGGCCCGACGTCGCGCTGATTGCCGCCGAGGCCGACTGCGCGGCGGCCGGCGTGTTCACGATCAACAAGGCGAAGGCCGCGCCGGTGCTGCTGTCGATGGCCAGCCTCGAGGCGACCGGCGGCCGCGCGCAGGCGATTGTCGTCAATGCGGGCTGCGCGAATGCCTGCACGGGCGAGCAGGGCGCCGCCGACGCGTACGAGATGGCGTCGCTGACGGCGTCGCTGCTCGGCTGCGCGCCCGAGGAGGTACTGGTCGCCTCCACGGGCGTGATTGGCGTGAACCTGCCGATGGATCGCGTGCGAGACGGCATCGCGCAGGCATCGGCCGCGAGGTCGGCTGGCGGCGGCACCGACGCGTCGCTCGCCATCATGACGACGGACCCGTTCCCGAAAGCGCGCGCGGTCGAATGCACGCTCGACGATGGACGCGTGTTTCGCGTCGGCGGCATCGCGAAGGGCTCCGGCATGATCGAGCCGCGCATGGCCACGATGCTCGCGTTCCTGACGACCGACGCCGTGATCGAACCCGCGCTGCTCCATCGCGCGCTGCTGAAGGCGTCGGACCTGACGTTCAACGCCATCACCGTCGACGGCGAGTGCTCCACCAACGACTGCGTCCTTGCGCTGGCCAGCGGCTCGAGCGGCACGGCCATCCGCGAAGCCGACCTCGACGCGTTCGCCGGCGCGCTCGTCGACGTGTCGGGATTTCTCGCGCGCGAGATCGTCCGCGGCGGCGAGGGCGCCACGAAGCTGGTCGCGATCACGGTCAGCGGCGCCGCAACGGAAGACGATGCGCGGGTGGCGGCGAGGACGATTGCGAACTCGCCCCTCGTGAAGACGGCGATCCATGGCGGCGACCCGAACTGGGGCCGTCTGGTGGCGGCGGCGGGCCGCTCGGGCGCGGCGTTCATTCTCGAGCGCACGTCGGTCTCGATTGGCGATGTCGCGCTGTTCGTGAAGGGGCGGCCGCACGACGAGCGGGCGGACGACGCGGCCGAGGTGCTGAAGCAGAAGGACGTCGCCATCGCGGTGGACCTGGGGATGGGATCGCACGCCGCCACCATGTGGACGTGCGATTTCAGCGCCGACTACGTGCGCATCAATGCGGAGTACCGGACATGAATCAGCTCGCGTCGCTCGCTGATCAGGCCAGAGGCCAGAGGCCACAGGCCACAGGCTTGCCCAAGGACTTTCTGTCGATCCTCGACCTCACGCCCGAGTCGCTGCGTGCCTGCCTCGATCTCGCGTCCGCGATGAAGGCGGCGCGGCGCGAGCAGCTGGTGGAGGCGGCGCCGCTGTCAGGCAAACACGTCGCGCTGCTGTTCGAGAAGCCGTCGCTGCGCACGCGCGCCACGTTCACCATCGCGGTGCGCGAGCTGGGCGGCGACGTGATCGAGCCGCCCGCCGACGTCGCGCTGGGCGGCCGCGAGTCGCTGGCCGATGTCGCCCGCAATCTCGAGCGCTGGGTCTCGGCCTGCGTCGTCCGCACCTACGAGCAGGCGCGTCTGGCGGAGTTCGCCGCGGCCGCGCCGCGCATGCACGTGGTCAACGCGCTGACCAACGAGGAGCACCCGTGTCAGGCGCTGGCCGACATGCTGTCGCTGCGCGAGCATCTGGGATCGCTCGAGGGCGCGCGGCTGGCGTACGTCGGCGACGGCAACAACGTCGCGGCGTCGCTCGCGCAGGCCGGGCTGATGCTCGGCGTCTCGGTGCGCATCGCCTCGCCGAAGGGGTACGAGCTTCCGGAGCATGTCGCGAGCCAGGCGCGCGCGCAGGCGGCGCACGGCGCGCGGCTCGTGATCACGAACGACCCCGTCGAAGCCGTGAAGGACGCCGATGCCGTTTACACCGACGTCTGGGCCTCGATGGGCCAGGAAGATGAAGCCGCGTCGCGCGATGCGATCTTCCGCCGCTATCAGGTCAACGAGGGACTCATGGGGGCCGCCAGACCGCAGGCGGCCTTCATGCACTGCCTGCCGGCGCACCGCGGCGATGAGGTGACGGACGCTGTCATGGACAGCGCCCGGTCGATCGTGTTCGAGCAGGCCGAGAACCGCCTGCACACGCAGAAGGCCCTGCTCGCCATGCTGACCGGGTAACGCAGGCCTGAAGGCCTGCGCTACCGTCTGCTGTCGCTACTTCACCAGCGTGATCTTCGTGACGGCGATCGTCTTGTGGCCGTCCTTCTCGCCGATGGCGCCGGTCGCCTCGACGTCCTTCGCGACGAACTCCACGAGCTTCGCGTTCTTGTCGGCGGTGAAGTCGCCCACGATGACGTAGACCTCGTCGCCCACCTTGATGGCCGCCGCTTCGCCGCCCCGCACGCAGCGGGTGGCGCAGGCCTCATGGCCCTTGCCCTGGTGGCACTTCATGTCGATGACTTCGCCCTTGATGGTCTTCTCTTCCTGAGCCTGCGCTGACGCGGGCGCCAGGGCGAACCCGGCGAGCGCGAGCGACAGGACGAACGGTGCGATTCGGCGCATTGGGAACCCCTCCTGAGGGTGAGGAATTATACTGGCCTCTTGCGCGCGGCCGTTATCCCCCGACACGGCGCCCCGGACGTCTTCCGCATCGAGGATAGGCCCGTGCCCGAGCCGCGGGCGGGCGAGGTGCTGATTCGCGTCCGCGCGGCGGGCGTCAATTTCGCCGACGTGCTGGGCCGCCTCGGCCTCTATCCCGACGCCCCGAAGCTGCCGTACGTCCCCGGCTACGAAGTCGCGGGCATCGTCGAGCGCGCCGCGCCCGATGTGGCGGGGCTCACCGAAGGCGCGCGCGTCATCGCCATCACCAGTTTCAACGGCTACAGCGAGTACGTCACGGCACCGGCGTGGCGCGTGTTCCCCGCGCCGCCGGTGCTGAGCGACGCGGAAGCCGCGGGCGTCGCGGTCACGTACCTGACCGCCGCGATCGGGCTGTACAGGATGGCGAACGTTTCGGCGGGCGAGACCGTGCTGATTCACAACGCGGGCGGCGGCGTCGGCATTGCGGCCGCGCAGCTTGCAGGCCTGCGCCGGGCGCGGCTGATCGGCACGGCCTCGGCCGCAAAGCACGCGGCGCTGCAGCGCTTCGGCTTCGAGCATCTCATCGACTACCGCCGCGCCAGCGTCTTCGACGAGGTGACGCGCATCACCGCCGGCCGCGGCGTCGACGTCGTCCTCGATCCGCTCGGCGGCGCGAGCTTCGGCGAGAGCTACGCCCTGCTGGCGCCGCTCGGCCGCATGGTGATGTTCGGGGTCTCGCGCATCGCTCCGTCGCGCACGCGCGACTACCTGACGATTGCGAAGACGCTGTGGGCCATGCCGCGCTTCAAGGCGTTCTCATTGATCAATCGCAACCGGGGCGTCTTCGGCCTGAATGTCGGCCACCTCTGGGACGCGCGCGATCAGCTCGCGCCGCTCGTGGCCATGCTGATGCGGGAGTTCGAGGCCGGACGCCTCGCGCCCGTCGTCGCGCGCACGTTCCCGCTCGAGCAGGCCGCCGGCGCGCATGCGTACCTCCAGAGCCGCCAGAACATCGGCAAGGTCGTGCTGACGATGTGAGTCAGTCGTGCAGGACGACGCTGAGGAGCGATTTCCTGATGACGATCCCGCCGTTGTACTCGATGAAGCCCAGTTTGCGGAATTTGTTCATGAAGAAGTTCACGCGCGAGCGCGTGGTGCCCACCATCTCGGCCAGCATCTCCTGCGACACCTTCGGCATCGTGTGCGTTTCGCTGGCGTGCCTCCCGTACCGCGCGAGCAGCAGCAGCGTGCGCGCCAGCCGCTTCTCGCTCGAGTTGAAGAGCTGATTGACGAGGTCCTCCTCGATGCGGATGTTGCGCGCCAGCATGTGCGCGATGAAACGGTCCGAGAAGTCGGAATGCTCGTGAATGACGCGGATCATCTCGGCCTTCGGGATGCGCATGGCCAACGTGGGGACGACCGCCGTGGCGGTGCCCATGCGCTGCGCCTGGCCGGCCAGGCAGCCTTCGCCGGCGAAGTCGCCGGGGCCGAGGAGCGCCACCACGGCTTCCTTCCCTGCCGACGACAGGACCGAGAGCTTCAGTCCGCCCGACTGAATGTAATAGATGCTGTCGGCCCGGCCGCCCTGGGCGAACACGACCGCGCCCCGGGCGAAACGCACGACACGGCGCGCCACCCCGCCGGAGGCGAGAAACTCATGGACGTCGAAGGTTGCCGCAGGGGGCTTCTTCCGGGCCATCCAGCCCGATCATCGCATGGATGAGTCAAGCTTGGAATCACCGTGCTCGTCGAGCCACGCGAGCAGGCGGCTGATGCGGCCGTGCGCCACGGCGATGTTCGTATCCGCCGCGCCGTAGTACAGATTCAGGCCGTCTCCGTCATCGTCAATTGTGTAACCGCAGGAAAACGCGACATATCCGACGTCCCCTTCGCGCTCGTACTGCGTCTCGGGGCCGAAGACCCATGCGTCGCCGCGAAGCAGGCACTTCTGGGCCGTCTCGCGATCGAACAGGGCGAGGCCCATGCGGTACAGGCAGCCGGCGCCGGTGCGCTTGACGCCGTGATAAATCATCAGCCAGCCGCGCGGGGTTTCGACGAGCGGCGGCGAGAGGCCGACGCGGTTGGCGTCCCACCACGCGCCGCGGCGCGCGGGCAGGATCAGCGTGTGCGTGCCCCAGTTGCGCAGATCGGGCGACAGCGACATCCACACGTGCGCGCCCGAATCGGTGACCGGGCGATGAATCAGCGCCCAGCAGCCGTTGATGCGGCGCGGCATCAGCGCGGCGTCCTTGTCGTCGGGCTGCATCACTTCGCCGAGCCGCTCGAACGATCGGAAGTCGCTCGTCAGCGCGAGGGCGACGCCGGGCCCGCCGCGGCTAAAGGCCGTATAGGCAATGACGTACTTGCCCAGCTCCTCGACGTATGTGATGCGCGGGTCCTCGACGCCCCAGAGCTCCTCAGGATGATTCGCCGGATCGGACGGAAACGTCGGCTCGGCGTCAATCGCCCACCCGTCGATGCCGTTGGCCGATCGCGCGGCGCAGAGGTGCGAGAGGCCGCGCCGATCCTCGACGCGGCACAGCAGCAGCGTCGTGCCGTCGGCGAGCCGGGTCGCGCCGGGGTTGAAGACGGTGTGCACCGGATAGGGCCAGTCGGCGGCGGTGAGAATCGGGTTCTTCGGATTGCGATCGAAGAGCGTCTCGAACGTTCTGGGCTGTGTCATGAGGTGGCTTGAAGGACCGGCGCCGCGGCCTGCGGGGTGATGCGCTCGCTCGCGCGCATTTCTTGCAGCGCGAGCAGAAAGGAGAGCGTCGATTCGGCGCCCTGATTCATGTTCATGCGGTCGTGATGCAGCCCGTCGCGGCAGCCGCCGGTCGAGGCGTCGTACGGCCACAAGTGCAGATGGTTCTGGCCGAGGAACCAGTTGAAGGCGTGCTGCCCGCGCTCGAGCCAGTGCAGGTCGCCGGTCACGCGATAGGCCTCGAGGCAGGCTGACGCGGTCGAGCACGCTTCCACCGGCTGCTGGTCGAACAACGCGGGCACGTCGCCGCGCGCGTAGAAGCCGTTGGAGCCGATCGCCGCGAAGTGCCCGTCGGCCGACGACTGCACCGACACGAGCCACTCGAGCGAGCGCAGGCCCGCGTCGACCATATCGGGCCGCTTCATGCGCGAGCCGGACGCGATGAGCGCCTGCGGCAGCCGCGCGTTGCAGTAGGTGACGGTGTCCTCGAACCACGGCCAGTCGTGGCCGCTCGACCGCTCGTAGAGCCCGAGCAGCAGGGTGGCCAGCTCGCCGCGCAGCGCCTCGATGCCGCTGTCGCCGCGGAACGCGCGCAGATATTCCTCGATGCCAAGCAGCGTGTACGCCCACGCGCGAGGGCTCTTGAACCCGGTGACGACCGGCAGCGCCGCGTGAAACAGCTCGCCGGCCAGCGTCAGGCGGCCGGGGTCCGACGCGCGGCCGACAACGGCGCCGAGCGCCCACAGCGTGCGGCCGTGGCTGTCTTCCGATCCGCAGGGCTCAAGCCACTCGCGCGAGTACGAAAGAAAGTTGCGGAAGCGGCCGGTCGGCCGATCGAACGCATAGCGGACGAACGCCAGATAGCGCGCCGACAGCGTGCGGAGCAGCGCCGGATCGTCCGTGCCGGCATCCTCGAGCAGCGCGACGAGCAGCATCGCGCGCGCGTTGTCGTCGATGCAGTAGCCGTCCTCATAGCGCGGCACGTTGAACGCCGCGTGCTGCAGCATGCCGGTGTCGTCGGTCATCGCCTGCAGGTGGCGCAGATCGATCTCCGGCAGTTCCGCCGGCCGCGTGGCCAGCGTCTGTGCCTGGAAGGCGGTGCGCCGGCGTCCCATGTGCTGCTTCCGCGCTTTCGCGAAGCTTTCGGCGTACTTGTGGGCGACCGCAGACCACGACATGCTGAGGCCGTGCGCCGCCGCCCGCGCGCACATCGCCTCGCGCGCCGCATCGTCGCTCACGAGCGTGATGACTTCCTTCGCGACGGCGTCCGAGTCGCGCCACGGCACGAGCACGCCGCGTCCGTCGGCCAGCAGCTCGCGCGCGTAGACGTAGGGCGTCGAGATGACGGCTTTGCCCGCACCCACCGCGTACGCGAGCGTGCCCGACGTGATCTGTTCCGGATTGAGGTACGGCGTGATGTAGATGTCGGTGGCCGACAGGAATTCCACGAGCTCGTCCTGGCTGACGAACCGGTTGTGGAAGATCATGCTGCCGCCGACGCCCAGCGCCTGCGCGCGTGCCTCGAGCATCAGCCGGTACGCTTCGCCCTCGCGTTCGACGATGTGCGGGTGGGTCGCGCCGAGGACGATGTAGACGGTGTCGGGGTGAACGGCGAGAATCGCGGGCAGCGCGTCGATGACGTGCTCGATGCCCTTGTCGGGCGAGAGCAGGCCGAAGGTGAGGATGACCGTCTTGCCGGCGACGCCGAGCCGCTCCTTGCTCTGTCCGACGGGCGGCACCTGCGGGATGCCGTGCGGGATCAGGTCGATCTGCGACGCGGGGATGTCGTGCACGCGTTTGAGCATGTCCGCGCCGGTTTCGCTCATGACGACGAGCCGCTCAGAGAGGCGCGCCAGCTCGTTCATCACGGCGCGCTGCGCGTCGTTCGGCTCGGACAGGATCGTGTGCAGCGTGGTGACGATCGGCATGCGCAGCTCGCCGAGCAGCGCCAGCACGTGCGCGCCGGCCCTGCCGCCGAAGATCCCGTACTCGTGCTGCACCGAGAGCACGTCGACGCGGTTGACGTTGAGGTAGTCGGCGGCGCGGCGGTACGACGCCAGGTCGCTTTCCTTAATCTCGAAGCGCACGCGCGACGGATAGGCGTGGCGGCGGCCGGCGTCGTTGACGGCCAGCACGAAGCCGTCGGCCGCGGGCAGCTCGGCCGCAAGGGCGTCGGCGATGTGCGTCGTGAACGTCGCGATGCCGCAGTGCCGCGGCAGATGGTTGCCGAGAACCGCGAAGCGGCTGACGGCGGGCGCACGGGGGGTCTTCCGGTTATGAGCCAAGCCCTTCAGCGTACCGCTGAAAGGCCTCGCGGCGCTGTGCTCTATTGGACACACGGCTTTCCATTACCGTGGTAATCTAAGCCATGGCTATCGCCCGATCCAAGCTCACCACGCAGGGGCAGATCTCGGTTCCCGCTGAAGTCCGCCGCAAGCTGGGCATCGGCCCGGGCTCCGTGCTCGAATGGGACGAGGACGATCAGCAGATCGTGGTGCGGCGCGTGGGCCAGCACACGTCGGAGGACATCCACCGCGTGATGTTTGGCGACACGACGCCGAAGGCGAAGAGCCTGACGGATCTCAAGGAAGGCATCCGGCGCCACATCCGGAAGCGTCATGCGCGCGGTTGATACCAACGTCCTCGTGCGCCTGTTGACGCGCGACGATGTGAAACAGGCGCAGGCGGCGGATCGGTTCGTCGCGCCGGGCGCATGGGTTCCCACCCTGGCGCTGATCGAGGCCGTGTGGGTGTCGTCGACCGTGTACGAACGGGAGCCATCGCAGATCGCGGCCGCTGTCGAGATGCTCCTCAATCACGCGCATCTCACGCTCCAGGATCCGGACATCGTCAGCGAGGCGCTCCAGCAGTTCAGACGTCGCCCGGCGCTGGGTTTTTCGGACTGTATCCTGCTCGAGACGGCGCGCAAGGCCGGTCACCTGCCGATCGGGACATTCGACGCTGCGCTCGCGCGCCTGGAAGGCGCCGAGCGGGTCGAGTAGACGCACAGACGCGCCGGAAGCGCAGACGTTCAGCGCTGAATCTTCCCCGCCCGCAGCTCGAACCGCACGGCCGTCGCGACGCGGTTGTTGACGAGCTGCACGTACATCCGGCCGTCGGGCAGCGTGCCGGTGGTGACGGGCACGCTGACGTGCGTGAGTTCGTAGCCGGCGGGAAGCACGATGGTCGCGCGCGGTTCGGTCAGCACCCGCGACCACACGAGGCCGATCGGGCGGATGTCGGCCGGCTCCCGCAGCGTCCCTTCGATGCGCACGTTCGCACTGAGAATCGGAGCGCCGGGCGTGGTCTTCAGGCGGGCAGAGGCGTACTGTCCGCGTGCCGCGGGCGGCACCACCGGCATCGCCTCGCCCGTGTCGACGTCCGTCACGCGCACGTCGCGCAGGCTGCTGAACTCGTTCAGGTACACCGTCGTCAGCGCCGCATCGGGCCCGAAGCGCTCCACACTCGTCCAGTGCACGCGCTCGTGCCGCACGGCGACGAGGCCGTCGGCGCCGATGTCGTACAGCGTCTTGGTCGATCGGAACGCGTGGCTGGTGCCTCCCGCGGGAATGCGATCGGCGGCGCGGCGCGAGGCGCGAATCGAGACGTCGGACGCGTACCCGTTGATGTTCTCGAACGACAGCTGCACGCGGCCGTCGGCAATCGTCGCGATCTCGGCGGCGACATTGGATGACACCAGTCCGTATCCGGCCGGCAGCACGATGGCGTTGCGGCCGATGCCGAGAGAGCGGGCGAACGTGATCGTGTCGCCGCCGGCGAAATAGCTCTTCGGGTCCGTATAGGTCTTCTCGATCCGCACGCGGCCTTCCCCGTTCTGCGGCACAGGCCGCGGAAGGTGGGCGCGAATGTAGTGCTCGCCGGGTGCGAGGCGTCCGCCGACACCCGCGGCGGCCAGCTCCTTCCCCGTCATGTAATCGAATTTCAGCGGCTGACCCGTGCGCGGATCGGTGACCGAAATGTCGGAGCCCGCGCTGCCGGAGCGCGTCTGATTGAGCACGTACGTCAGTCCTGCCTGCCGCTGGTTCAGGAAATAGACGATGTGGAACTGACTCGTCTCCGGGCGGAGCAGGTGGTACTCCGTGTAGTCGTCATGCCAGTGGAACGGCGCGGGGGTGGGCGCCGGCTGCTGCGCGAGGGCGGCGGCGGCCGAGGCCACAAGCAGGGCGAGTGACGCCGGCAGGATGGGTGGTCGCGTCATGTGGGCGAGGCTACTACAATCATGAGGAGAACGCGTGAAGCTGCTCTGCTCCGCCCTGATCGCGCTTGCGGCCGTTACGTGGCAGGCGCCGGCCGACATCCTCGCGTCGCTCTTCTCGCCCTCGACGGGCAAGCCTCAGCGCCCATCCGCCGCCATCGGCTACATCGTCAACGGCGCGGCCGGCATGCAGGCGTTCGGGACGATGACGGCGTCGGGAGGCGCGGCGCCTGACGCGAACACCGTCTATGAAATCGGCAGCATTACGAAAGGCCTGACGGGCATCCTGCTTGCCGACATGGCGCTGGCGGGCGACGTGTCGCTGCACGACCCGCTCGAGAAGTTCCTGCCGGAGCCGGCGCGATTTCCGGAAACGATTCAGCGCATCACGCTGCTGCAGCTGGCCACGCACATGTCGGGCCTGCCGCGGCTGCCGGCGAATCTGATGTTCACCGTGAAGGATCCGGCGAACCCCTATGCGCACTACGGCGTCGCGGAGCTCGAGACGTTCCTGCGCGGCTACGCGCCGCCGCCGGACCGCGCCGCCATCACCGCCGAGTACTCGAACCTTGGATTCGGCCTGCTCGGCCACGTGCTTTCGCTGAAGGCGGGCATGCCGTACGAGGCGCTGCTGAAGCAGCGCGTGCTCGTGCCGCTCGGCATGCGCGACACGTCGATCGCGTTGTCGGCCGATCAGCTGAAGCGCCTCGCGCCCGGCCATGCCCGCGGTGTCGCGGTGAGCAACTGGGACATCAACGCCCTTTCAGGCGCCGGCGCGGTGCGGTCGACGATTGCGGACATGACGAGGCTGCTGCAGGCGCTGATGCATCCGCCCGACTCGCGCCTCGGCAAGGCCATTCGCCTCGCCCTCGAGCCACGGGGCGACCTGGGCGCATCGAAGATCGGCCTCGCGTGGATTACGACGACACCGCCGGGCGCGGCCGCGTTTACGTGGCACAACGGCGGCACCGGCGGCTACCGGTCGTTC
>DATKDT010000011.1:0-6401 GCA_035512575.1 Vicinamibacterales bacterium | reverse complement strand
CATCGGAGCCGTGTTGATCGTGATCGGCCTCATCGGCCTGATCTGGGGCGGCATCTCGTACACGCGGAAGGAGAAGGTGATCGACTTCGGACCGATCCAGGCCACGGCCGAGCGGCGCGAGACGATTCCCGTGACGCCCGTCGTCGGGGGCATCGCCCTGGTCGGAGGCATCGTGCTGCTGGTGGCGGGGCGGAAGCAGGGCTGAAGTGTTCGCTGCCGAGGCTCCCGCCAAACCCGCGTTTTAGGTCTGGATGATGCAGGCATGAACGACCGGTGGCCGGCGCTGCCGTACGAGGCCTGGAAAGAGACCTACGCCACGCTGCACATGTGGACGCAGATGGCGGGGAAGGTCGCCGTGGCCCTGGCGCCGCCGCTCAATCACTCGTGGGGCTCGGCGATGCGCCTGACGCCGCGCGGCCTGATCACGCCCCTGCTGCCGCACGATGATCGGGTCTTCACCATCGAGTTCGACTTCATCGATCATCAGATGGTCGTGCGCGTGTCGGACGGCGCCGTGAAGCGGATGGCGCTCGGGCCGCGGCCGGTCGCCGGGTTTCACCGCGCGTTCGTCGAGCTGCTCGAGGGCGTCGGTCTCGACACGAAGATCTGGGCCATGCCGGTGGAGGTGCCCGAACCCGTGCGGTTCGACCTCGACACGGCGCATCACCACTACGACCCGGAATGGGCGAGCCGCGCGTGGCGCGTGTTCCTCAGCGCGTGGGGCGTGCTGAACGAGACGCGCGGGACGTTCATCGGCAAGGCAAGTCCCGTGCACTTCTTCTGGGGGGCGTTCGATCTGGCGGTCACGCGGTTCTCCGGGCGTCCCGCGCCGCCGCGCGAGGGGCCGGCATTCATGCGCGAGGCCTACTCGCACGAGGTGATCAGCCACGGGTTCTGGCCCGGAGGCGGCCCGCTGCTCGAGCCCGCCTTCTATGCGTACGCCGCGCCGGAGCCGGAAGGCTTGAAGGCGTCGCCGATCGAGCCGGCGGCCGCGTACTACCACCAGGAGCTGGGCGAGTTCATCCTGCCGTACGAAGCGGTGCGCACCTCCGGGGATCCGGACGGCATGATTCGCGCGTTCGTGGAGTCGACCTACGCGCGCGCGGCGGATCTCGCGAAGTGGGATCGGAAGGCGCTGGAGCGCTAGCCGAAGACGGTCTTCATCGACTCGAGCGCGCCTTCGAGCTCTCTGCGATCGCGCGCGAAGCAGAAGCGGATGTAATTCTCGCCGTTCGCGCCGAAGTCGACGCCGGGGATGCAGCCGACCCGGCCTTTCGAGATCAGCATTTCGGTCATGGCCCACGACCGTGATGTCTGCGAACCCGCCGGCGGCGTCCAGCCCTCGTCAATCTTCAGGAACGCATAGAAGGCGCCGGCCGGCTTCTCGCCGGTGAGAATGCCGTGCGACGCGTCGCGGATGCCGTCGTAGAAGAGATCGCGGCGCGCGCGCAGCTCCGTCCGGAAGTCCGCGACGACCTTCTGATCGCCGAGCACGCCGCCCAGGCCGCCGTACTGCACGAGCGACGAAACGCTGCTCACCGTGTAGAAGAGCACCTTGCGGATGCGGTCGCGCACGGCCGCGTCCTTCACCGCCAGATACGCGAGGCGGAGTCCCGTCATCGCGTACGTCTTGCTTAACGTGTAGATGGGAATCGTGCGGTCGTACATGCCCGGCAGCGACGCGATGCTGACGTGCTCGCCTTCGAACACGACGTCCTCGTAGGCCTCGTCGGAGAACACCCAGAGATCGTGGCGCAGGGCAATCGCGGCAATGCCCTCGAGGTCGGCGCGCGTGAGCACGCCGCCGGCGGGATTGTTCGGCGAGTTGATGTAGATGGCGCGCGTCTTCGGCGTGATCAGGCGCTCGAGCTCCTCGAGATCCCACCGCCACCCGAGCGACTCGTGCAGCGGACACGGCACCGGCACCGCGTGCGCCGCCATGATGCAGCCGGCCGCCGGCGGCCACAGCGGATCCGGAAAGATCACCTCGTCGCCCGGCTCGAGCAGGCCCTGCGTGGCGACGTACACGCCGTGGATGCCGCCCGACGTCACCATGACTTCCTCGTCGGCGCCGACGGGAATGCCGTTGCGATCGCGCATCTTCGCGGCCAGCGCGGTGACGAGCGGCGGGATGCCGGTCGTCTGCACGTAATGCGTGCGGTTGTCGTGCACGGCCTGAATCAGCGCCTGCTTGACGGTGTCGGGCGCGTCGAAGCTCACGTCGCCCTGATCGAGGCGGAACGGCTTGTCGACGCCGTACATCATGTCGCGGATGCGGATGATGCCCGAGAACGGGACACTGTCGAGATATTTACCCATTGACCAGTTCCATGATGCTCGCCAGTGTTGACTGCGCGCGACCGACGGGGAGGTTGCTGACGTACACCGCTTTCGCGCCGGCGTCGGCGAGCGCGCGAATCGAGCGCGCGCAGACCTGCTCGGGCGTCGCCCCGTCGGCGAACTCGCGTGTGAGCCCCTCGATGGGCACCGGCAGGAATTCCCTGAGCGTGGTGAGCGTCTTCGGGTTGGCGCTGCGGTAGTAGAAGACGCCGAAGACGCCGGGCGTCTCGACGCCGCGCCGCGCCGCCTCGTTCAGGAACGCGTCGATGGCCGGGCGATCGTGGTGCGACACGATCTGCGTCAGGTAGAACTCGGCGGTGAAGTCCTCTTCGAGGATGTAGTCCACCTGCCGTGCCGCGTCGGCGTGCGGATTCGCCCAGCCGCCGAGCGCCAGTCCGGGCACGCGCGAGCGGATGTGGCGGCGCAGCTCCCACGCATGCTCGACGCACCGCGGCGGCCCGACGTGGCGGTCGCCGCCGAGAATCACGAGCGTGTCGAAGCCCGCCTCCCACGCGCGGTCGGCGTAGTTCAGGCAGTAGTCGAGCGGATGTTTGCACGTGAGGAACGGCACGACGTGCGGCCGCGGGACGTCGGCGCCCAGGTTGATCATCAGGTGCCGGAGGTTGTCCTCTTCCCGCAGGCCGACCGCGCTGTCGGTGAGAAACACGTAGCGATCGCGCCGCACCAGGCTCTTCACCGCGTGATACGTGTCGATCCACGCGTCGATGCCGGCGGCCGTGCCGAGCTCGGCGCGCGGCGGGCGCAGCTCGGCCGTCACGACAAGCGGCACGCCCGGGTCGAGGTCGAGCGGCGACCGAATGGCGCGCACGAGCGCGCTCTCCCGGACTGCGGGCATCCGAAAAGTATACTAAGCCGATGCATGCGGCCGCCCGTCAGCGGCTGGCGGAGCTGGCGGCACGCGCGATTCCGGTCGCCTCCCAACCCACGCCGGTCGAGGAGCTCTCGCGCCTCTCCGGCGCGCTCGGCCTTCGACAGAGCCCAGGCCGCGGCCCGCGCCTCCTCATCAAGCGAGACGATGCGCTGCCGTTCGCGATGGGCGGCAACAAGGTGCGCAAGATGCGGCTGCTCGCGCGCCAGGCGCTCGATCAGGGCGCCGACACGCTCGTCACCATGGGCGGCGTGCAGTCCAACCACGCGCGCGTGACCGCCGCGATGGCGGCGGCCACCGGCATGCGCTCGGTCCTCGTCCTCAACGGCGCGCCCGCGCCTTCCCCGAACGGCAACGCGCTGCTCCAGAAACTGTTCGGCGCCGAGATTGTGCTGGTCGGCACGCGCGAGGAGCGCGACCCGATGATGGAGGACGTGGCCCGGCGTCTCGAGAGGGACGGCCGCCGGCCGTTCATCGTGCCGCTCGGCGGATCGACCGCCGGCGGCGCGCTCGCGTACGCGCACGCGTTTTCCGAATTGCTGGACCAGATCGACCCGCCTGACGTGATCGTTCACGCAACCTCGTCGGGAGGCACACAGGCCGGCCTGTGCGCCGGCGCCGCGCTCGCCGGCGTCCGCACCCGCATTGTCGGCGTGAGCGCCGACGATCCCCGCGCCGGCATCGAGGCCATCGTCAGGGATCTGGTGATGGCAATTGGCGGCAAGGCGGGCGTGCCGGCGCTTTCGTACGAGTTCACCGAGGTCGACGACACGTTTGTCGGGCCCGGCTACGGCATTCCGACGCCGGCGTCCGCGGAAGCGCTCGACCTCGCGGCGCGCACCGAAGGACTGCTGCTCGATCCGGTCTACACCGCAAAGGCGATGGCGATGCTGATCGCCGCGTGGCGGCGGGGCGCTTTCGCGCAGTACCAGACCGTGCTCTTCTGGCACACCGGCGGCATTCCGGCTCTTTTCGCGTGAGGTGCGTGTGGCTGTTTCTCTGACTTTTCTCGGCGCGGCCCGAAGCGTTACCGGCTCGAAGCATCTGCTCGAGGTCGACGGCCAGCGGGTACTCGTCGACTGCGGCCTGTTCCAGGGCCTGAAGGAGCTGCGCGAGCGGAACTGGCAGCCGCTGCCGGTCGACGCGGCGTCGATCGACACCGTCGTGCTGACGCACGCGCACCTCGATCACTGCGGGTATGTGCCGCGGCTGATCGCGCAAGGCTTCAAGGGACGCGTGTTCTGCACGTCGGGCACCGCCGCGCTGGCGAAGCTGGTGATGGTCGACGCCGGCAAGATCCAGGAAGAGGATGCCGACCGCGCCAACCGGCACGGCTATTCGAAGCACGCGCCCGCGCTGCCGCTGTTCACGGTGGAAAACGCGTGGCAGGCCGTCGACCGGCTGCAGGCGGTGGGCTATGCCTACGACTTCGAGCCGATCCCGGGCGTGTCGATGCGCTTCATCAACGCCGGGCATCTGCTCGGTTCCGGCTACGTCCAGGCCACGATCAAGCCGCTCGGCGATCGCGTGATGCTGTTCGGCGGCGACCTCGGGCGCTTCGGCCGGCCGGTGCTGCCCGATCCCGAGCCGGTCGAACAGGCCGACTGGCTGCTGCTCGAGTCGACGTACGGCAACCGCATCCATGAGGATGACGATGACGGCGAGCGGCTTGCGCGCATTGTGAGCGAGACGATCGAGCGGGGCGGCAAGGTGATCATCCCGTCGTTCGCGATCGGGCGCGTGGAGGAAGTGCTTTACTGGCTCGGCCGGCTGGAGGACGAGAACCGCATCCCCAAGGTACCCGTCTTCGTCGACAGCCCGATGGCCGTCGAAGCGCTGAAGATGTACTCCGAGCGCCTGCACGAGCTCGATGCCGAAATCACGGAAAGCGCGCAGGCGGCGCCGCAGCGCACGGTGCGCGGCGAACGGAAGGTGTGCGCGTTTTGCACGAGCCGCTTCGAAACCGTGACGTCGGTGGAGCAGTCGAAACAGGTGACGGCCTCACGGCAGCCCTCCATCGTCATTTCGGCCAGCGGTATGGCCACCGGCGGCCGCGTGCTGCATCACCTGAAGGCTGCGCTCCCCAACGGCAGCAACACGGTGCTGTTCGTCGGCTATCAGGCGGCGGGCACGAGGGGCGCGCAGCTGGTGGCGGGCGCAACCGAAACGAAGATTCACGGCCTGATCGTGCCCGTCAATGCGCGGATCGAGAAGCTCGACTCGATGTCGGCGCACGCCGACGCCAACGAGATCATGCACTGGCTCGGCCACTTCACCGCGGCCCCGGCCCGCACATTCCTGGTGCACGGCGACGAGGAGCCGATGGATGCGCTGGCCGCGCGCATCGGCGCGGAGCTGAAGTGGGACGTCGCGACTCCGGCATGGAAAGAGCAGGTCACGCTGGCATGACGACCCGAAGCGACACGGACACGCGGCGGTACCTGCTCGAGCAGATAGACGAGGCGGCCGTCGTGCAGCTCTATGCCGATGGGTTTGCCGCGTTGCCGCTCAACGAGAAGCGCCTCATCTGGCATCTGTACCAAGCCGCGCTGGCCGGCCGCGACATCTACTTCGATCAGCGGCACGCGCTTGCGCTCGAGATGCGCGCCGTGCTCGAAGCCGTCCTGCGGCATCCGGACGGCATCGACGACGGGGTGCTCGACGAGCTTCGCCGGTATACGAAGCTCTTCTGGATCAACACGGGCCCGTACAACAACCTGACGGCGCGCAAGTTCGTGCTGCGGCTCGAGCGCGCCGCGCTGCGCGAGGCGGTGCGACAGGCCGAGCGCAGCGGCGCCTCGCTCCCGCGCCGGCGCAATGAAACGGTCGACGGGCTCGTCGAGCGGCTGGCGCCGATGTTCCTGGATCCGGCCGTCGATCCCTTCGTCACGAGCAAGGCGCCGGGCGAGGGCCGCGACATCCTCGAATCGAGCGCGAACAATCTCTACGCCGGCGTCCTCATGGCGGATCTCGAGACGAGTGGCGATTCAGCCGGTTTCACTGAGCGCTACGGCCTCAACTCGCGGCTCGTGAAGCATGACGATGGCCGGCTCGAGGAGGAAGTGTACCGGGAGGGGGGCCGCTACGGCGACGCCATCGCGCGCATCATCGGCCACCTGGAAGACGCGACGGCCTACGCGACGCCCGCGATGCGCCGCGCGCTCGAGGCGCT
>DATKDT010000010.1:0-2253 GCA_035512575.1 Vicinamibacterales bacterium | reverse complement strand
GGAAAGAAGAAGCGCTTCGTGTCGGGAAAGGATCCCTTTTCGACCGTCTTCACCCAGCAGCGGTTCACGCCGACGGGAATCTGGTGCTCCGATTTGCAGGCAATGGTGCAGGCGTGGCAGCCGATGCACTTCCGCAGATCGATTGCAAAGCCGTAGTTGGCCACGAGGTGGAGGCACTATATCGCAGCCGCCTCCTGTTTCGTCAGGCCGTACAGCGCGCGCACGCGCGCGTCGGCGGCGGCGCCTGGCTCGAGGGCGCTCAGCGCCTCGACGGCAGACCCGCGGTCGGGCACCGGAAGCCATGCCATCAGTGACGTCGTGACGTGCGAGCTGACAAAGAGGCGGATCAGGAAGTTCGCGACGCTGCTGTTCAGGATGAGGCAGAGGGCGTGCTGCGAGCGGCGATCCCATCCGTTCCGCAGACAGAACAGGCTGTGCGACGTGACCATGCCGGCCGGGACGATGGCGGCAATCAGCGTCTGGCGGTTCGTCGCGGCCGTGACGTCGCGGTAGGCGAGGCGCGGGCGATCGAAAGGGCGGGCCGGCAGCCGCCGCGCCGCGGCGGCGCGGGTGATGTGATGCCGCGCGCCGGACGCGTTGACATGGAAGGGATGCAGGTGCTTGCCTTCGAGGACCGGCATTCCCGCCGGCGAGAACGCGCGCCGATCGTCGGTCAGGTTCAGCTCGCGGCCGAACGACGCGCCCCAGCCGAGCGGATCGCCCAGACCTCGATGCCGGCCCGCAAGCTTCAGCGCGAGCGCCAGCTGCGCCGCGCCGGCGGCATCGGGCACGCGGCGTCCCCGGCCGCCAAGCACTTCCATGGCACGGCGGGTGAGCATGGGCCCGCGGCCGGCGCCGCCCGCATCCGGCAGATCGTCGAGCGCGGACGTCCCCGGCACGCGCGTGAGCTCGAACGCCGGCGTCGCCTCGCCCACGGTCGTGGTCAGCGCCGCGAAGCGCAGGCTGCGATGCGCCTGAAACACGCCGTCGCGGTTGTCGAACCGCACGAGCGTATCGATATGCGTGCCGTCGAACAGCGCGGCCCGCAGCGCCGCCGACCCATCGTCGGTCATCAGTCCCCAGGGCAGCACCATGCCGATGCGGCCGCCGTGGCGCGCGAGGCCGAGCGAGCGCTCGACGAACAGCTGATAGAGATTGAGGTGCCCGCCCGCGGCCAGCGTGAACGCGCCGGAGCCGCGCGCGAAGGCCTTCAGGCGATCGCGGGAAGGGGAGCCGGCGCCGGCACGCAGCATCTCCCAGGGCGGATTGCCGATCACCGCATCGAAGCCGGGCGCGCCGCCGGCGAAGACTTCGGGAAACTCGAGCGGCCAGTGGAAGAACCGTTCCGCGGATGCCGACGCGGCGGCCTGACGGAGACGGCGCGCGAGGCCGCGGCGCGACAGCACGTGCGAGCCGCGTACCAGCGCGTCGGCGAGCGCGCGGTATTCACGCGCGTCCATCCGCGCGGACGGCGGCACGAACCACCACGCGCACCACGCGTCGCAGAGCGATCGCCATGTCGTGATGCCGGCGGCGCCCGAGGCGAGCGACTCGAACCGCTTCTGCTTGCGGCGCACGTCCTCGAGGGTGTCCTCGGCCATCCGCGCGAGCGCGCGCGCCCGCGCCGCACTGCCGCCGAGCGCGGTCACCGGCGCCGCGGCGTCGAACAGCGGAAGGGCGGCGCGCGCGCTCGCGCGGCCCGGCGCGCGACTGGCCATCTTAGGGTCGGTGCCGACGAGACTGTTGCCGCACTTGAGACGGTGGTCGAGAAAGCCGAGCGGCCGGTCGCTCGAGAGCGTGGCGAGCCACAGCGACAGTCTGGCGAGCAGGGCCGCCGTGGGATTCGCGTCGACACCATAGAGACAGCGCTGCGCCACAAGACGTCTAAGCTGCTGTCTGTCTGCCTCCAGCACGTCGTGTTCGGGCAGCGCCCCCTCGCGCACCAGCGCGGCTTCGAGCGCCGATGCGAGAAACCGCAGCGCCGCGACGAGAAAGGCGCCGCTGCCCATCGCCGGATCGACCACGCGCAGCGACAGGATGCGCCTGGACGAGGCTCCGGCCACGAGCGGCGCGAGCGTGCGGCGGGCGATGAACTCGGTGAGCGCGCGCGGGGTGTAGAACGAGCCCGATTCCTTGCGCGCCCGGCCTTCTCCGGCCGGATCGAGATCGAGCACGCGCTCGTAGATCGAGCCGAGCTCCTCGACGTCGAGCTCCGCGTAGCTCACGCGCCGCGCGCCGCCGCGCGCCGGCCGG
>DATKDT010000009.1:0-27060 GCA_035512575.1 Vicinamibacterales bacterium | reverse complement strand
GAAGTGACGCAGGCGCTTCGGCGTTATGTGCGCGCACGCGCGATCGACGCGGACACCGCGGCGGCCGCCCTCGACGATTACCGCGTTCTCGATCTTCAGCGGCACGCGCACGAGCCGCTGCTCGAGCGCGTGTGGGAACTGCGCGACAACCTCACCTCGTACGACGCGGTCTACATTACCCTCGCCGAAGTGCTGGACACGATTGTCCTGACGATGGACGCGCGACTGTCGCGCGCGCCGGGGGCGGCCGAACGGGTCAGGGTGATCGAAGGCTGAACCGCTACCGCTCGTAGATCCTGCCCGCCTTCATCACGAAGACGATGCGGCCGATGGCGGCGATGTCGCCGGCGGGATTCGCTTCCAGGACGACGAGGCTCGCGGCTTTGCCGGGCGCGATCGAGCCCAGGTCGGCGTCGAGGCCCATCGCCCGCGCGGGGTTGTACGTCGCGGCGCTGATCGCCTCGAGCGGCGTCAGCACGCCGCTCGAGACGAGCATCCGAATTTCCTGGTGCAGTGAGGGATGCGGCGCGCCGGGCGCCGCGTGAAAGTCGGTGCCGGCCAGCAGCATCACGCCCGCGCGCTTCGCCGCGCGCGTCACCGCGACCGTCACCTCGGTGGTGCAGCCGTACTGATCGTCGCCCGGCCGCGCATGGTTCGCCAGCGTCGGCTCGAAGTGGACGCCGCGCCGCACCATCTCGTCGAACAGCGCGGTCATCTCGGGCCCGTCAGCATCCACGAGCTTCGGATCGAAGCGCGGGCGCGCGTTGAGGCTGACCGCGGTGTACTGCGAGGGGTCGAGGTCCGCATCCTGCCAGACCATGCCGCACGCGTGCGTCAGGCCGTCGACGCCGGCGCGCACGACATCGAGCGGACGCGCGGGATAGATCGTCGGATGCGCCCACACCTTCAGACCGCGGCGATGCGCCTCTTCGATAAGCGCGCGCATCGTCGGCACATCCAGCTGCGCGTAAATCTTGACGGCGGATGCGCCCGCGGCGACGGCGCGGCCGACGGCGGGGACGATGTCGGCGGGCGAGGAGATCATGCCCGGCGCGGGACCCGGTCCGCCGGCGCGGCCCGGACGCGGATCCGCCGCGAAGAAACCGGGACCGGCGGTAAGCAGCGGGTAGTAGAGATCGGGCGCCGCGAGTTCGCCGCTCAGGGTGCGCTCGCGCACCCGGCGGGACGCCATCATGTTGCCCGCCATCTCGCGCGCGGCCACGATGCCGCCGCGCAGCATGCGCCCGAGCTCGCGATCGACATTCTCAGGCGAACCGAGCGGCACGAGATGCGTGTGCGAGTCGATCAGGCCGGGAATGACGAAGCGGCCGCCGAGGTCGCGCGTCTCGGCGCCGGCCGGCAGCGGCTTTGCGCCCGACTCGAAGACGTCGGTGATGCGCCCGTCCGCGATGAGAATCGTCATGCCGGGCGCCGGCGGCGCGCCGGTGCCGTCGATGATGGTGACGCCGGTCAGCGCGAGCGCCGGCGTCGGCGCGGTCTGTGCGCCGGGCCCCATGTGACCCGCCCAGAGCAGCACCAGCGCGATCGCACTCGACGCGCGTGCTACCGCCACGTCACCCTACCCTTCGGACATTCGAGGACGATAGTCATGCGCGAGCGATCGCTCGTGCGGACGGGGACTTTCAGCTGGACGGTCGAGAAGACGTGCGTGAGCGGATCCGGATTCGGATGCTCGATGAGGAGCGATTCGAGGCGGCATCCGGCGGGCGTGGTGAGCGACGGATGCTTCGCGGGATCGGCCCAGCGGATGAAGAACGGCATCCAGTCGTGCGCGGGCTGCTGAATGCCGACCGTGCTCCACTGCAGGCGCGATCCGTCCGGGAGCGCGCGCGAGCCGGGCATCGCCGCGCCGTGCCGGATCTCGCGGCCCTGCAGCCTGGCCTGCAGCGCGAACATGTCCGTGGTGCCGGCCGCCCAGCCCACCGGTGTGAGCGTGGTGAGCGCCTTCAGACCGTCGATGGGCTGCGCCGGATTCTCTTCCTTCGGATTCGGCGCGAGGATCTCGATGTACGCGCCGCCGCCGAGCGACGCGAGCGCGTTCTGCGTGCCGCGCCCCGGATGCACGCCGCCGAAGACCGGCCGCACGCCTGTCTTCGCCTCGAACTCCGCGATGCCGCGGTCGAGATCGGCGATGCCGAGGATCAGGTGGTCGATCACCACGACCCCTGCGGGCGCCGGCTGCGCGGCCTGCGCGGCGAGGAGCAGCAGGGCAAGGAGCGCGCGCATAAATGGGGTCTGTCCCTATTTATTCACCGTGAAGGGCGCGAGCGCTATCGTGTCGTCCCAGGCAATCGCCAGCTTGCCGCTGTCCTTCTGCACGTCACAGAAGAAGATCGTCAGCTGATCGATCGAGGGCGGCATTCCGGTGCTGAGCTCCATTGGCACGCGCAGCACGTCCTTGTCGGCGGTGTAGCCATAGCCGCCCCAGAGCGCGGTCTTGTCGTTCGGATCGTACTTCTGCTGCGCCGGCCAGCTCGAGAAGATCAGCGTCCACGCGCCTTCCTTCAGGTCGACGAACATGCCGTACTCGCCCGCCGGCAGGGTCTTGCCGCCGAATGCCAGCGGCGCCTCGGTCTTGATCCGCGTCATCTGGTTCGCGCCCACGCGCCACACCGGCGCGCCCGCGAGCATGGCCTTGCCATAGTCGGCGCCGGCGCCGAAAATGTTCTCGCGCTGCCGCAGCATCGGGCGGCTATAGACAATCTCAATCCACTTGCCGCCCTGATACGCGGCCGTGCCCTCCGCGTTCTTCACCCACTCGCCGCCGACCATCGCAGTCGCGGTACCGGGAGGGCTGAGCGGCCGCGGGCCTGATGCCGCCGGCGCGCCCGTGGCGCTGCCCGCCACCACGGTGAACGGCACGCTCGCAACGGTCTTGTCCCAAGCGATGCCGAGCACGCCGCTGTCACGCGTGACGTCGGCGAAGAAAATCGTCAGCTGGTCGAGGCGCATGTCGATGCCGCCGACCTCCATCGGGACGCGGACGACGTCGAATTTCGGGTCGTAGTTGACGGCGCCAATCAGCTCGGTCTTGTTGTTGGCGTCGAACGCCTTCTGACGCGCCTGCGACGTGAGGATCAGCGTCCAGGCGCCTTCCTTCAGGTCGACCAGCAGGCCGTACTCACCGGCCGGCAGCGTCTTGCCCGAGAACGACAGCGGCACGTCCGTCCTGAACACCGTCGTGTTGTTCGCGCCCGCGCGCCAGACCGGCGCGCCGGCCGTCACGGCCTTGCCGTAGTCGGCGCCACTGCCGAAGATGTTTTCGCGCTGGCGCAGCATCGGACGCGAGTACTCGACCTCGATCCATTTGCCGCCCTGATAGACGGGATTGCCCTGCGCGTTCTTCGTCCACTCGCCGGCGACCATCGCCGTGGCCGTGCCGGGAGGGCTCAGGGGACGATCCTGCTGGGCAGACATGGGGGCCATCGATGCGGCCGCAATCATCAGCGCTGCAACAACTCGTGTCATCGGTCAGTCTCCCTCGAGTGCCGGCACCGGCACGTCGAAACCAGGATAGGTGTGCCCCGACATCGGGCTCGGGTCCACGAAGTGCATGTTCTGCCGGAACATTATCTCCAGCGACGGCTGCGGATAGATCGCACTCACCTCGTCGCCGGTCATCGCATGCGAGGCGACCCGGGCGCGGGGATTATAGGTGCAGTCCTCGGCCGTCTCGACCGAGCGCACCGTCTGCATCATGCCGTGATCTTCGTGCAGCAGCACGTGACAATGGTGCACCCAGCGTCCAGTGTAGTCGGCAAACCGCGACCGGAACACCACGCGCCCGCCGTTGCGCGGGATCCAGACGGTGTCCATCCACTTCGGCTCGTCGAGGATGTTGTGCAGCCGCCCGTGCTCGTCCGGAATCTCGATGCGCATGACCCACATCGGATTGATGTGGATGTGGAACGGATGGTCGATGCCCTTGGCCAGAATCTGGAAGCCGGGATCCTTCGCGAAGCGCGCCTGCCCGTCCGCGCGGCTGATCGGATGCCCGATCGCGTGCGCGCCGTATCCCCCGGGGTCGCGATGCGGCCGGTGCCCGTTGCCCCAGAGCATGAGCGACGAGTTGTAGAGCACCCACTCCTCCGCCGTGTCCACGTGCACGCGAATCTCGCCCTCGTGGTCGTGATGCGCGAACTTGCGCGGCGGCGGCGGATTCGGATGTTTCGCCAGGTCGAACTCGCTGTTGGTCGCCATCGTCCGCGCCGCCGGCGGCAGCAGCAGGATGTGCTCGCCTTCCCTGGCCCAGATCCGGTTCTCGAGCTCGGGATGCGCGGCGGCCCACTCCGCGGGCACGTGGACCAGCGGAAAGTCGGCGCCGCCATAGCCCGAGTAGCTGACGACGCGCGATCGATGCGCGCCGGCCGGCACGCCGCGGCGGCGGGCCTCGGCGGCGGGCACGCGCAGCTCGTCCTCGCCAATCGGCTGCAGGAACGGCGGCACGGCCGGCAGCGCGTCACGAAGGCTCATCACGTCGAAGTCGCCGCCCTCGACCTGATCGCCGCGCACGTGGATCCACGCCACCGGCACGTCCATCGGCGCCGGGTTGCCGCGGTCGATGTTGCGCTCGACGCTCTGCTGCAGCCGCTGCTGGAAATTGTCGGTGTGCAGCAGCGCTTCCTGCGCGAACAGCGTGAAGACCTTGCCCTTCGCGCCGGCCGGTGCCTTGAAGAACAGGTCGGCGCGGTTCGCGTTGCCGAGATAGACCTCGTTCGGCCTGACGAACGCGTTGCGGATGGCCGCGCCGTCGCGGAAGCAGTCCTCGACGTTGCGCAGCATCGCGCGCCAGGGCTGCTCGCCCTCGCCGAACGGCCGCGACAGCGGACTGGTGGTGCCCGCATTCTGCTTCGACAGGTCCTTGATGGTGTATGTCGCGCGGCCGTTCTCGACCGTCACCAGCGTCATGCCGTCGGACGACAGCTGGTAGATCGTCTGCTTCGCGTCTTCGATCTGCCGCGGCGTCACCGCCTCGAGCTCCCGTTTCGCCTCGGCCCCTTCGCCCGTGTGCTTCACGCGCCAGATCTGGCCGCTGCGGAAGTCCTGCGCGAACTGACCTTCGAGCACCATCACCCGCTTGAAGCCCCGGCCGTCCACGCTGCCGTTGACGATGCGCCAGCGTTCGACGGCGCCCGGCCGCATGAAGATTGTCGTCGGCGGAAAGGTGCCGTTGACGGCGGTCGGCGGCGGCAGCCGCAGCTGCTCGCGGCGGCGCTGCCGATCGAGGTCGACCGACTGCACTTCGACGCGCTGAATCAGGACGAGGCGCTCGCGATAATCGTACGGACCGGTCTTCTCCTCCGGATCCGGCCGCTCGGTGCCGGTCATCACCGTATTGATCGCGTCGTCGACGTCGCCCTCGAGAATCAGGAAGCCGGCCATGCCGCTCGACACCTGGTCGTGCGTCGAGCCGTGCGAGTGCGGGTGGTACCAGTGCGTGCCGGGCGGCTGCGGCATCGGCTGCAGCCTTTCGCGGATGCGCTGCTGTTTGAGGACGTCGCCAAGCGAGTAGGCGTAATCGGCCTCGCCGATGCACTCGTCCTTGCCCTTGAGGCGGCACTTGGGGTCGGGCGCCGCCTGACGCATCTTCCAGTCGGCGCGCGGGATGACGCGCAGGAAGACGTTGTCGGCGTACGTCCCGTCGGCATTTTGCAGCGGCTCAACGTGCAGGCCGTGCGTGTGGACGTTCGTGACGCGCGCGCCGTGCGCGACGTTGGCCGCCTCGGTCATGCAGGCCGTGGGATGCAGGACCACGCGGCAGTGTTCGAACACCGTGTCGAAGTGCTCGATGAGCACCGGCACGGGAATGTACGGCGCCAGGTCGATCATCGGCACGCCGGTCTTCTTCGAGATCAGTTCCGCGACCGTGCGCGCGAGCGTGGGCGGAAGGTCCAGCGGATCCGGCGCCGCGCCCAGGACGCCGCCGCCGTGATTCATGCCGAGCAGGTTGCGCAGCTTGATCGACAGCATTTCGTCGCCCCGCATGCGGATGGTCGGCGCCGGCGACGTGCCGTTGAAACTGAAGAGCGTCGGAAACCGGTTGCCGGGCGACGGCGCGAGGCCCGGATTCTGGTTCTCGACGACATTGAGATCCAGCGTTTGATTCGGCCACTCCGAGGGACGCCACACCCATGGCTCGAGCCACGTCTCGGCAAAGAGGCCTGTTGGATTGCCGATGCCGTCGACAGGCGGCGGCGTTGGCGCGACGAAGCCTGGCGCGGGGGCGGCCGGCGCCTGGGCAGAGACCGGCCTCAACGACACGGCGCCGACGGCGGCCGCCACACTTCCAGCTCCGAGCTGCAACAGTTCACGACGTCCGAGGCCGGCTGCACGCCGTCCGCGGTCAGGGCGCTTGCTCAATGGGGAGTCCCTTCCGGGGAGGGACCGATTCTACATGCAGCGCACGTGCGCGGACAGGATAAAGTGCACGCACGATGAATCGGACCGCGGTAACGTTTTTGTTGGTGCTCGCGCCACTCGTGGCTGCCGAGGCGCAGACCGGGCGCGTGATCGACGGGCGCACGGGCGCGCCGCTGCCCGGCGTCCACGTCGCGGTCGTCGGCAGCCCGGGCACGGTCATCACCGGCAGCGACGGGCGCTTCACCTTCACGGCGGCGCCGCGGCCGCCGTTCGTGGCGGTCATCGTGCTCGGCGACGGCCGCGTGGCGCGTCTCATCCACGTCGAGACACTGCCGGCCGGCGAGCTGACGCTGGAAGCCCACGCGGCGGCGGAGCACGTCACGGTGCTGGGGATCGCGCCGCGGATTGATGCGGCGCCCGGATCGAGCCTGGCGCTCGTCACCGGGGCCGGGATTGCCGCGGAGTCGCCGGCCACCATCGCGCAGGCGCTCGACGATGTCGCCGGCGTCAGCGCGACATCCGACGGGCAGGCGGCTGTGCCGACGATTCGCGGCCTGGCGCGCGGCCGCACGGCCATCCTGATCGACGGCGGACGCGTGACGTCCGAGCGCCGCGCGGGGCCGAGCGCGTCATTCCTCGACCCGGCGGTCGTCGACTCCATCGCGGTCGCGCGAGGACCCGGCTCGGTCGCGTACGGCACCGACGCGTTCGGCGGCGTCATTGCGGTGCGCACCAGGCGGCCCTCCGCCGGCGCGCCGCTGGCCGTCATGTTCAGCGCCACCGCGGGCGCCGGCATTCCCGAGCGCAGAAGCCTCGTCCAGATCTCGAGCGCCTGGCACGGGGGCGGCGTCCTCGCGCTGGCGCGCGCGCGCAGGGCCAGCGACTACGACAGTCCCGACGGCCCTGTCGCGAATTCGAGCTGGCGTGACGCGGGGGTATTCGCCAGCGCGGAGCACCAGCTGCTGGGCGGACGGCTCGACATGTCGGCCGCGCATGATGCCGGACGCGATCTCGGCCGGCCGCGAAGCGATTCGGCGGCCGTCCGCATCTTCAGCCCCTTCGAGCGATCGACGCGCGTGAGCGCCAGCTACGAGCGCGCGCGGCTCGCAGGTCTCGAACACGTCAGGCTCGACGGCCTCCTGGCGCGCACGCACGAGCGCACCGAACAGGATCGCGCGGCCGCCGGCACGCGTCCGCGCGCGATCGAGCGCGCCACCCTCTCGGCGCGCGATGTACAGCTTCGCGCCCGGGCCGGGCGCAGCGTGAGGCGCGCGACCCTGGAGTTCGGCGCCGACGCCGGCGGCCGATCCGGGCTCTCGACCGGCGAAACGTCGCTCACGCTGAACGCCGCCGGCGCGATCACCTCGTCGCGCGAGACCACGTCGATCGGCTCGGCACGGCGAACGATTGCCGGCGGATTCCTGCAGGCCCGGATGCCGCTGCCGGCCCGCATGGTGGCCGCCGGCGGCGCGCGGATCGACCGCATCCACACCTCGAACCGCGGCGGGTTCTTCGGCGACCGCGCCCGCGCCGATACGGCCGCCGCCGGCTTTGCGGCCCTCACGGCTGCTCCCGGCGCCGGCGTGTCGCTGACGGCCCGCCTCTCGCGCGGTTTTCGCGACGCGACGCTCTCCGACCGCTATCATCGCGGCCCGGCCGGACGCGGATTCCTCACCGGCAACCCGGAACTCGCGCCGGAAACGAGCCTGCAGTACGACCTCACGTCGGCCTACGCCTCACGCCGCCTCCGCGTCTCCGCCAGCATCTATCGCTACGAGATCGAGGATCTGATCGAGATCTACCAGGCGCCCGGCGATCAGCTGCTGTTCCGCAACCGCGGACGCGCCCGCCTCACCGGCGGCGAGATCGAACTGAACGCGAGCCTCTCGGGACGCTGGACCGCGGCCGTCGGCGCGCAGGCGTCATCGGGCCGCGCCATGAACGACGGAGCCCCTCTGAACGACATCGCGCCGGGATCGATTTCCCTGACGCTGCGGGGGCTCGTCGGAAAAGGGCACGCGGTCTACGCGCGCGCGCGAGCGGTGGCGCGCGACGGCACCCCAGGCCCGAGCGAGGTGGCCGCGCCGGGATGGCTCGACGTCGCCGCCGGGGGGAGCATGAAGATCGGACGCCACCTCGAGCTCGGCGCCGCCGGCCGCAACCTGCTCAACCGACGGTATTACGCGAGCCCGGGCACGCGCTGGGTGCACGCGCCCGGCCGCAACGGATCGATCACGCTGTCGGTGCGGTTCCAATGATTTAGGTGCCGCCCCGTGGCGCCTCGCCGCTGATCACCAGGCGATCGAGATAGGCCACCAGCTCGCGCGCGGCTTCGCGCGCGCGGGCGGTTTCGCCCCGGGCGCCGGCCTGCTCGAGCCGCCATCTCAAGCGGCTGATTTTTCCTCGAGCCCGAACGAACTGCCGCTGCCCTTGAGATTGTGGCCGAGGGTACGGATTGGCGCGCACCTCGGCCGGCTCGAACGCCGTCATGCCCTTCGGCCCGCCTAGCAGGATGCGCCCGCCAGCCGCCTCGTCGAAGGCCAGCACGTCGTTCGTTCCGGGATCGAACCGGTTGAGGCCGCTGGCCGTGACGATCCACGCTACACGCGGCGCACCGAGACGGCGCTGCCGAACGTCAGGCCCAGCAGCTCCGCGGCGCTGACGTTCCGCGAGGCGATCTCGAGATGGTCGGTGCTGCCGAACAGCGCGCACACCTCGCCCTGGCCGATCTCGGAGTAGGTGGCGACGATGCGGTCCACCGCCTTGCCGGCGGCGACAATCGCGACGCCGCGGCCGGCGCCGAGTTTCTCGAACGCCCTGCGATCGATGTTGCTGACCGCGCTGCCGAACCGATCCACGCGAACGACGGCGCCGGCGATCGATTCGCGCGTTTCCTCGAGGACCGGCAGCTCGAGCTGCACCAGCTCGTGCGCCGGGCGGCCCAGCGCCGTCATCGCGGTGCCTTTGGCGAGCCAGGCCGCGGCAGGCGCGAAGCGATCGCGTCCCTCGAAGGTGCGGCTGATCGTCGGCCGCGCGTAGCGCCGCTCGGTCAGCTCCACGGCCGTCTTCACCGCCGTCTCGCGCACCACCAGCGTCAGCACGCCGTTGTCGGGCGCCACGAACTTCCAGTCGCCCGCCTCGACCGCGATGCCCCGCCGCGCCGATCCCACGCCGGGGTCGACGACCGTGACGAAGATGGTGCCCGGCGGAAAGTACTTGTAGGTGGCGGCCAGGTGATACGCGGCCGCGGTGATGTCGTGCACCGGCAGCTCGTGCGTCACATCCACAACGGTGGCGTCGGGGCAGAGCGACAACACGACGCCCTTCATCACGCCGGCGTAATGATCGCGGGTGCCGAAGTCGGTGAGGAAGGCGACAATGGGCTTCATGGGTTGTCGGTTGCCGGTAGCCGGTTGTCGGTGCGAGCCGGCAGCCACAACGGGCTGCCGGCTAAACTAGACCAGCTGCGCGAGCGTTGTCTCGCGCGGCTTCCACCGGCAACCGACAACCGGTTACCGGCTACCGCCTGAACAGTGTTTCCCGCGTGTTGCTCTTCAGCAGAAACGATTCGGCAACGATGAGCGGCTCGAACATCCGGATGATGT
The DNA here is from genome assembly GCA_035512575.1 of Vicinamibacterales bacterium. GTDB lineage: Bacteria > Acidobacteriota > Vicinamibacteria > Vicinamibacterales > SCN-69-37 > JALYRV01. The sequence continues at coordinate 17,074 of DATKDT010000009.1, read as the reverse complement.
CGCGGTTCTGCAGCACGTGCCGTTTCATGGGCGTGGCCGGATACGAGCGCACGGCCAGCTCGGTGTCGCTCCTGATGACGAACTTCGAGTAGTGCGTCAGGTCGGCCGCGGCGGCGCCGAAGTAGCCGAACACCGCGCCGCCCGGCTGCACCATGCGCGCGATGCGGGCGGCCAGCACCACCGCCGCCGGCCGGTCGAGAAAGTCGAACAGGTCCCAGCACAGCACGCCGTCGACCGTGCCATCGTCCTCGGAGAGGCGCGTCGACAAAAAGTCGGCGAGCGCGGCGCGCTTGTGCTCGCGCGCGTGGCGCTCGACGTCGGCGAACAGATCCTCGACGAAAATCTTGCAGCCGAGCCGCTCGCCGAAGAACGCCACGTTCGAGCCGATCACCGGCCCGAGGTCGACGATCACCGGCGACTCGCGCTGCCTGAGCGCGTTCAGAAACCTGGGAAACGCACGGGTGTGCGCAACCGCCTCGGGCGGCAGCGCGGCGCGCGCCGCCGCCGGCGCCGCCGCGTCCTCCCGTTCGCTCCGCTTGAACCAGGTCAACGAGCGCGCCCGGCCGCCTAACGCTGGCCCTGCGGATTGCTGCCCGCCGGCGACGCCGGCGCGCCTGCCGGAGCCGCGCCCGCCGCGGGCTTGTTCTCCACCGGTCTGGCCGGCGCGGTCTGCCCCGCCGCCGTGCCGGCCGCCGGCTGCGACGCCTTCGCGGCGGCGCCGCCTTCACGCTTCATGTCGATGCTGCCGCGGAAGTGCGCGCCGTCGGCAATCGCAATCCTCGGCGCCGCAAGATCGCCGTCCACCGAGCCGGCGTCGCGGATGTCGACCTTCTCGGTCGCCGTGACGTTGCCGACCACCTCGCCCTGGACGATGACGGCCTTGGCGAAGACTTCGGCCTTGATGCGGCCGTTGGGACCGATCGTGAGCACGTTCTGCCGCAGGTCGATCTTGCCGTCGACCTGGCCCTCGATGGTGAGGTCCTCGCTGCCGCTCAACTCGCCTTTGATGACGACCGACTTGCCGATGTTCACCTTGGTGCTCTCCTGGCGATCAGACCGCGCGGCCTGAGGGTCATTAGCGGGGGTCTGGGGGCGTGCCGCGGTCTGGGCGCCCTGCTGAGGCTGGCCCGCCGCCGCGTCGTCTCGCTTCCACATGCGTTTATCTCCAGGTCTCTGCGGGGGAGCTGAAGGGTCAGTATACTTAGAAGTTCGGGGGTTCGGAAGTTCGGGGTTCGGGGGTTCGTTCGTAAGGTGCTGGCGCCATTGAGGATATACCTCGACCACAATGCGACCTCCCCGCTTCACCCGGAGGTCGCGTCACTCGTCTCGCGACTGCTTACCGAAGAGTTCGGCAACCCGTCGTCGGTGCACACGTTCGGACAGCGGGCGAAGGCGGTGCTCGACGAGGCGCGGTCGCACGTGGCGGCGCTCATCGGCGCGGAGCCGGGCGACGTGGTGTTCACGAGCGGCGGCACCGAGGCCGATAACTTCGCGATTCGCGGCGCGGCCGAAGCGCTCGAGCCCACGGGACGCCGGCACCTGATCGCGTCGTCCATCGAACACGAGGCGGTGCTGACGACGATCAAGGCGCTCGAGAAGCGCGGGTGGTCGGCCACGCTGCTGCCGGTCGGCCAGTCGGGCATCGTCGAGCCCGACGCGCTCGGCGCGGCGATGCGCGACGACACGGCGCTGGTGTCGGTGATGCACGCCAACAACGAGATCGGCACGATTCAGCCGGTGCGCGAGCTGGCCGCTGTCGCGCACGCGCGCGGCGCGCTGTTTCACACCGACGCGGTGCAGTCGGTCGGCAAGATTCCGGTGTCGGTGCGCGAGCTCGGCGTCGACCTGCTGTCGCTGGCCGGCCACAAGTTCAACGGCCCGAAGGGCACGGGCGCGCTGTGGCTGAAGCGCGGCACGCGCCTGACGGCGACGATGACGGGCGGACGGCAGGAGAGAAACCGGCGCGCGGGGACGGAGAATGTGCCGGCGCTGGCGGGGCTGGGGCTGGCGTGCAGAATTGTCGGCGAGAAGGTCGTCCACCTTCGCTCGGCTGCGCCGAGCTACGGTGGACAGCCTCCAACCGTGGAAATGGCGCTTCTGCGGGACCGGTTGGAGTCTGGGGTGCTGGCGAGCGTGCCGGATACCGCGGTGAACGGCGCGCGCGATCGGCGCGTGCCCAACACCACGAACATCAGCTTCGAGGGCATCGAGGCCGAGTCGCTGCTGATCGCGCTGGATCTCGAAGGCGTCGCGGTGTCGACCGGATCGGCGTGCTCGTCCGGATCGCTCGAGCCGAGCCACGTGATCAAGGCGATGGGACTTCCCCACCACCGCGGCACGAGCTCGATCAGGTTCAGTTTTGGGTTGGGGAATACGGGAGAAGAAGTGGACTTCGTCGTCGCGCGGCTGCCGGCGCTCGTCGAGAAGCTGCGCGCGTTGACCGGAAGAGCACGTCGTGCCTGATTCTGTGTTCTGCGTTCTGTGTCCTGTGTTCTGAAATGCGCACCGTTGTCGCAATGTCCGGCGGCGTTGATTCGTCCGTGGCGGCCGCGCTGGTTGCCGACCGCGGAGACGCCGTAGGTCTGTCGATGCAGCTCTACGATGCGTCGGACACGCCCGAGGGCGCCGCGCGGCCGTTCGGGCGCTGCTGCTCGATCGACGATCTCTCCGACGCGCGGCGCGTGGCGGCCCGCATCGGCATCCCGCACTACATCGTCAATTTCGAGCGCGAGTTCAGCGAGAAGGTCATCGGCAACCTCGTCCGCGAGTACACCGCGGGCCGCACGCCGATTCCGTGCGTGCACTGCAACGGCGACCTGAAGTTCGCGACGCTGCTGGAGCGCGCCGAGGGACTGGGCGCCGATCGCGTGGCGACCGGCCATTACGCGCGCGTGCGGTTCGACGAGGACACGCGCACGCATCAGCTGCTGCGCGGCGTCGACGCCGGCAAGGACCAGTCCTACTTTCTCTTCACGCTCAGCCAGGCGCAGCTCGCGCGCGCCGAGTTTCCGATTGGCGGGCTCGCGAAGGCCGACGTGCGCGCCATCGCGCGCGAGCGCGGCCTGCCGGTGGCCGACAAGCCCGACAGCCACGAGATCTGCTTCATCCCCGACGGCGATCACGCGTCGTTCGTCGCGAAGCACGCGCCGGAGGCGGCGCGGCCGGGCGTCTTCACCGACGCGTCGGGCAACGTCGTCGGCACGCACGACGGCGCGCACCGGTTCACGGTGGGCCAGCGCAAGGGCCTGCGCCTCGCCACCGGCGTGCCGCTGTATGTGCTGGAGATTGACGCGCCCGCGCAGAACGTCACGGTGGGCCCCCGCGAAGCGCTCGAGCGCTTCGAGCTCGAGGCCACGGACGTCAACTGGATCGCCGGCGCGCCGCCGGCAGGCCCCACGCGCGTGACCGCGAGGATCCGCCACCGCGCAAAGGACGCCGCGGCAACCGTCGTCGCCATCGGCGACGGCGCGCGCGTCGCCTTCGACGAACCGCAAATCGCCATCGCCCCCGGCCAGGCCGTCGTCTTCTACAACGGCGATGTGGTTATCGGCGGCGGCTGGATCGCGTAAGCAACTCTTCGGTCGCAAGAGCGCCGTGCTCCGGTGCGATGTCCGGCATTCCGCCGCGCCGTGAGCTTGCGATCATGGGCGAGTCGAGCCAAAGAGCGGTCTCTCCGACGTCTTTTTAGCGCCGGCGCGTCAGAACGCCGGACACCGCACCTGCGCGAGCGGCAGCGGCGGCGACTGCGGAGCCCGACTTGCGAGACAGACCGTCATCACTCAGTAAGACCACGGCGAAGGCTCAGGACAGGCATGGGCCACGACTCATTTTCCGCGCATGCGAAAGCCTGAGGCGTGGTTTTTCCGGTCTGTCGAGCCGGAGGGCGGAGCAGTCGCCGACGCGGCCGCCAGGCGGCGGCGGCTCTATTTCTTGCGCGCGACGACTGTGACGGCCGGCTGTGGTTTGCCGTCAATCGTGTCTATGAGCTCCCGCACGAGTTGTCCCTCCGCATTCAGCGCGAACGTCATTCTCGACTCGATCTTGCTGCCGTCCGGATACTGCGTCGCGCGCAGAATGACCAGCTGATCGCCGTTCCACGACGCGGTCGCGACGCTGATGATCTCCTCGTCGTGCGACATCATGGTACTGCGGCTCTCGCTGCCGTCGAGCCTGTACGAGACGGCGTGATGGCCGCCGTGCGATGCGGCATGGCCCAGTGAGAGCGTCGCCGCCGTGTGGGTGATGGTTTCCTCCTGCCCTGCATGCTCGGCGGGACTCACGGTGACCCACGTGCCGGAGAAGTCCGGCTTCTGCTGGGCGGATGCGGCGGCGGTGAGAACGGCCAGCAACGCGGCGGCGAGCGACAGCGACATCCTCATGCGGCCTCCTGCGGCATCTTACGCCCTTCGGCAGCCGTGCGCATGCGGGAGATCGGCCGCGCTGAGCGCTCAGGCCGGTCACGCGCAGGTGCGGTGTGCGGCGTTCTGACGCGACGGCGTACAAAAGACGTCGGAGGGACCGCTCTTTGGCCCGACTCGCCCATGATCGCAAGCTCACGGCGCGGCGGAATGCCGGACACCGCACCGGAGCACGGCGATCGGCTGCCGGGCGCGCTATGCCGTCGCTGCGGCTTCGCCGAGGTGCTGCGGCAGGCCTTCGAGGTACTTCTCGGCGTCGATCGCCGCCATGCAGCCGGATCCGGCGGCGGTGATCGCCTGGCGGTAGACGTGATCCTGCACGTCGCCGGCGGCAAAGACGCCGGGCACCGAGGTGCGCGTGCCGTCGTGCGTGCAGATGTAGCCGGTGGCGTCCATGTCGAGCAGGCCCCTGAACAGCGACGTGTTCGGGTTGTGGCCGATCGCGATGAACACGCCGTCGACGTCGAGCGTCTTCTCCTCGCCCGTCTTCGAGTTCCGCAGCTTCATGCCGGTGACGACGCCCTTTTCGGTGTTGAGGATGTCGTCGACCTCGGTGTTCCACTCGAAGGAGATCTTCGGATTCACGAACGCCTTGTCCTGCATGATCTTCGACGCGCGCAGCGTCTCGCGGCGGTGCACGACCGTGACGTGGCTGGCGAACTTGGTGAGGAAGATCGCCTCCTCCATCGCCGAGTCGCCGCCGCCGACGACCGCGATCGGCTTGCCGCGGAAGAAGAAGCCGTCGCAGGTGGCGCAGGTGGAGACGCCGTGGCCGATGAGCGCGCGCTCGGACGGCAGCCCGAGCAGCTTGGCCGACGCGCCGGTGGCGATGATGAGCGAGCGCGTGAGGTACGTGTCACTCGACGTGACGACCTTGAACGGCTGCGACGAGAGATCGACCGACTGCACGTCGCCCTGGATGATCTCCGTGCCGAAGTGTTCGGCCTGCGCGCGCATCTCGGCCATCAGCTCGGGGCCCATGATGCCGTCGCGATGGCCGGGAAAGTTCTCGACGAGCGTGGTGAGCATCAGCTGCCCGCCGGCCTCGAGGCCTTCGATGAGCAGCGGCTTCACGTTGGCGCGGGCGGCATACAGCGCGGCCGTCAGCCCCGCCGGACCGGAGCCGATGATCAGAACGTTGCGCATAGGGAGATATTAGAAGATCTGTCGTTCGGGGGTTCGGGGGTTCGGGGGTTCGGAAGTTCGCTTGTCTGTTCCAGGAAAAGAGCCGGCGAGCGCCACCGCGCGAGACGGCAACAAGCGAACTCCCGAACCTCCGAACTCCCGAACCTCCGAACTTATACGTGCTTGTCGATCACTTTCTTCAGCGAATCCTTGTCGACGAGGCCGACGACCTGGTCGACCATCTGGCCGCCCTTGAAGACCATGACCGTCGGAATGCCGCGCACCATGTACTTCATGGCCGTCTCGGGATTCTCGTCGACGTTCAGCTTGCCCACGGCCACCTTGCCCGTGTACTCGCTGGCCAGCGTCTCGATCGTCGGCGCCAGCATGCGGCACGGGCCGCACCACTCGGCCCAGAAGTCCACCACCACCGGCTGATCCGCCTTGATCACCGAGCCGTCCCAGTTGCCGTCCGTGAAAGTCTGCACGTGTTCCGAAGCCATTCGAACGTCTCCTATGAATGCTGTGTCGCCGACCTGTACACTTTGACATACTCCAGGGCCGATCGGTCCCACGAGAAATCCATTTGCATGCCCGCGCGCTGCAGCGCGCGCCATTTCCGCCTGTTGCGCCACGTCTCGACGGCGAGAGCAAGACTTGCTTGCAGCACATCGGCCGTGGCCTCGGCGAACGTGAAGCCGTTCTTCGGCGTCACCGTGTCGTTGAGGCCGCCCACCGCGTGCACCACCGGCGGCGTGCCATAGCGCAGGCTGTACATCTGATTCAGACCGCACGGCTCATAGCGCGACGGCATGAGGAACATGTCGGCGCCCGCTTCGATCAGATGCGCCAGGCGCTCGTCGAAGCCGATGCGCACGCCGATGCGGCCGGGATGATCCGCCGCCAGCCGCTGCCACGCCGCCTCGAGCGGCGGCTCGCCAGCGCCGAGCAGCACCAGCGTCAGACGATCGACCAGATGCGGCAGCACCTCGCGCACGAGGTCCGTGCCCTTCTGATGCGCCAGGCGCGTCACCATGCCGACGAGCGGCGCGTCCGCATCGGCAATCCCGAACTCCCGCAGCAGCTCCGCCTTCGACGCCGCCTTGCCCGACGGATCGGCGGCGCTGTACGCGGCCGGCAGATATGGATCGGTCTCGGGATTCCACACGGTCGCGTCGATGCCGTTGAGAATGCCCACGTAGCGATCGCCGCGCGCCTTGAGGATGCCCTGAAACCCGAAGCCCAGCTCCGTCTCGCGCGTCTCACGCGCATACGACGGACTCACCGTCGTCACCCAGTCGGCGAAGACGCAGCCGCCCTTGAGCGCGCTGGCGCGGCCCCAGTATTCGAGCGCGTCGACGGCGAAGAGGCCGGGGTCGAGATCGAGCAGCGGCAGATCGCCGATGTCGAACAGGCCCTGGAACGCCAGGTTGTGGATGGTGAAGACGGAGCCGCGCGGCGCGGCCGGCTGATCGGCATAGCGCGTCTTCAGATAGACCGGCGCGAGGCTCGCGTGCCAGTCGTGCGCGTGGACGACGTCGAAGCGCTCGCCGTCGCGCACCGCGAACTGCAGCGCCGCGCGCGAGAGCAGCGCGAAGCGCGCGACGTTGTCGGGATAGTCGGCGCCGTGTTCGCCATAGAACTGCTCGCGCGTGGCAAACACCGGCTCGTCGACGAGGATCAGGCGCACGCCGTCGGCCGACGCGAGCTCGCGCAGCTGCACCGACCTGGTCTCGAAGCCGGTGGGCACGAAGACGTAGCCGGCGTCGGCCGCGTCCGCGGCGAGGCCGCGGTAGCCGGGCAGGACGAGCGTGACGTGATGCCCGAGCCGCGCGAGCGCGCTCGCAAGGCCCGCCACGGCATCGGCGAGCCCGCCGGTCTTCGCAAACGGCGCGCACTCCGACGCGACCATGAGCACGCGCAGCTTCGACGATCGGTTACCGGTAGCCGGCAACCGGTTGCCGGTGCGAGCCCTCGCGCCGATGCGCTCGGCCTGTTTCCCTGCTGCCGCTGCCTTCGTCGCCGGTGCCGCTTTCGTCGCCTTCTTAGCCATTCTCATCCTGCCCGCCGGTGCTCGGCGGAAGCCCGCGCATTAAGGCGCTCGGGTGGGTCTGTCGCCGCGCCGCGTAGCTCGGGGTGCGGATTGTAAATGGTAAATCGATCCGAACCTGAAGCACGGCGCCCGCCAGACCTACGCCTCGCGCTCAGCGCGGGCCCGACCGAGCCGCCGCTGCTCTATTCCCGGCTCCTTCACGCACAGGTGCGGTGTCCGGCGTTCTGACGCGCCGGCGTAAAAAAGAGAGCGGAGGGACCGCTCTTTGGCCCGACTCGCCCCGCCGGCGCGGCGGAATGCCGGACACCGCACCGGAGCACCAGGGAGCCCGTCGCGTTGCACCGCGCGGTCTCACCGACCGCGACGCCGATTTGCCGTTCAGCGCGCGCCGCGGGCGCGCTCGAGCTGTTTGCCGCGCTCCGCCTCCCGCGCGGCGTCCGCGTGCCGGCCCTGGCGGCTGAAGACATCGGCCAGCACGTAATGGCCGAGCGGCGCGAATTCCGAGCGCGGGCCTTCTTCCAGTCCTTTGCGCGCGTTGAACGCCGCCTCCTCGAGCCGCCCCGCGTCGAGACAGAACTTCGCGAGGTAGAAATAGCCCTCGGCGAAGCGCGGATTGATCTCGAGCGCCTTTCGATACGCCTGCTCGGCCTCGGCGCGCTCGCTCAGCTGTTCATGCAGCCTTGCAAGATTGAACGCAGCTTTCCACGCATCGGGCTGAGCCTCGATCTCGGCGCGGTATTCCTGCTTCGCCCGCGCGGCGTCGCCCCGCTGCTCGGCGACAAGCGCCAGGTTGTGATGCGCCAGCTTGACGGTCGGGCTTTTCGCGAGCGCGGCGCGCGCGTGCTGCTCGGCTTTGTCGAGCTGACCGCGCTTGAACGCAATCGCGCCAAGCGCATTCTCGGCCGAGGCCACGCGCTCGTCCAGGGCGATCGCCTTCCTGAACGTCGCCTCCGCCTCGTCGAGCTTGCCCATGTCGACGTACAGCTCGCCCAGCTGGTAGATGACGTAGGCGTTGTTGGGATCGCGCGCGAGGTAGCGCTCGTAGCCGACCACCGCGGCGTCGTAGTTGCCCATCGACCGGTACGCGCTGGCCAGGTTGATCGTCGCGAGGTCGTAGTCGGGATTGATCGACAGCGCCCGCTGGTACTTGTCGATCGCGCCGCGATAGTCGCGCTTCTTGAAGTATTCGTTGCCGAGCATGATCCACGCGTCGAGCACGTTCGGATCCTGCCCCAGCACCTTCTCGAACCGCGCGATGGCCTGCTCGGGCGTCTCCTTCCCCGCATTTTCGTTGGCCGCGAACATCAGGTTGAAGATCTCGATTTTGTCCTTGGGATCCGCGAGCTTCTCGCCTTCGACCTTCGGCGTCGACACGAAGCTGCCGATGTACCCGAGCGCCGCCAGCCGCTCGCGCGTTTCCGGATCGACGGTCGCCTGCGGCGCCGCGCTGTCGGTCACTTCCTCGGCGCCCGACTTCAACAGCTCCGCCGCCAGCCGCTCGGCCAGCGGCCGCCGCGCGTCGAACAGGTTGTCGAGCTCCCGCGGATCCAGCTCCAGGTCGTACAGCTCCGCGCGCGGCGCTTCGATGTACTTGAAGCGGCCCGCCCGCAGCGCCTTCAGCTCGCTCCATCCATAGTGATGGCGCGCATAGAGGCTTTCGCTGTAGGCGTCCAGATCGTCGAGGCGTCCGCCCGCCATGAACGGCGCCAGGCTGCGCCCGTCGAGCGACGCGTCGCCCGGCAGTCCCACCAGCTCGAGCACCGTCGGGACGATGTCGTGCGATCGCACGACCTGCTTCACCCTCCGCCCCTTCGCCCCGCCATACGGCGTCCGCATCACCATCGGCACCCTCATCGTCGCGTCATAGACGAAGAGGCCGTGCGTGCCTTCGCCGTGCTCGCCGAGCGACTCGCCGTGATCGGCGGTGACGATAACGATGGTGCGATCGAGCAGGCGGCGTGACGCGAGCCAGTTGACGACGCGCGAGATCTGGCCGTCGACGTAGGCGACTTCGCCGACGTACGGGCGATCGGGAAAGCGCGACTTGTACGGTTCGGGCGGCGCGTAGGGGGTGTGCGGGTCGTAGAAATGAAGCCAGGCGAAGAACTTCCCGCCCGACTGCCGCTCGAGCCACGGCAGCGCGGCGTCGACGACTTCCGAGGCGGGGCGCGCGACGTCGCCGAGCGAGATGCGCTTGTATTTCGTGAGGTCGAACTCGTCGAAGTAGTGGTCGAAGCCCTGGTTGATGCCCCACTTCGCGTCGAGCACGTACGCGCCCACGAAGCCGCCGGTCTTCCAGCCCGCGTCGCGCAGCCGCTCCGCGAGCGTGACGTGGCGCGGGTCGAGCACGAAGCCGCCGTTGTCGCGCACGCCGTGCTTCGGCGGCAGCACGCCGGTGAAGATCGTGGCATGCGACGGCAGCGTGAGCGGCACGCTGGCGACGGCCTGCTCGAAGATCACGCCGGCGCGCCCGAGCTCGTCGATCGCCGGCGTGGGATTGCCGGCCGCGCCGGCGTAGCCCATCGCATCGAATCGCGTCGTGTCGAGCGTAATGAGGAGAATGTTGAGATCGCCGGGCGCGACGCCGCGCGGCAGCGCGCCGAGCGCGGCGCCCTCGGCGGTGGTGAGCGACTCGACTGACAGCTGGCGCCAGGCGTAAAACCCAAGCGCGAGGACGGCGAGCGCCGCCGCGACCCAGATGGTTCGCTTCATTTGAGCCGCGCGAGCGCCAGGCGCGCCGCCTGGAACCTGGGATTGGCCTTCAGCGCCGCCTGATAGTGCCGCCGCGCGGCGTCGATGTCGCGTCGTGCCTCGGCAATCACGCCGAGGTTGAAGTGCGACTCGGGCAGACGGTAGTTCAGCTCGACGAGCTTTTCGTACTGCTCGCGGGCGAGGGCCAGCGCGCGCGTGCGCATGGCCGCCTCGGCGAGGTTGGCGCGGGCGCGCGGATCATCCGGGTTGAGCGCGACGGCTTTCGCCAGCGGAGGCGCGGCTTCGGTCGGCTGGTTGGCGCGAAGGCGGATGGTGCCGAGCGTGTAGTGGCCGTAGAACGACTGCGGATCGAGCGCAAGGCCCTGCTCGGCGCGCTTCACGGCGGCGGCCGTGTCGCCTTTCGCGGCAAAGGCTTTCGCGGCCTCGAAGTGCGGTTGGGCGTTCTGCGGATTGAGCAGCGACGAGGCGTCGAACTCGCCGAGCGCCGCGTCGAACTTCTTCTGCGCGGCGTAGGCCTGGCCGAGATAGAGGTGCGCCTCGTACGCGCGCACGTTGCGTTTGACGAGACCCTGCAGCAGCGCCCCCGCCTCAGCGGCCATGCGCACTCTGGCCGCTTCGGTGGGCAAGGCCTGCGCCCGCGACAGCAGTCCGAGCGCGCGGTTGAACTCGGTTCGATACGCCAGATAGTCGCCCAGCCGATCCTTCGGGTCGTCGCCCCCGGCGGTGGAGGCGGTGGGCGCCATCGAGCCGACGTAGCCGAGCGCGCGCAGGCGCGCGACGGCGTCGGGATCCGGCGCGGCGGCCGGCGTCTCGGCCGCCCGCGCGTCGAAGCCGGACGTGATCGTCTGCATGTCGGCCGCCATGCGCGCCGCCACCGATCCGCGCGCCGCGATGACGTTCTTCAGCTCGCCCGGGTCGGTGCGCAGGTCGTAGAGCTCCGGCTTCGGCGCCGCAATGTGCTTCCACTCGCCGACGCGCAGCGACCGCAGCTCGCTCCAGCCGAAATGCAGCTTCGGGTACCAGCTCTCGGCGTAGGAGGGCGGGACGTCGCGGCGCGCGCCGCCGTGCATCAGCGCGCGAAGGGACTCGCCATCCATCGGTTGCCGGTTGCCAGTTGCCGGTTGCCGGTCCAGTCCCGCAAGGTCCGCCAGGGTCGGCGCGACATCGATCAGCCGCACCTGCTCGGTGACGACGCGCGGCGCGATGCCGGGTCCGGCGATGATGAGCGGCACGTGCAGTGTCGCGTCGTAGATGAAGTAGCCGTGGTCGCCCTCGCCGTGATCGCCGAGCGCCTCGCCGTGGTCCGACGTCACCGCGACGAGCGTGCGCGCCGTGTCCAGGCCGCGCAGCAGCCGCGCCAGCTGCTGGTCGACGTACGCAACCTCCGCGTCGTACGGTCTGTTTTTTACCAGATTGTTAAAATTCGGGTCTGTCCCCGATTTTGCGTCGTAGGGCAGGTGCGGGTCGTAGTAGTGCACCCACAGGAACCAGCCTTCGCGCTTCGCGCTACGGCTGGCAAGCCACGCCAGCGCGCGGTCGGTGACTTCATCCGCGCGGCGCTGCAGCGAGCTGAGCGCGACGTCGCCACCGGCGGGCGCCGTGATCCGGTCGTCATACGACTCGAAGCCCTGGCCCATGCCGTAGGCCTCGTCCAGGATGACCGACGCCACCACCGCGCCGGTCGCATACCCCGCCGCCCGGAACCGCTCCGCCACCGTCGTCGCCTCCGCCGGCAGCGGCGTCATGCCGTTGAGGCGGATGCCGAAGGCGCCCGGATAGCGCCCCGTCATGATCGCGGCATGCGAGGGATGCGTGAGCGGCGCGTGCGCGGTCGCATCGGCAAAGCGAACGCCGCGCCCGGCCAGCGCGTCGAGCGCCGGCGTCATCGCCTGCTTGTGCCCATAGACGCCGACCCGGTCGGCCCGGAGGGTGTCGATGGTCACGAGAAGAACGCCCTCAGGCTCCAGACTCCGGACTCCAGACTCCAGGTACCGGGAGCCTGCTGGAGCCGGGGGACTGGAGCCTGGAGCCTGCCCAGTCACCAGGCAGACCGCCGCAATGGACGCAAGAAGCTGTTTCAACCCCACCAGTTTAAGGGTGTAGTTGCTAAAACGGACCGGCAGGAGCAGAATTCAGCGTGCATGCACAGGCTCAGGCATATCCGGATGGTCCGGCTCGCCCTGGGCACGAACAGGAGACTTGATGCGTAGAAGACTCCTACCGTGGCTGACAGCCGCCGTGATGATCGTCATCCCGGCCGCCGCAGCCGCGCAAGTCGGTCAGACCGCGGTGCTCACCGGCACCGTGACCGACACATCGGACGCCGCCATTCCGGGCGTCACGGTGACCGTCACGGGACCCGCCATCATCGGCGGCTCGCGGTCGGTGGTCACGGGAGCGGATGGGTCGTACCGCTTCCCGGCCCTGCCTCCGGGTCTGTACACCGTGACCTACGAGCTCGAGAACTTCACCACGGGCAAGCGCGAGAACATCCGGCTGCTGCTCGGCCAGACCATCACCGTGAATCACACGTTGTCGGTCGGCGGGCTGCAGGAAAGCGTCATGGTCTCCGCCGCGTCGCCCATCGTCGACATGAAGTCCTCGTCGGCGCAGAAGAACCTGCCGCAGGAGATCATGGAATTCATACCGTTCACGAGCCGGTTCGGTCCCGGCGCCATGCTGCTCGCGCCAGGTGTCAATCCGAACAACTACTCGTCGTACGGATCGGGTCAGTCGTCGTCGAACTCCTACATGATCGACGGCGTCGACGTCAGCGACCCCGAGGGCGGCACGATCTGGGTGTTCGCCAACCACAACTGGATCCAGGAAGTGCAGGTCATCGGCCTCGGCGCCAACGCCGAGTTCGGCGGCTTCACGGGAGTGGCGTCGAACAGCCTCTTCCGCTCGGGCAGCAACATCTTCACCGGGCTGTTCGAGACGCTCTTCGAGAACGACGCGCTGACGGGCGACAACACCACGCCGGCGCTGCTCGAGGAGAACCCGGATCTGACGGCCCCGACGACCGACTACATCACCGACACGACGCTCCAGATCGGCGGGCCGATCCGGAAGGACAAGCTCTGGTTCTTCACGAGCTTCCAGTACTACCGGCCCATCACGGCGCCGGCCGGGTACCCGCCGCCGGTGAACCCATTCTACGCGACGGGCCAGTGGAACAGCGCCGGGCCCGACGCGCGCATCGAGCACTCGCCGCGCTTCCTCTTCAAGCCGACATTCAGGATCGGCCAGAGCGACCAGCTGACCGGCTTCTTCGAGACCGACATGTATCGCGTGGACGGCCGCGGCGCGAACTCGCGCACGGCGCCAATCGCCACGGTGCATCAGGACTCGCCCGAAGTGGCGTGGAACGTCAACTACACGAAGGTCCTGACGTCCTCGTCGGTGTTCGACGTCAAGTACTCGGGGTTCTGGGGCTACTACTACCTCAGCCCGTACGGCGGCGACGATGTGATGGGGTGGTACGACGTCGATGAGGACGTGTTCGCCGTCAACTCGTACTACTACTACAACGCCGACCGCACGCGGAACCAGGCCAACGCGAGCATCACGCAGTTCGCGTCGGGCTTCGCCGGCGAGCACAGCCTGAAGTTCGGCGTCGAGTTCGAGCGGAGCCACATCACGAGCGAGCTCGGCTACCCGGGCGGCGGCTACGTGCTGGCCTACAGCGGCGTGCCGTACTACGCCTACATGTGGGACGGCTACCTCCGCGACAGCATCAACACGCGCCTGGCGGCCTACGCGCAGGACTCGTGGCAGGTGAATAGCCGCCTGACGATCAACCCGGGCATTCGCGTCGATCACAACCGCGGCTTCTCGGTGACCGCCGACGACACGGTGTTCCGGACGACGTCGTGGGGGCCGCGCATCGGCTTCGCCTTCGACATGTTCGGCACGGGCCGCACGGTGTTCAAGGGGCACTGGGGCCGCTACTACGACGGCGCGAAGTCGTCGTACTACGACCTGCTGACGCCGTCGAATCCGTTCTTCCTGAACTATCTGGATTCGAACCTCAACGTCGTCGCCGGACCCTACCAGGTCACGGCGGGCGGATCCGTGCACACGATGGATCCGGACATCAAGCATCCGCGGCTCGATCAGTCGATCCTCGGCGTGCAGCACGAGCTGTTCCCGAATTTCGCGGTGGGCGTCACCGGCATCTACCGAAAGAACAGCAACTTCATCGACGACATGCTGATCGGCTCGCCGAGCGGCTGGTCACAGGACGTGCGGCCCGATCCCGGGCCTGACGGCGTAACCGGCAACGGGGACGACCCGGGCACCAACCTGACGTTCTTCCGTCAGAACACCGATCCGGACGACAACCGGTTCCTGGTCACCAACCCGGACGGCGCGTACCGGAAGTACCGCGGCGTGGAGCTGACGGCCGAGAAACGGTTCGCCAACCGGTGGATGATGCAGGCGTCGTGGGTAATTTCGAAGATCGAGGGCAACTACAACAACACGGGCAACTTCGGGAACAGCTCGGAGTACGACAACCCGAACCTCGACGCGCGGTTCCAGCCGTTCCGCGACGGACGGCTGACCAACGACAACACGCACATCGCCAAGGTCCTCGGCATGTGGCGCGCTCCGCTCGGCGTGGTCGCCTCGACGGCGTTCTTCTACACGAGCGGCCAGACGTTCACGCGCACCGTGCGGCAGCGAATCGACCGCTTCCGCGAAGTGTTCGCGGAGCCGCGAGGCTCGCAGCGCTATGACGCGCAGGTGCGGTGGGATGTGAAGCTCGAGAAGCAGTTCAGCGCCGGCGATCGCCGACGGCTCGGCCTGACGCTCGAGGGCTTCAACCTGCTCAACAAGGGCACGATCACCAGCCGCACGACACGGTCGGGATCGACCTACTTCACGCCGCGCGGGCTCGTACAGGCCCGCCGGTTCAGAGTCGGAGCGGTGCTCCGATTCTAGAGGTTCGGTAGTTCGGGGTTCGGGGTTCGGGGTTCGCTTGTTTGGTTCGAACCAGACAGGCGAACTTCCGAACCCCCGAACGTCCGAACCCCCGAACGATCCGATCTCCGATCTCCCTCTTGTTCAGCTAGAATGGCTGAGTGTCCGTTGAGCCGCAGCCCAGGCGTACGGCCAGCGAAACCCCCGCCGTTGCGGCTCTTCGCGAGCTGAAGGCAGCCCAGCCCGAGCTGGCGCCCGCGGCCGACCTCCAGATAGAACTCGCCCAGATCATGCGCCGCCTCAGCGCGCGCGCCCCGCTGCCGGCGCTGGCCCCCACCGATGTCCGCCAGGCCCGGCTAACCGAGGGCGTCCGGATCCTGTCCTTTCCCGACTTCCGCTTCGACTGGAGCGACGTGCGGCTGGCGCTGCGCGAAGTCGCCCGCGCGCTCGAGGCCGTGGGCGCGCTGCCGGCCGAGGACGAGGCCGCCGTGTCGGCGCTGGTGCGCGGCGAAACCGCGGCGCTCGAGCGGTGCCTGGCGCGCTGGTTCAACGGCGAGAACGGCGCCGACGTGTCGGAAGGCTTCCTCGAAGTGTGCGACACGGCCATGCGGCCGTTCATGGCGCGCGCGGCGTTGGCCGCGCTCACCGGGCTGGACCTGGCGGCCTGGAACCGCACCATCTGTCCGGCCTGCGGCGCGGAGGCCGACTTCGCGGTGATCGCGAAGGACGGCCGGCGCCATCTGAGCTGCCATCGCTGCCGCACGCAGTGGCCGTGGCACGCGTGGGCCTGCCCGCGCTGCGAGAACGCGGACCAGCAGACGATCTCGTCGTTCGCCAGCCGCGACGGGCATTACCGGATCTATGCGTGTGGAAAGTGCGGGCGGTACCTGAAGGCATTCGACTGCCGCACGGCGCCCCGCCCGTTTCTCGCCGAAGTGGACCTGATCGCCACGCTGCCGCTCGACGCGGCGGCGATAGCCAAGGGATTTACTGCGCTCTGAACAGCTCTCCCGCCCGCTCGACCACCCAGTTGAACAGGTGGCGCGTTTCCCAGAAGCGGTTCACGCTCGACTTGGCGCCGAGGACGACGACGGCGATTTCCTGGTTGGTCTGGGGCATGCGGAGCATGGACGCGAAGCAGAAGCCGGCCTTCATGGTGTAGCCGGTCTTCGCGGCGGTGATGGGCGCGTCGCCCAGCAGCTTGTTGGTGCTCTTGATGGTGATGGCGCGGCGATCGGTATAGAGGCTGTGCCCCTCTTTGAGCATGACGCGGCCGATGGTGGCATCGCCCGCGGCGAACGAGATCATGTGCGACACGTCGTAGGCCGACGAGATGTTGTTGGCGTCGAGGCCCGACGGATCCGCGAAGCGCGTCGACTGCAGGCCCAGCTGGCCGGCCTTTTCGTTCATGCGCGCGAGAAAGCCCTGCATGCCGCCTTCCGACGTGCGCGCGAGCAGCCGCGCGGCGCCGTTGTCGGACGCGATCAGCGCGAGATGCAGCGCGTCGCCGAGGCGGACGCGCTCGCCGGCGCGCAGGTACGTGACCGACGCCTTGCTGACGTCGCTGCGGTCGACGGTGACCCACTCGTTCAGATCCGGCTCGTCGGCCATGAACACGATGGCGGTCATCACCTTGGTGATGCTGGCAATCGAGCGCGGCGCGCGCGAGTTCTCTTCCCACAGCACTTCGCCGGTCGACGGGTTGAAGACGATGGCGGCTTCGGCGCGGACGTCGGGCACGGTCTTGCCCGCGTCGTCGGTGCGGTATTGCGGCGTCATGGCCGCCTGCAGGGCGCGGGCGGCGGCCGCCTGGCGCGCCTTGGCGGCGGCACGGGCGCGGGCG
>DATKDT010000008.1:0-4137 GCA_035512575.1 Vicinamibacterales bacterium | reverse complement strand
CCGGCGCGCCAGGCGCAGGACACCGTCAAGCGCGCCCCGGCGGAAGGGGGTGCGGTGCTCGAGACCGTTCCGCGCGAGACGATCTGGCTCGCGCAGACGCCGCAGGGATTCCGCCGCGCCGTGCTGGCCGATGCGATGGAGACGACGGGCGGCGCCGACGTGACTGACGAGGCGATGATGGCCGAGCGCGCCGGACACCCGGTACATGTTGTCGAAGGCGACGAGAGCAACGTGAAGATCACGACGGCGGAAGACCTGGTGCTTGCCCGCCGACTTGTCCCCCGAAGCGCAGGGCGCGAAGGGGGGAGCCTTGGCGAAGGCGGGCGCGACATCGGCGTCGGCACCGGCTACGACCTGCATCGCCTGACCGAGGGCCGAAAGCTCGTGCTCGCGGGCGTCGAGATTCCGTTCGACAAAGGCCCGCTCGGGCACTCCGACGGCGACGTCGTGTCGCACGCGCTGTGCGACGCGCTGCTGGGCGCGGCCGCGCTCGGCGACATCGGCGGTCATTTTCCCGACAACGATCCGCGCTGGAAGGATGCCGCCGGCCTCGATCTGCTCGGGCGCACGGTGACGCGGCTCGGCGAGGCCGGATGGGTCGTCACGTCTGTTGATGTGACGGTCCTGCTCGAGAAGCCGAAGCTCGCGCCGTTCAAGGCCGCCATCATCGACGCCCTTCGCACCGTCCTTGGCGAGACCGCCGTGAGCATCAAGGCCAAGACCAACGAAGGTGTCGACGCGGTCGGACGCGGCGAGGCCATCGCCGCGCACGCCGTCGCGGTGGTCACGAGGCATCGCTGACGTGCGCGTTCGCTTCGCTCCAAGCCCCACCGGCCATCTTCACGTCGGCAACGCGCGCACGGCGCTGTTCAACTGGCTGCTCGCGCGCGGCCATGGCGGCACGTTCATCCTGCGCATCGAAGACACCGACATCGAGCGATCGACCACGGAATCGGAGCGCGGCATCCTCGCCGATCTGCGCTGGATGGGGCTCGAGTGGGACGAAGGGCCCGACGTGGGCGGCGGGCACGGGCCGTACCGGCAGTCCGAGCGGCGGGAGCTGTACGCGTCGCATGCGCGCGAGCTCGTCGAGAGGCGGCGCGCGTACTACTGCTTCTGCTCGGCGGCGGAGCTCGAGGAAACGCGGAAGCTCGCGCTGGCGGAGGGACGGCCGCCCATGTACTCGGGCAAGTGCCGCGAGCTCGATCCGGACGAATCGGCGGGCCGCGTGGCGTCGGGGGAGCGCGCGGTCGTGCGCTTCCGCGTGCCCGACGAGGGGGAGGTGAAGTTCGAGGACGCCGTCCGCGGCGAGGTGGTCTTCAGCGCCGACGTCATCGGCGACTTCGTGCTCGTGCGCTCGGACGGACGTCCCGCCTACAACTTCGCCGTCGTGATTGACGATGCGCTGATGCACGTGACGCAGGTGATTCGCGGCGAGGATCACATCTCGAACACGCCGCGACAGGTGCTGCTCTACGAGGCGATGGGCATGGAGCCGCCGGCCTTCGCGCACCTGTCGCTGGTGCTCGGGCCCGATCATGCGCCGCTGTCGAAGCGGCACGGCGCGACGTCGGTGGCGGAGTTCCGCGCGAAGGGCTATCTGCCCGAGGCGCTCGTGAACTACCTGGCGCTGATTGGCTGGTCGCCGGTGACCGAGGCGGAGCAGGCCGCAGCAGCGCTTGGCGGCGCGAATCCCGAGCTGCTGCCGGTCGACGAGATGGCGCGGCGCTTCTCGCTCGACCGCGTGAGCCACAGCGCCGGCGTCTTCGACGAGGCGAAGCTGGCGTGGATGAACCGGCACTACATGAAGCAGGCGGCGCCCGAGCGGCTGGCGCACGAATGCTGGTCGTGGCTGGCCGAGCGCGGGTGGGTGGGCGAGCGCACCGCGGAGGCGCGTCAGTTCATCGCGTCGCTGATGCCCATCACGGCCGGCAGCGTCGATCGGCTCGCCGAGGTGGCCGATCGTCTCGACTTCATCTTCGAGTGGGATGCGGCGCGTGCGGCGGCGCTGGTGGCCGCCGAGCCCGAAGGGCGCCCTGTGCTGGAGGCCTTTGCCGAGGAGGCGCGCGGCGACGGGCTCGTCGACCGCGAGGCCTTTCGCGCGGCGATGGGCCGCGTGAAGGATCGCACCGGCGTGAAGGGGAAGGCCCTGTTCCATCCGGTGCGCATCGCGCTGACGGCCACCGAGTCGGGTCCGGAACTGGATCTTGCGGTGCCCGCGATCGACCGCGGATCGCGCCTGGCGTCAGGCGCGGGTGTGAAGCACGTCGTGTCGAGCCACGAGCGTGTCGTCCAGATCATCACGTCATCAAGTCTCACATCCTAAATGCTGATTTACGGTATCAACGCGGTGAGCGAGGCGCTCAAGGCGCGCAAGGTCGAGCGGCTGGTGGCCGTGCGCGGCGCCGGCGATCGGGTCGCCGCGCTGCTCGATCGCGCGCGCGAGCTGCGCGTGCCGGTGGAGATCGTCGACAAGATGGCGATCGAGCGGCTCACGCGCGGCGGCGTGCACCAGAACATTGCCGCGCACATGGCCGCCATGCCGGCCTACACGCTCGAGGAGATTCTCGACGTCCCGCGGTCCGAGGGACGCGAGCCGTTTCTGGTCGTGCTCGACGGCATCGAGGACCCGCACAACGTCGGCGCGATCATCCGCACCGCCGACGCCGCCGGCGTCGACGGCATCATCCGCCAGGGCCGCCACGCCGCTCCGCTCAGCGGTGCGGTGGCCAAAGCGGCCGCGGGCGCGCTCACCCGCGTGCGCATTGCCACCGTCGTCAACATCGCCCGTGTGCTCGAAGAGCTCAAGGAGGCGGGCGTCTGGACGGTCGGGCTCGACGGAAACGCCACGGAACGCTACGATCAGGTGGACTACACGATTCCAACGGCCTTCGTGTTCGGGGCCGAAGGCACCGGGCTGCGGAGGCTGGTGGGCGAGCGCTGCGATCGCCTGGTGGCCATCCCGATGAGCGGCGAGGCGGAAAGTCTGAATGTTTCTGTGACTGCCGGCATTGCGCTGTTCGAGGCCGTACGCCAGCGGCTGGCCTGATCGAAAGATTGTTGGAAAGTCCTCGTAAGTGGCTGATCCGTAAGGGCTTGGCTGGCCATGGCCTGGCGTCTCTTCCCCCCTTGACTTGCCCGATCGGCATATTTTGTGCTACAAATTGCCTTTTGTTTTGGCTGGCGTAGCTCAGTCCGGTAGAGCAGCTGATTTGTAATCAGCCGGTCGGGGGTTCAAATCCCTTCGCCAGCTCCAGAGCCGGGCACGGTCAAGGAAGGCACATCCCCGAATTCTCTTATGTGACACGAACGGTTCCCGGCACGAGACGCCGGTGGAGCCAGCCGGCGCGTCGTCGCCGTGTGTCGGGAAGGGGCGGGGCGGGTTTGGCGAGGTAGCGAAGCGGTCAAACGCAACAGACTGTAAATCTGTCGCCCCAGTGGCTTCGAAGGTTCGAATCCTTCCCTCGCCACCAGAAAGGTTATTGAAGAATGGAAAATGGAAAATGGAGATTGCAATTTCCACTTTCCATTCTCCATTTTTCAATAGAGACAGGATCGGGTTCGCGGGAGTAACTCAGTGGTAGAGTCACAGCCTTCCAAGCTGTTGGTCGCGGGTTCGATCCCCGTCTCCCGCTCCATCCTGCGCGCGCTGCGCGCGCTTCGGATGGCAAGCCACTGAGTTGAATGAGAGTTGGCCGCTCTGCGGCAGGCCGGCTTGTCGGCCGAAGCCGCGACTTGTGCACCGTAGCTCGCGAGTAGCGAGCGAAGGTGGAAGCGGCGTAGGCCGATGTAGCTCAGTTGGCAGAGCACGTCCTTGGTAAGGACGAGGTCACCGGTTCGATCCCGGTCATCGGCTCCAACCTTCGCTCGCGCTTGCCAATACGCGAGCTACGGTTGGCAAGCCAGGCGAAGGTTGTCCACCGAAGCTCGCGATGAGCGAGCGAAGGTGGACCGCAGTGTAGACGACGTAACCGTTTAACGAGGCGCGCGAAAACATCATGGCGAAGGAAAAATTCGATCGGTCCAAACCCCACGTCAATGTCGGCACGATTGGCCACATCGACCATGGCAAGACGACGCTGACGGCGGCGCTGACGAAGGTGGCGGCCGACAAGGGCTGGGCGAAGTTCGTGTCGT
>DATKDT010000007.1:0-3890 GCA_035512575.1 Vicinamibacterales bacterium | reverse complement strand
TTCGCGCTGGTGCCGCTGCTCGAGACGCGCGCCGTCAAGCCGCTGCTGCTGCTCCGGGCCGATACGGCGATGCAGGCGCGCCGCCGCGACTGGGTGGCGTGGGCGAGCTACGCCGTGGTCGTCGCCGGCCTGGCGGCGGTGGCGGCGTGGCAGGCCGGCTCGCTCGAGGCCAGCCTCTACGTCATGGGCGGGCTCGCGGCGGTGGGGCTCGTGCTGCAGACGGCGTCGGCGCTGCTCGTGCGCCTGGTGCGGCCGCTCACGCGCTCGCGCGCCTTCGCGCTCAGGCACGCGATCGTCAGCCTCGGGCGTCCCGGCAATCAGACACGCGTCGTGCTCCTGACGGTGGGGCTCGGCGCGTTCTTCATCCTTGCCATTCAGCACGTGCAGGCCAACCTGCTCAACGCCTTCTCGCTCGAGCTGAGCGACGACGCGCCGGACATGTTCCTGATCGACATCCAGCGCGATCAGGAACCGGGCGTGCGCGCGCTCGTCGACGCGCGCGCGATCGAGCCGGCGCGCTACATCCCCGTGCTCCGCGCCCGCGTCGTCGGCGTGGCCGGCAGCGACGTCAATCTCGACGCGTATGACGACGTGCGGCGCCGCGGCCTGGGCCGCGAGTACGTCATCACGTACCGCTCGCATCTCGAGGTCAACGAAGTGATGCAGGAGGGCCGGCTGTGGGACGGCCCGCTGCCCGAGGGCGAGCCCGAGGTTTCGATCGAGGAGGGCATCGCGCGGCGGGGCATCGGCATCGGCGATCGCATGCGCTTCGACATCGCCGGGCGCGTGGTCGAGGCGCGCGTCACCAGCATTCGCGACGTCGACTGGAGCGAGGCGCGCAACGGCGGCTTCATGTTCGTCTTCCGGCCCGGACCTTTCGAGGACGCCCCGCGCACGTTCATCGCGCTGGTGCGGGCCCCGCGCGATCCGGTTGCGCGCGCCGGTCTCCAGCGCGAGCTCGTCTCCGCGTGGCCCAACGTCTCGGCCATCGACGTCCGCGAGATCATCCGCACGATCCAGGGCGTCGTGCAGAACATCACGCTGGCGATCACGATCGTCGGCGTCATCGCGCTCGCGAGCGGCATGCTGATCCTGGTGGGCGCCGTCGCGATGACGCGCTTCCAGCGGCACTATGAAGCGGCGATCTACCGCACGCTGGGCGCGAGCACGCGGCGGCTGACGGCGATGGTGGCCATCGAGTACGGCATCCTCGGCTCGCTGGCGGGGCTGCTCGGCGCAGGCGGAGCCGTCGCGCTCTCGTGGGCCGTCACAACGCGCCTGCTCGAGATGGACTGGGCGCCGGTGCCGCACATCCCGGCCGTCGGCGTCGCGGCCACCGCACTGGTCGTGCTCGTCGTGGGGCTCGTGGCCAGCATCGACGTCATTCTGAGGAAGCCGCTCGGCAGCCTGAGAGGCGAATAGGCTAAAATCGGGGTTTGCGGGCGCCCCGGGGCGCCCTGGAGAGTGCCGACATGGACCAGCAGACCGACCAGACGCCGTTCCGCGAGGCCAAAGAGGCCCTGCTGCGCAAGCGCGGCGAGATTCTGGCGCACACGACCGGCACGAAGCCGCTCGAGTCGTCGCTCGACGTCAACAGCCGCCAGGGCGACCTGGCCGACCAGGCCAGCGGCAGCAACGAAGTCCACATCCAGCTCAAGCTCAAGCAGACGGACGCAAAGATTCTCGCCGCCATCGAAGAAGCGCTGTACCGGATGGAGAAGGGCACCTACGGCATCTGCCGCGACTGCGGCGAGCCGATTGCGCCCGCCCGTCTCAACGCCATCCCCTGGACGCGGGTGTGCATCACCTGCAAAGAGAAGCAGAGCGCGTGAATACCCCTGAGCTGCGCGAGATCCTTCGCGACTTCCATCGCGAGAAGCTGACGCTGCGGCAGCGGCATGTCGCGGTGGCGCGGCACGTCACGCATTACGACTTCAACAACACCTACCAGTACCTCATCAACCGCGAGGACGTGCACCTGCAGTGGCTCGAGGCGGCGATCGCCGAGCTGGGCGGACAGCCGCACGACGTAGGCCAGCCGGATCTCGGCAAGCCGCAGAAGAAGGCGACGTTCGAGCCGTTCGTCGAGCAGGACGCGCGCGACGCCGCGGCGTTCGTCGAGCGCTGGCGGCCCCGCGCCGCGTCGCTCGATCACGCCCGGCACGGCGGCATGATGAAGGTCGTCCTGGGCGAGACGCTCGAGCACAAGCGCTTCTTCGATCAGATGCTCGCGGGCCGCGACGACCTGCTGGGCCGCCGCGCCGACGGCGCCGGCACCGGCGGCGGCGTCCTACCGGTCCGCTGGCTGGGATAGCGATGCTCGGCGCTTGGTCCGGTATTCCTTCGCGCCGGCGGGGTGCGGGCGCGCCAAAGAGCGGTCGCGCCTGCGATCTCTTTACGCCGTCGCTCAGGAACACCGGACACCGCGCCTGCGCATGATCCCCGTCGCCATCGCTCTCGGCTCGAATGTCGGCAATCGCGCCGAGCATCTCGACTGGGCCGTCAGCCGCCTGCGCGGGTTCGTCGACGGCCTGATGGTGTCTTCCTACATTGAAACGGCGCCGGTGGGTGTCGGCGGGGCGGATTTCCTCAACGCCGCCGTGGCGGGGCATACCGCGCTCGCGCCGCGCGCGCTGCTCGACGCGCTGCTCGCGCTCGAGGCCGAGCGCGGCCGCGTGCGCACCGGATCGACCGAGCCGCGCACGCTCGATCTCGATCTGATCCTCTACGGCAACCTCGTCATCGATGAGCCCGGGCTCGCCGTGCCGCACCCGCGCGTGCACGAGCGGGCGTTCGTGCTGGCGCCGCTGGCCGAGATCGTTCCGGGCTGGATCGATCCGCGCAGCGGCCAGACGATCGCGGAGCTCTCGGCCGCGCCCAAATAAAAAAGGCCCGCGGACGTCGTCCGCGGGCCCTTCTGCGTTCTGCGTTCTGTATTCTGCGTTCTAGCCTTTTTTGTACACGAGCTTCGACGTCATCGGCGTGCCTTCCCGTCCGGGACCTGTCGTTTCGACCACCATCGTGCCGTCGGCGTCGATCCAGCGCGTCTCGGTCGACGTGCGCATCGGGTTGGTGATCGTCGTCACCAGCTTCGCGCCGTTCCACTTGCTCGTGTAGGTCACCTCCGTGGGCTCGCCGCCCTGGCGTCCGGGCGTCGTGTTCTTCGACGCCGAGCCGTCGAGCATGTACACGGTCGTCTGGGTGTTGCCGCTCTGGCCCATCGTGCGCGAAATGGACATCTTCTGGCCCGCGACGGTGATGGTCAGCGGTCCGCCGCCCATGCCGCCCTGACGTCCGCCGCCTCCGCCGCCGGGACGGCCGCCGCCACCGCCCATGACGCTCTTGTCAGGATCGAGCGTCCAGGTGCCCGAGAAATCGGGCTTGGCCTGCGCCATCATCCCTGCCGTGAACAGAACTGCGAGAATCCCTGAAAATATTGCACGCTTCATGGTCGTTAGCTCCCTGGTTGACTACTCGAATCGAAGGGCTTCAATTGGATCGAGGCCGGCGGCCTTCCGCGCCGGGTAGAACCCGAAGAAAATGCCGGTCGCGGCGGCGAACCCGAACGCGACACCGATCGCGTTGGGCGGCACGACGGCCGGCCACTCCGCGAACCGTTTCACCAGCTCCGCGGATGCAAATCCCATGACGATGCCGATGCCGCCGCCCACGAGGCTGATGACGATGGCCTCGACGAGGAACTGGAACAGGACGTCCTTGCCGCGCGCGCCGATGGCGAGCCGCAAGCCGATCTCGCGCGTCCGCTCGGTCACCGAGACGAGCATGATGTTCATGATGCCGATGCCGCCGACCAGCAGCGACACGCCGGCAATGGCCGCCAGCAGCGTCGTCATCGTGCGCGTCGTTTCGGTGCGCGTGGCGGCGATCTC
>DATKDT010000006.1:0-15314 GCA_035512575.1 Vicinamibacterales bacterium | reverse complement strand
GTCAGCCGGCTTCTCGGAAGTCGTCAGCGTGCCCACCGCGACGCCCCTGTCGCTGATGTCCGACACGTTCAGCATGTGCGTGCCCGTCGTGACCGGCTGCACGCGTCCTGCGCCCGACGCTGGAATCGGCAGGAAATACAGATTCTGGGAACCTTCGTTCTGCGCCGTGAAGTACACGCCCGAGTTATCGGCCTTCCACGTGATGTTCGACGGCGAGCGATCCCAGTCGCCCGACACGAGCCGCGGATTCGATCCGTCGGCGTTCATGACGTAGAGCCGCTGATCGATCCAGGTGTTCTTCGTCCAGTCGTAGCCGGTGTACGCGATGCGCCTGCCGTCGGGCGACGGCACGGGTCCGTTGTCGGGTCCCTTGCGCGACGTCAGCTGCCGCACGGTGGCCGACGCCACGTCGACGGCGTAGACGTCCGATTCGCGCCACTGATACTCGGCGTTCTCCGCGCGATTGCCGCTGAAGAGCAGCGACGTGCCATCGGGCGTCCATCGCGGGTTGTTGTGATCCCACGTGCCCGCGGTGAGCTGCCGCGGCGTGCCGCCGCCGGCCGGCACCACGAACAGCTGCCGGTACCCGATGTCGGTAAAGCCCTGGCCGTCGCGCCGATAGTTCAGGCGCTCGACGATGCGCGGGGTTTCGGTCCATTTGGCGCCTGCCGGCGCCTTGGGAAGTTTGATCGGCCAGCTGTTGCGATCTTCGATCTGCATCGAGAACGCCAGCCACTGCCCGTCGGGCGACCAGCGGAGGCCGGACGCGCTCGATTCGAGCCGCGTGATCTGCGACGCCGCGCCCTCCGCGTCCATCCAGCGCACCCACACCTGGCTGCCGCGCGGCTCGCCCTCGGCGGTGTACGCGATGCGGTCGCCGTTGGGCGACCAGGTGGCGTTCGAGCCCTTCACGAGGAACCGGTTGCGGGAACCGTCGGCGTTCATTATCCAGACCGACGATTCGCGCCGGTCGTTGACCTTGTCGATCCAGCCGCGTGTATAAATGATCTGTCTGCCGTCGGGCGACAGCTGCGGGTTCGACACGGTTTCGAGCTCGAGGTACTTTTCGAGCGTGAGACGATCCGAGGCCGGCGGCATCGGGGCTTGCGCCGCCACGAAGGCGGGCAGGATGGCCAGGGCAAAGGCGACGAGGTGGCGGCGGTTGATCATGAATCCTCCAGGCGCGGGTAGAGTAGATCAGTCGTGAGCCGCTCCGCATGAAAATCTGGCCAGGCCAGCCGTATCCCCTGGGCGCGACCTGGGACGGCTTCGGCACCAATTTCTCACTCTTTTCGGAAGTCGCGACAGGCGTGGAGCTCTGCCTGTTCGACGAGCAGGGCGTCGAAACCCGCGTCGATCTTCCGGAGAACACCGCGCTCTGCTGGCATGGCTATCTGCCCCAGGTCGGGCCGGGGCAGCGCTACGGCTATCGCGTGCACGGCCCGTGGGCGCCGTCCCAGGGGCATCGCTGCCACCCGTCCAAGCTGCTGATCGATCCATACGCGAAGGCCATCGACGGCGACGTCGACTGGGACGAGTCGGTGTTCGGCTATCGCTTCGACGACCCCGACGGGCCGGTGAACGACGCCGACAGCGCCGCGCACGTGCCGAAGTCGGTCGTCATTAATGCCTTCTTCGACTGGAGCACCGACAGGCAGCCGCGCATTCCCTGGCACAAGACGCTGGTGTACGAAGCGCACGTGCGCGGATTCACCATGCGCCATCCGGGAATTCCCGACGAGCTGCGCGGCACGTACGCGGGGCTGGCGCATCCGGCCGCGATCGATCACCTCACGGCGCTCGGCGTCACGGCGATCGAGCTGATGCCCGTTCACCACTTCGTGCACGACTCCATCCTCGTCGGCCGCGGCCTCAGGAACTACTGGGGCTACAACTCCATCGGCTACCTGTCGCCGTACTCGGGCTACTCGTCATCGGGCGTCGTCGGGCAGCAGGTGCAGGAATTCAAGCAGATGGTGAAGACGATGCATGCGGCCGGGATCGAGGTGATCCTCGACGTCGTCTACAACCATACGGCGGAGGGGAATCATCTGGGGCCGATCCTGTCGATGAAGGGGATCGACAACAATGGGTATTACCGGCTGTTGCGCGATCAGCCCGAGTTCTACATGGACTATACGGGCACGGGCAACTCGCTCAACATGCGGCATCCGCACGTGCTGCAGCTGATCATGGACAGCCTGCGGTACTGGGCCGTCGAGATGCGGGTGGACGGGTTCCGGTTCGATCTGGCGGCGACGCTCGCGCGCGAGCTGCACGAAGTGGATCGGCTGTCCGCGTTCTTCGACATCATTCAGCAGGATCCGATCATCAGCCAGCTGAAGCTGATTGCGGAGCCGTGGGACGTCGGCGAAGGCGGCTATCAGGTGGGCAACTTCCCGCCGCTGTGGTCCGAGTGGAACGGCAAGTACCGCGATACGGTGCGCGACTACTGGCGCGGCGGGCACGAGACGCTGGCGGAGTTCGCGTACCGGCTGACCGGCAGCTCGGATCTGTATGCGAACACCGCGCGGCGGCCGTACGCGAGCGTGAACTTCATCACGGCGCACGACGGCTTCACGCTGCGCGATCTGGTGTCGTACAACGAGAAGCACAACGCGGCGAACGGCGAGGAGAACCGCGACGGCGAGAGCCACAATCAATCGTGGAACTTCGGCGTGGAAGGCGCCACGGACGATCCGGAGATTCTGCGGGCGCGCGCGACGCAGCAGCGCAACTTCCTCGCGACGCTGTTTCTGTCGCAGGGCGTGCCGATGCTGCTCGCCGGCGACGAGATGAGCCGCACGCAGCACGGCAACAACAACGCCTACTGCCAGGACAACGAGATCTCGTGGATCGACTGGGACGCGGCCGATGAGGATCTGCTCGCGTACGTGCGCGCGCTGAGCGCGTTCCGGCACGCGCATCCGGTGTTCCGGCGCCGCCGCTGGTTCCAGGGCCGGCCGCTGCACGGCACCGATGCGGTGGACATCGGCTGGTTCACGCCCGGCGGCGAGGTGATGTCGGAAGAGGACTGGAACGTGGGCTTCGCGAAGTCGCTGGGCGTGTTCCTGAACGGCCAGGCGATTCCGACGCCGAACTCGCGCGGCGAGCGCGTGGTCGACGATACGTTTCTCATCCTTTTTAATGCGCACCACGAAGTGATGACCTTCACCGTGCCCCCCGGCGCGTACGGCAACTCGTGGCGCGTCGTGCTCGACACCGCCACGCCGGCGCCGATCAACGAGGAGGGCGGGACGGTGTTCCCGTCCGGCGGCGAAGTGCAGGTCGCCGATCGCGCGCTGGTCGTGCTGAAGCGACTGGGGTAGCGCGCGCCACGCGATCCGCCGCGCCCCCGCCTCCCGCGTCTGGCACAAGACTCGCGCCGATCGCTGCAGTAACGTCAACGCTGACCTGTGGAAATCTCCCTCGAGGAAGGTTTCCACAGTTCATCCACAGGCTGCGGCGATCAGCGTTGCAGAAGCTGCAGATCTATTTGCATCGACAGCGTTGCACAACGGCGTGACGATGCTACAAAGGAAAGGTGAGTCACGCGCTTGATGGTTGTGCGGCAGTTGAATGATGACGCAGTCCTCAAGCGCGCGCAGGACTGCGTCGCAGTCGAGCGAAAAGCGACGGCTGCTTTGCTTGCCACTCTGAGTGAGCTCGACGTTCGTCGCTTGTTTCTGGGGGAAGGTTTCAGCTCCTTCTTCGACTATTGCACGCATAGCCTTCACCTTTCCGAGCGTGCCGCATGCAGCCGTATCGCGGCAGCTCGCCTGGCGCGGCGATTTCCGATCGTGCTGGACCTGATCGCCGATAGCCGCGTTTCGCTGACCGTGGTGTCGTTGCTCGCGAAGCATCTCAACGAAGCCAACTGCCTCTCGTTGTTGCAGGAAGCGACTCACAAAACGGCAGCTGAAGTCGAAGTCATCGTCGCTCGGCTCGCGCCAAAGCCCGACGTGCCGTCGATGGTGCGGCGAGTGGCCGCTCCGTCGCGGCCGGCCACGGCCTTGCTCGCGCCTGCTCCGGACGCCGCGCCGGCCTCAGACGTCGCGCCTGCCGTTATGTCGTCGGCGCCGTCGGCCGTCTTGCCGCCAGAGTCCACACTGGTGGCGCCGCGTCCGGCCGCCGTCATCAGGCCGCTCGCGCCCGAGCGGTACAAGGTGCAGTTCACGGTATCCGGCGAGACGCGCGCGAAGCTGCGGGTGGTGCAGGACCTGCTGCGGCATTCAGTGCCGAATGGCGATCTCGCAATCGTCTTCGACCGCGCGCTGTCGGCGCTGCTGGCCGATCTCGAGAAGCGGAAGCTGACGCTCGTGGCGCGGCCGCGACTGACGGCGCGGCCGGCGAAGAAAGGCACGCGGCTGATTCCTGCGGCTGTGCGGCGCGCGGTGTGGGCGCGCGACAAGAGTCGCTGCGCGTTTGCCGGACGCGAAGGCCGCTGCCGCGAGAGAGGCGGGCTCGAGCTGCATCACGTGAAGCCGTAGGCGGCCGGCGGTGAGGCAGGCGTCGCGAACATCGAGCTGCGATGCCGCGCGCACAACGGCCACGAGGCCGACATGCTCTTTGCGGCCGGGCGCGGGCCATGAGCTAAGAGGATGGGCCACCGGCGCGCGGCGCTGCCGGACGGGGCGGCGCCATTTCGGCGCGGTTGACCACGTAGATGCCGGCGAGCACCAGCGCGCCGCCGGCCAGTTCGAGCGGCGTCAGCCGTTCGTGCAGCAGTGCAGCCGCGAGCAGCGTCGTCAGCGGCGCCTGGGCAAGCAGCGCCGCGGTGCTCACGGCAATGGCGATCATGTTGAGCGTGAGCGTGTCCATGGTGGTTCGCTCACAGGCGGCACAGGGCGATCATCGGGTGCTCGCGCCGATGTGCGGCAGGGTCTCTTTCGTGAGGCCGGTCAGCAGGTTCCAGTGCCGGGCGGTTTCGGTGCGGTGCTCTTCGAAGAATTGGCGCTCGGACGGCGAGAGCTCACGCGCGAGCGTGTCTTGCTTTGCGAGGCGGCTCGATTCGAGTTCGCCGCGCATGCCCTCGAGCTTCACCAGATGCGCCTCGTCGAACCGGCCGGCGGCGGCGTGCGACTTCGCGATTTCGCAGGCGAGCTGCGTGAGGAACCCAAGGCGATTCTGCAGATTGTTGAGACGCGCCTGATCGACGAGCCAGCCGGTGTTGAGATCGGGAAAGCGCAGCAGCACCCAGGGAATCGCGGCCATCACGCCCGGCGCGACGTGGCGCCGCTTCAGGATCGAGACGATGACGGCAGCCGGATTTTTCGGTGCGGCGTCATCCTCGGCGGCGAACCCGGGGTAGCCGAGCGCGGCAAGGTCGGCGGCCAGGTCGATGTCGACGCGATCGAGCGGCGCGAGTTCCTCTGGGAAGACCGTCGCGGGAAGATGGTGCTGGGTGGGGAGGGCAGCCAGCTTCGCCGCCAGCTTCCTGGACACCCGCCTCGTGCCGCGCTCGAGCTGGGAGATGTAGGCCTGCGTCACCCCCAGAGCCTCGGCGAGCTGGGCCTGACTCAACATGCGATGGCTGCGATACGCCAGGATTTCGCGATAGGCCCCGTGCGGATGGCGACGGTCAGGCATGGCGAGGCATCTTTCCAGCAGTTTATAACACAAGTTGTTATATCTGGCCAGCGGAAATCTCGGCGACGCGGATATAACACACTTTGTTATGTATGCGCGCCCTGGAAACCTCACCCTCCCGCCGTGCGTAATACCCTCATCACCCATTCGCGCGCGTGCTACGATCCGGCCCTTCCGGCACATAGCACTTAGCCACCAGGCATATAGCACCCAAGTTCGCAGGAGGCACTTCCATGATTCGGATCCGCATGCGCGGCATCCTCGGCCTGTCCGCGCTCGCGCTCGTCGCGGCGCTGGCGGCCACACCCGCTCTCGAGGCGCAGGCGCAATCCGCCGCGCCGCAAAAACCCGCAGCGGCCGCGCAGGCGCCCGCCGCCGACACGCAGCCGGCCGCCAACGGCGCGCCGAAAACGATCGAGCTCGACGACATCCTCGCCTGGAAGGGCCTCGGCGCCGCCACGCTCTCGAACAACGGACAGTGGATCGCCTACCGCGTGTCGCCCCTGCAGGGCGACAGCGAGGTGATCATCCGCAATACCGCGAACGACACGGAATACAAAGTTGCCGTGGGCGAGGGCTTCGGCGGCGCGACCGTGTTCTCCGACGACTCCGCCTACGCCGCGGTGTCGACGACGATGACGCGGAAGGCCGCGCAGGCCGCGCGCCGCGCGCGGCGTCCCATCCAGACCGGCGTGACGATCATCAAGCTCGCCGACGGCACGAAGACCGAAGTCGCCAAGATTCGCCGCTTCGCGTTCTCGGGCGAGACGCCCGGCTGGATCGCGCTGCACCGCTATGGCGCCGATGCCGCCGCCGGCGGCCCCGCGCTTCCCGCGGCTGGCGGCCCTGCGGTGCCTCCGCCCCCCGGCGGCCGTGGGGCCGGTCCGGCCGCGCCGAGCAGCCGTCCGCGCGGCACCGATCTGATCCTGCGCGACCTCGCCACCGGCGATGAGCTCAGCCTCGGCAACGTCGCCGACTTCCAGTTCGACAAGAGCGGCCGCTGGCTCGCCTATACCATCGACGCCGCCGATCAGGCCGGCAACGGTCTGCAGCTGCGCGACATGACGGCCGGTACGGTCCGCGTCCTCGACAGCGGCAAGGCCTGGTACGAGCGTCCGACGTGGACCGAAAAGGGCGACGCCCTCGCCGTGCTCAAGGGCAGGGAAGACCGCGCCTACCGCGATCGCCTGCACTCGGTCGTCGGCTTCACCGGCTTCAGCGCGAATGCCGCGCCGACAAAGGTGACCTTCGATCCGTCCACCGACAAGTCATTCCCCGCGGGCATGACCATCAGCCCGAACCGGTCGCCGTCGTGGACCGACGATCTCGATGCGCTCATCTTCGGCATTCACGAGCTGCGCAAGTCCGATCGTCCTTCGCGTCCCGAGCCGGCCGAAGGCGAAGACGCGCCTGCCGCGCCCGCGACGCCCCCGGCCGCGCCGCCCGCCGCAGACGACAACGCCGACGAGAAGCCGAACCTCGTGATCTGGCACTGGAAGGATCCGCGCCTGCAGTCGCAGCAGGAAGTGCAGCAGAACGCCGACCGCAACTACAGCTACGTCTCGATCTACTACCCCGCCACGCAGAAGTTCATCCGGCTGGCCGACGACGAGCTGCGCACGGTGAACATCGCTCCGAAGGACAAGTGGGCCGTCGGCTACGACGTGCGCGAATACCAGCGCATGGGCAACCTCGACGGCCGCCAGTTCCGCGATGTCTACACGGTCAACCTGGCCACCGGCGAGAGGAAGCTGGCGCTCAGGAAGAACCGGTGGATCTACGGTCCCTCACCCGACGGCACAAAGGTGCTGTTCTATCAGGACAAGCACTTCCACGTGCTCGACCTCACGAACGGCCAGACGCGCAACATCACCGCATCGGTGCCGGCGAACTTCGTCAACATCGAGAGCGACGTCAACGTCGTCGATCCCCCGCGCAATCCTTGGGGCTTCTCGTCCGACAGCCGGTTCGTCGTGCTGAACGACGGGTTCGACGTGTGGCAGGTGCCGGTCGCGCAGGGCACGGCCGTGAACCTTACCGTCAACGGCACCAGGGACGGCATCCGCCACCGCACGCGCTTCTCGCTCGATCCCGACGAGCGCGGCATCGATCTGTCGAAGCCGCTCTACGTCGACGTCTACGGCGAGTGGACGAAGAAGCAGGGCTTCGGCCGCATCGATCCCGGCAAGCCAGGCGTGAAGAACCTCACGTGGGACGACGCCATGCACGGCCGCCTCATGAAGGCGCGCAAAGCCGACGTCATCGTCTACTCCAGGGAGACGCGCGCCGAGACGCCGAACTTCCATGTAACGACGATGGCGTTCGGGCCGGCGAAGAAGATCAGCGACGTCTATCCCGATCAGAAGAACTTCGCGTGGTCGGGCGACGCGATGCTGCTCGACTACACGAGCGAGAAGGGCCGCAAGCTGCAGGGATCGCTGTTCCTGCCCGCGAACTACGAGAAGGGCAAGCAGTATCCGATGGTCGTCTACATCTACGAGCGGCTGACGCAGGGGCACAACACCTATGCGCGGCCGACGTCGAACGGCTTCAACCGCTCGGTGTACACGAGCAACGGCTACGCCGTGCTGATGCCCGACATCACGTACCACGTCAACGATCCGGGCATGTCGGCCGTGTGGAGCGTGGTGCCGGCCGTGAAAGCGGCGCTCGCCACGGGGATTGTCGACCCGAAGAACGTCGGCATCCAGGGCCACTCGTGGGGCGGGTATCAGACGTCGTTCCTCGTGACGCAGACCGACATCTTCACTGCGGCGGTCGCGGGCGCGCCGCTCACGAACATGATCAGCATGTACGGGTTGATCTACAAGAACAGCGGCGTCACCAACGGCATGATCTTCGAGGCCAGCCAGGGCCGGTTCACGAGCGGCTACAACGACAACTGGGAAGCCTACGCGCGCAACTCGCCGGTGTATCACGCGCAGAACGTGAAGACGCCCCTGATGATCCTGCACAACGATCTGGACGGCGCGGTCGACTTCACGCAGGGCATCGAGTACTTCAACGCCCTTCGGCGCATGGACAAGCCGGTGATTCTGCTCGAGTACCCGGGCGAGAATCACGGCCTCGCGCGTCCCGCCAACCAGCAGGACTACACGGTGCGCATGAAGGAGTGGTTCGACCACTACCTGAAGGACGCGCCGGCGCCCGACTGGATGCTCGAGGGCATCCCGCGCCTGAAGATGGAAGAACACATCAACGAGCGGCTCAAGGCGCGCAAGAAGACCGAGCCCGCGAAGACGACGCCGCCGGCTAAGCCCGGCGGAGGACTTTAAGCACCTGACCAATCACCGCCGGCGCGGCAGCGCAGCCGGCGGTGATCATCCACTGCCGCCCGTCGAGCGGCACCAGCTCCAGCAAGTCCCGCAGCGGCGCGTAGAAGATCGCCAGCAGCTGCAGCCCGATCGCCAGCCCCGCCCCCGCAATCGCCCACGGATTCGAGATGATGCTCGCCGGCCGCACCACCGCGCCGGCGCTGCGCGCGTTGCCCAGGTGCAGCACCTGCGCGAACGACAGCGTCATGAACGCCATCGTCACCGCCGCGTGCGGCGCGTTGTCGAGTGCCCAGAGGTAAGCCGCAAGCGTGGCGGCGGTGATGAGCGCGGCGTAGAAGAGAACGCCGAGCAGGAACGATTGCGAGAGGATGGCTTCCTTCGGGCTGCGCGGCGGCTGCCGCATCACGTCCGGATCGCCCGGCTCCATGGCGAGCGCGAGCGCCGGGAACGTGTCGGTCACCATGTTGAGCCACAGCAGCTGCAGCGGCAGCAGCGGCAGCGGAAGGCCCGCCACGCCGGCGCCGAGCAGCACGAGTACCTCCGCCAGGTTGCAGCTGAAGAGATAGAACACGAACTTGCGGATGTTCGTGTAGATGACGCGGCCTTCCTCGACCGCCGCCGCGACCGTGCCGAACCGGTCGTCCTGCAGGACGATGGCGGCGGCCTCCTTGGCGACGTCGGTGCCGCGTCTGCCCATCGCGACGCCGACATCCGCGCGCTTGAGCGCGGCCGCGTCGTTCACGCCGTCGCCGAGCATGGCGACAATTTCGCCCTCACCCTGCAGCTTTTCGACGATGCGCAACTTTTCTTCGGGAGAGACGCGGCTGTAGACGCCGTCGACGCCAAGCTCGCGCGCGATGGCCTCGGCGGTCAGCTTCTGATCGCCGGTGATCATGATCGTGCGCAGGCCGGCGCCCTTCAGCGTGGCGATGGCTTCCTTCACGCCCTCGGCGGGCGGATCGACGAAGCCGCCGAGGCCCTCGAAGGTGAGATCTTTGATCGCGGCTTCGTTTGCCGCGTCGACGCGGCCCGAGGCGAACGCGAGCACGCGCAGCCCCTCGCGCGCCAGCGCCTCGTTTCCCTCCCGCACGTGCCGCCGCAGCGCGTCGTCGAGCTCGCGCGGGCCCGTGTTGTCGGCCAGCACGCGGCTCATCTCCAGCAGCCGGCCCGGCGCGCCTTTGACATACACCGTGAGCGCGCCGCCCTGCTCGTGAAACGACGCCATGTACTTCCGCTCGCTCGAGAAGGGCACGGTGCCGCGCGCCGGCCGCTCGCCGGCCAGCGCGTCGCGGGTGACGCCGAACTTCTTCCCCGCGGCAAGAATCGCGTCGTCCATCGGATCGGCCGCGCCGCTGGCGAGAACGGCCGTGCGAAGCAGCCGCGGCGGAGCTTTTCCAAGAGGCACTTCGCCGCCCGCGATCCACATGCGGTCGAGCGTCATCTCGCCGGTCGTCAGCGTCAGCGTCTTGTCGGTGCAGACAACGGTGGTGGAGCCGAGCGTTTCAACGGCAGGAAGACGGCGCACGAGCGCGTTGCGGCGCGCCATCCGGCGCATGCCGACGGCAAGCGCGATGGTGACGACGGTGGGCAGCGCCTCGGGCACGGCGGCAATCGCGAGCGCGAGCCCGGTCTCGACGACCAGGCCCAGCGGCGCGCCCTGATACGCGCCGAGCGCCGCCACGAGCGCGGCGACGGCAAGCGCAACCCAGATCAGCCGCCGCCCGAGCGCATCGAGCCGGATCTCGAGCGGCGTACGCTCTTCGTGCACGCCTTCGACGAGCGCGCCGATCTTGCCGAGCTCGGTGGCCGCGCCGGTGGCCGTCACCACGACGCGCGCCGTGCCCCCCCACACCGCCGTGCCCTTGTAGACCATCGTCTTGCGATCGGCGAGCGGCGTGTCTTCGGCGATCGTGAGGGCGGCGTCCTTCGAGACGGGCATCGACTCGCCGGTGAGCGCCGCTTCGTTCGTGCGCAGCTCCTGTTCCTCGATCACGCGGCCGTCGGCAGGCACGTTCGCGCCGGCATCGAGCAGGACGATGTCGCCGGGCACCAGCAGGTGCGCATCGATGCCCGACGGCGCGCCGTCGCGCATCACGGTGGCCTTCGTGGCTTCGAGCTTCAGCAGCGCCTCCATGGCGCGGCGCGCGCGCAGCTCGGTGACGAAGCCGATGAGCGTGTTGATGACGAGCACCGCGGCAATCGCGGCGGCTTCGACGTGATCGCCCAGCAGGAGCGCGATCCCCGTCGCGGCCGCCAGCAGCCAGACGACAACGCTGGTGAGTTGATGGAGGAGGAGGGTGACGATCGACACCTGCTTCGCCGGCGTCAGCTGATTGCGGCCGTACTGTGCCAGCCGCGCCGCGGCCTCTGCGGCAGTCAGACCCTCGCGCGATGTCGAGAGCGACGCGAGCGCGTCGCCGGCCGAAAGCGCATGCAGCGGCAACTTCACGATGCTATTCTCCTCGCATGGCGACCTTTCGCAGAATTCTCGTCGACATCGACGCCGCGGCGCCAAGGCATCCCGCCCTCACGCAGGCCTTCGACATGGCGGCGCGCGCCGGCGCGCGCGTCACGATCATGGACGTGCTGCCGCACGTGCCGAAAGCGGCGCGGCTGTTTGCAACACCCGAGATCGAGAACGAGTTGGTGCGGCACCGGCAGGACTGCCTGGCGCGCGCGGCCCGCGAGGCCCCCGCCGGCGTGGCCACGGAGACCGCACTGCTGCGCGGCAGGCCGGCGTCCGCGATTCTGGATCAGGCGGCCCGCATCGGCGCCGATCTCGTCGTCCGCGCGCATGGCCGCGACCTGAAGACGCCCCCGCCGCTGTACGGGCCGGTCGACATGCAGCTGCTGCGCAAATGCCCGGTGCCGGTGTGGATCGTCGGGCCCGATTCGGCGGGGCCGCCGCGCCGGATTCTCGCGGCCGTCGACGCGGCGACCGAGCACGAAGAAGAGCGCAGCCTGAACGCCTCCATCCTCGACGCGGCGCTCACGATTCGGAGCCTCTGGGGCGGCACGTTGACGGTGATGAATGCCTGGTGTCCGTTCGGCGACGAGCTGCTGCGCGCGCGGATGAAACCGGAGGACTTCGAGGCGTTCCTCGCGGCGTCGCGCGGCGAAGCCGAGGAAGCGCTCGATGCGCTCGTCGCGGGGCTGGGGCCGGAAAGCGAAGGCATTGCAACCGAAATCGTGAAGGCGGAGCCGCACGAAGCGATTCTGGCGTTCGTCGAAGCGAAGAACATCGATCTCGTCGTGATGGGCACGGTGGGGCGCGGCGGCGTTGCCGGGCTCGTGATGGGCAATACGGCCGAGCGGGTGCTGCACGGCCTGCGCCGCTCGGTGCTCGCGATCAAGCCCGGGAATGTCTAGCTGCTGACGGATTTCAGCAGCGCGATCGTCATCGCGTAGATGGCGACGATGCCGAGCGCATCCCACGAGAGGCGGAAGCGCTTCTTTCTGGCGCGGTACGTCAGGCCGATGATGGCGATCGACATCATCGTCATGGCGCCGGCGAGCGAGACGACGTGCGCCGGGGAGACGGCGGCCAGAATGGGGGCTGACGTATAGAGCAGGTCGTCGACGCCCAGCACGCCGATGTTGAAGAGAATGCTGCCGAAGAGGTTGCCGGCGGCCATGTCGAGCGCGCCGAGGCGCGCCGCGGCGACCGACACGGCGACCTCGGGCAGCGATGTGGACGCCGCCACGAACAGACTGCCGACGAAGCTCTCGCCGAGCCCCGTCTGCGCCGCCAGCTCACTGGCGGCGCCGGGCAGCAGCAGGGCCGCGCTCACCAGCACCGCGGCCGCGGCGCCGAACATCGCGATGGCGTGACGCAGCGTGATGTCGGCGTACGGGATTTCCCCGGTGAGCTTCTCGGCGACCTCGGCCAGGTGCGCGCGCTCGAAGACGAAGATCGTGCGCATCGCGAACACGTAGACCGCGAGAAAGACCAGGCTGTGCAGGCCGATCCAGCCGATCGCCGGCGCGCGCCAGCCAGCCAGCAGCGCCATCGTCGTGAGCCCGAGCAGCAGCAGCCCGAAGCCGGCGGTCAGCACGTGGCGCTGATGGATCTGCGCCGAGAGCGGATTCGGATGGCGGAAATCGAGAAAGGCCAGCGTCAGCAGGTTGAACATGCAGGCGCCGATCACGCCGCCCACGGCAATGTCGGGCACGTCGAAAATGACGACCGAGCTGGCGCCGGAGATGAGCTCGGGCAGCGACGTCACCGCCGCCATCAGCACCACGCCCGTCCATGTGCCGCCCATGCCGGTTTTCTCGGCGATGATGGCGCCGTAGCGCGAGAGGCGCACGCCAGCCAGCACGATGACCACTGCGCAGAGGGCGAAAAGGCCGGCCGTGAGGGTTATCTGCACTTCGCGGCGACGAGCCCCTCGACCAGCGACAGGTACTGCGGCCGCGTGACGGTGCGATCGCCGCCGGGCACCGTCTTGTGCGCGATCACCATGTCGAGCTTCGGGATCACGGTGATGTACTGCCCGACAGCGCCGATGCCCGTGTACGCGCCTTCATACGCGCCGGTCGCCGCAGGGCCGTCCCATACCCACCACAGATAGCCGTAGCCGAAGGGACCCTGACGGTGCCGCGCGGGATTCATCTCGTCGCGGCGCGTGACCGGCGTCACGATGCGGCGCGCCCAGTCGCGCGGCACGATCTGCCGGCCGTTCCAGTCGCCTTCGCGCAGCATCACCAGGCCGATGCGGGCCATGTCGCGCGTCGAGAAGTTCATGTGATACGCCAGGTGACGCGAGCGCTCGGCGTCCCCCGTCCGCCGATGTCGCGACTTGTCGAAGTCCTGCATGCCGATCGGCACGGCAAGATCCTTCTCGAGCGCGTCGTAGATGCCGAGGCCGGTTTCCTGCTCGAAGATCGTGCCGAGCGCGTTGAAGTCCCAGTTGCTGTAGAGGAAGTAGGTGCCCGGCTTCTGCGAGCCGTGCGGCGGCGCGCTGGCCAGGTCGTCGCCCGCGTTGGAGGCGAGATGGTAGATGCCGGATCGCGCGCCCAGCAGATGCTCGACGGTGGCCTGTTTCTCTTCGCCGGTGAGGCCGCCGTGCTCGTCGATGTTCATCTCGGCCAGCGTTTTCGTCAGACGCACTTTGCCGCTCTCGACGTACTTGCCGAAGAGCATCGCGAGCACGCTCTTGCGCACGGAGGCGAGATAGCTGACGGTCGTGACGTCGCCGTACTCGAAAAGCACGCGGCCGCCGACCACGGCCATCATGGCGGTGGTGGAGAGGCCCTTCGCGGCGGCTTCGACAGCCGCGAGCCGGTCGGCGCAGAACCTCGCCGACTCGGGATCGGCGATCCGCTCCCATTCAGCCGCCGGGAAGACGCGCTGCTGCGCCGCCTGCGGGACCGCGAGCGCCCCGGCGGCCGCGAGAACGAGGGCAAGTTGAAAACTGAGCAGAAAGCGCCGCTTCATGGCGCTGATTCTAGGGGAGATTCAGCCGGCAGGCCATTGTGCCTGCCGGCTCACACCGACAACCGGCAACCGACAGCCAGCAACCGTCAGAAGAAGATGATGTGCCCACCGCCCCCGCCGAAGCGCGGATTGACGACGTTGTTGTAGATGGAGCCGAAGCGATACGTCACGCCGAAGCCCACGTAGTACTGATAGCCCGTGGCCAGCTGGCGCAGGCGCAGCAGCACTTCCTCCTCCGAGATGTTCCCCTTGCGCAGGTTGATCTGATCGCGGATGCGCGAATAGTCGCCGAACACGTTGAACGAAAAGCCCTTGAACAGCCGCACGTTCGCGCTGCCGTACATGTTGAGGCGGTTCTTCGACAGGTCGTCGAGGTGCTGCGAGAAGCTCGTCTGACCGCTGACCGATCCCCAGGGCTGACGCAGGCCGAGGCTCGCGAGGATCGTGTGTTCGGGCTGGGTTTCCGTGAGCTTGTCGAAAATCGTCAGCTCACGGTAATTGTAATGGGCGACGCCGGCCATGTAGCTGACGGTCAGCGATCGCCGTGTCGACTCTGAGTACGGGAAGAAGTCGTACTCGACACCGGCCATCACACGGGTGTTCAGGTCGTAGTTCGAGAATGTCGAGCCGCTGGCCGAGCTGCGAACTGCGGCAGACCATTGCTCGCCAAGGCTCTTGACCACGAGCGCGCTGCTGCTCCAGCTGCTGGTGAGGGTCTTGACCGTATTGGTTTCCGATACGTTGAACCTGCTCTCGCTGCGGCTCCAGTTGTTGCTGAAGCTGATCTTCCACGCCTCGGTTACCCTGCTGGCCGATCCGCTGAACCGGTAGCTCGAGAACCCGGACCTGGCCTCGCCGCTCAGATTCCCGTTGGTGCTGAGACTGAAGACCCATGCGTTCCATGGGTCGTGCGCGGGCGCGGCCGGCGCGGCCCCTGCCGCCGGTTTGGCGAACACGATGTCGAAGTCGACGCGGCCCAGCGCCATCGC
>DATKDT010000005.1:0-6945 GCA_035512575.1 Vicinamibacterales bacterium | reverse complement strand
GGGAGCCGGCCGTGCCACAGCAGGTAGCAGGTCTCTTCGAAGCTGGCCTGGCCCGCGAGGTCGTGGATGTCGAAGCCCTGATAGGCGAGCACGCCCTTCTCGCCGTCCAGAAAACAGATCGCGGACTGCCCCGCGATCACTTCCTCGAGCCCTGCTTTCGATTTTGCCTCGGTTGCCATTAGGACATTCTAACGCGTCCTCTCGCGCTGACGCGTCCGCTGGCTGGAGCTCGGGCAGATGCACGCTCAGGCGCGAAGCGCGGGTGCGGATTGTAAACTGTAAATCGAGCCGAGACGTGAAGCACGCCTTCGCTTAGCATCTGCCACTCGCTCGCCGCGCGAACGCCGGGCGCGAGCGCTGCCGGATGCGAGGTGTTTTCGCGGGCCGACATGGACAGGGACGTACGAGGAGGCACGCGGAAATACCTCGCGTCCGGCTGAGCGAGCGCGCCTGCGCTACCGGCGCCGGTAGATCAGGCCGACGACCATGCCGAGCGCGGCGAACTGGATGACCGTGGCCACCGAAACCCAGGCGAGGTAGGCCGGGGGAAGGGGAAAGTTGACGTAGTTCCACGCGACCACGAACGTCACGAGCATCAGGCCGACGAGCACGCCGAAGCGCAGGCCCTCCTGAAGTCCGGGGCCGCCCTCGTAGCCCTTCGCGTAGGCATAGGCGAAGGCGAGCGCGCCAAGGAAGCCGGCGCCGTACCCGATCGGCATCAGCGGCGCCGCCGTCGCGGACGAGCGCGCGACGCCGGTCCGCTGGAGCGACGCCCACACGTCGTCGAGCATGACGCCGTAGATGAGAAAACCGAGCGCCAGGTAGACAGCCCACGCCGCCAGGGCGGCCAGGCCGACGCGCGCGAAATTCATGTCGGGAACCCGGGCGAATATATCATTGGCGCCTCGGAGGTTGCCCCATGAAAGTCCTGTTTGCCGGAGCCAAAGTCCCGGCCTTCGTTGTCGCCATTTTTCTCGCCGCCAGCGCCTATCCGGCGGCCCAAAAAGCCCCCCCTTCGACTGCGCTCAGGGCAAGCACCCCAGCGGACTACATCAGCCCCGGCTATCCCATGACGCTCGTAGCCGCGCGAAAGGCGGACCGCGTCGCCTGGATCGCCTACGAAGAGGGCAAGCGCAACGTGTACGTCGCCGCCGCGCCGGCATGGACGCCCGTCCG
Source organism: Vicinamibacterales bacterium (assembly GCA_035512575.1). Taxonomy (GTDB): domain Bacteria; phylum Acidobacteriota; class Vicinamibacteria; order Vicinamibacterales; family SCN-69-37; genus JALYRV01. The sequence continues at coordinate 5,769 of DATKDT010000005.1, read as the reverse complement.
GCTCACATCCTTCATGAATGACGATGGCGTCGACATGACGGATCTGGCGATTTCGGACGATGGGTCGCTGGTCTCGTTCGTGCGGGGGCACGCGCTCAATCGCGACAACTGGGTGGCGAATCCGTCGAGCGATCCGGCCGGCGGCGAGCGCGCCGTGTGGGCCGTGCGCACGAGCGGCGGCACGACGCCGCGCAAGCTGGCCGTCATCGAGCGCGGCACACCGCAGCTCGCGCCCGACGGCAGCGCCGTCCTCTACGTGAAGAACAACCAGATCTATCGCGCGCCGGTGGCCGCGCCCGCGGCCGCCACGCCGGCCGACAAGGGCGACAGGCCGTACTTCACCGTGTGGGGCTCCAATAGCAATCCGGTGTGGTCGCCAGACAGCCGCAAGATTGCGTTCGTGAGCAACCGCACCGATCACGCGTACATCGGGGTCTATGAGGTCGCCGCGCGCAAGGTCACGTATCTCGCGCCGGACGTCGACCGCGACTCGAGCCCGGCGTGGTCGCCCGACAGCCGGCGAGTGGCCTTCCTGCGGCGCCCCGGCCTGCCCTTCGGCCAGCAGGGCCAGACCGGCATCGGCGGCGTGGGCAATCCTCCGGGACCAGCCGCGGCGCGCCAGGGCGGACCCGGACGCGGCGGACAGGGTCAGAACCCCAACATCCCGGCAGCCGCAACCCGCATTCCCGGACTCACGCGCGCGGCGTTCCGCGGCGGCTACACACTCGCCTTCTGGATAGCCGACGCCGCCACGGGCGAAGGCCGCGAGTTCTGGCACAACGAGAAGGACGACCGCGTCTTCGGCAACGTCAATAACTTCACGTGGGCCGGCAGCCACGTCGTGTTCTCGGCCGTCCAGCCTGATGACGAATGGGATCGCTTCTTCGCGGTGCCGGTGACCGATGCCGTGTCGACCGCGCGGCCCACGCTGCTCACCACCACCGACGGCATGATCGAAGACGCCACGTCATGGCGCATATCCGCCGACGGCGCGACGTTCTTCTACACGTCGAACGCCGGCGACATCGATCGCCGCGACATCTGGGCCGTGCCGGTCGCAGGCGGCATGCCGCGCCAGGTCACCAAGGGCGACGGCATCGAGACGATGCCGGTGCCGGTCGCTTCCGGAAAACACGTCGCGATCTTCTACGCGGACGCGAAGCGCCCAATGTCAGTCGCGATCGTCCCCGCCGGCGGCGGCGAGGAGCGCATCCTCTACCCGAAACTGCCCGCCCGCTTCCCGCTCGACGCGCACGTCGTCCCCACCGCGGTGACCCTGAAGGCGGACGACGGCTTCGAGTTCTACAACCAGCTGTTCCTGCCGGAGGATTTGAAGCCGGGTGAGAAGCGCCCGGCGGTGATTTTCGTGCACGGCGGACCCGTGCGGCAGATGCTGCTCGGGTATCACTACCGGCACTTCTACCACATGGCCTACGCGTTCGATCAGTATCTGGTCGACCAGGGCTACGTAGTGCTGTCGGTGAACTTTCGCAGCGGCGTCGGCTACGGCCGGTCGTTCCGCGCGGCGCCCAACCGCGGCGGCCAGGGCAACTCGGAATACGCCGACGTGCTCGCGGCCGGCAAATACCTGCAGGGCCGGCCCGACGTCGATCCCGATCGCATCGGCATCTGGGGCCTCTCCTACGGCGGCGTGCTTACCGCGCAGGCGCTCGCGCGCAACTCCGACATCTTCAAGGTCGGCGTCGACCTCGCCGGCGTGCACCTCTGGGGCAGCTCGCTGGATCCCGAGTCGGTCTCATTCAAGTCATCCGCGATTGGCGCCATCGACGGCTGGAAGTCGCCCGTCCTGCTGCTGCACGGCGACGACGACCGCAACGTCGCGTTCCAGCAGACCACGGGCCTCGTGCAGCTGCTCCGCGCGCACGACGTCTACTACGAGCTCATCGTGTTTCCGGACGACGTGCACGATTCGCTCATTCACAGCAGGTGGATTTACACCTTCGAGCGGGCTGCGGAGTTTCTGGGTAGATATCTGAAGGGTGTTAAGTCTTAACCTATTTCGCCGTTTGCGGGGCGAGCACGCCGTCGTTGGCGAGCTGCTGCATGAGCGAGGTGCAGCCGACGTAGAGGAAACCGGCCTGGAAGAGCATCAGGAACGGCACCGTGCCGTAGATGCCGTTGGCCAGCGCGTAGAACACCGTGCCGGTGAAGTAGAGGCCGAGCGTCACTTCGATGAGCGGCTGCACCAGCATCGACGTGTGGTACTTCTTCGTCTGCCACTCGTCACCCGTGCGCTCGATGCCGTACTTCGGCGTGCGCGTGAACTCGGTTTCCTTGCGGAAGATCGCCTCGAGCACCGCGCGCGTGTTGTTGACGGCGAGGCCGATGCCCACCGCCATCACCACCGGCAGGTACCGCACGCGCGACACCCAGTCCGTATAGAGCTCGCGCTGGCAGACCGTGTAGAAGTTCGCCATCGAGAACGTCGCGGCCGCGAACAGCGGCAGGTCGATCAGCAGCGCCTCGGTCCAGCCCATGCTGTAGCGCACGTACATCGCCGGGAACATCAGCAGCGACAGCACGATCATCAGCAGGTAGTTGAAGTTCGCAGTGAGGTGGAAGAACGCCTCGGCCTTCACCTTGAACGGCAGGTCCGACGCCAGAATCTGCGGCAGCACCTTGCGGCAGGTCTGGATTGAGCCCTTCGCCCAGCGGTGCTGCTGCGACTTGAAGGAGTTCATCTCGACCGGCAGCTCGGCGGGACAGACGAGGTCCGGCAGGAAGACGAACTTCCATCCGCGCAGCTGCGCGCGATACGAGAGATCGAGGTCCTCGGTCAGCGTGTCGTGCTGCCAGCCGCCGGCATCCGCGATCACCGACCGGCGCCAGATGCCCGCGGTGCCGTTGAAATTGAAAAAGCAGCCCGCGCGGTTGCGGGCGCCGTGCTCGAGCACGAAGTGGCCGTCGAGCAGAATCGACTGCACTTTCGTGAGCAGCGAGTAATCCTGATTGATGTGGCCCCAGCGCGCCTGCACCAGGCCGACCTTCTCGTCGCTGAAATGGCCGAGCGTGCGCTTCAGGAAGTCGGCCGGCGGAATGAAGTCGGCGTCGAAGATGGCCACGAACGGCGCGTCGGTGTGCCGCAGGCCGTTCTCTAGCGCGCCGGCCTTGAAGCCGCTGCGATCGGTCCGATGGATGTAGGCGATGTTGACGCCGCGCGCCGCGTGCCGCAGCACCGCCAGCTCCGCGATCGCCCGCGTCTCGTCGGTCGAGTCGTCGAGCACCTGAATCTCGAGCAGCTCGCGCGGATAGTCCATCTCGACGCACGTGTCGATCAGCCGGTCCGCCACGTACATCTCGTTGTAGATGGGCAGCTGGATGCACACCCTGGGCAGCGCCGCCGGCAGCGGCTGAGGACCCGGCACCCGGTCACGGTGCTTCATGTACTCGTAGACCAGGTAGTAGCGGTGCCAGCCGTAGACGGCCAGGATGCTCAGGATGAAGAAGTAGAGAACGAGGATGCCTGTTTCGAGTGGAGTCATATCGCGCGCAATCCGGCTGGTATTACCGCTCCAAACCAACGATTCTAGCCTACGATCAGGGGTTCATGCAGGCAGGCACGCGGCGCACACTCGAATTTGACCGCATCGTCGCAGCTCTCGGCCGTCTGACCCAGACCTCTCTCGGGCGCGAGAGCATCGCACAACTCGTGCCGCAGACGGATCCGGCCGAGGTCAAGCGGCGCCTGCAGGAAACGTCCGAAATGAGGCGCCACGCGGCCCTGGGGGGCAGCATCGCCCTCTCCGCACCCGAGGATTTCCAGCCCATTCATGCGGCCCTGAGCACCGTGGGCCTGGCCCTGGAGCCCCTGGAACTGCGGGCGCTGGCCGACATGCTGGCCAACCTGGAAAGCTCGGCCGCAGGGATCCACAAACAGGCCGGCGACCTGCCGGCGCTCGCCGCCCGTGTGTCGGGTCTTGCGTCATTCAGGGACGAAATCGCCGCGGTCCGGCGGTCCATCGACCCCGCGGGCGACGTGCTGGACGATGCGAGTCCGGCGCTGCGGCAGGTGCGGGAAAAGCTGCGCAGGCAGCGGCAGGAGCTGAGGACGGCGTTCGACCGCCTGGTGCGGGGCCGCGAGAGCGCGAAGTATCTGCAGGACCAGGTGGTGACCGACCGCCACGGCCGGTTCGTGGTGACGGTGCGGGCCGAACACCGGGATTCCGTGCCGGGCATCGTCCACGGCGCGTCCTCGAGCGGCGCGAGCCTGTTCGTGGAGCCGCTGGCGACCGTGCCGCTCAACAACCACGTGGTGGAGCTCACCCAGCGCGAGCGCGAGGAAGTGCATCGCGTGCTGGTGGCGCTGACCGAAGGGTTCCGTTCGAGGCGCGAGGATGCGGACCGCGCGTTCGCCGCGGTGGGCGCGCTGGATCATCTGCACGCGCAGGCGCGGTTTGCGGATTTGACGAAGGCGATCGAGCCCGAGATCAGCGCGCAGAACGAAGCGCCAAGGCTCGAGTGGCGCGGCGCGCGCCATCCGTTGCTGATACCTGCGGTAAGGCGGCTGCTCGACGAACCCGAGACGCGACCCGGTAAGGTTTTCCCGGTTGGCTCGCCCGACGATGGGCCAACCGGGAAAACCTTACCGGGTCGCGTGTCCAGCCAGCCTGTCCCGGTCGACATTCTGATCGCGCCGCCGACGCAGACGCTGATCATTTCCGGCCCGAATACGGGAGGCAAGACCGTTGCGCTGAAAGCCGCAGGCTTGCTCGCAATGATGGCGCAGGCCGGTCTGCACGTGCCGGCCGCCGACGGCAGCCGCACGACGGTGTTCAGCTGCATCTTTGCCGACATCGGCGACGAGCAGTCGATCGCGGCAAGCCTCAGCACGTTCTCGGGGCACATGACGAACATCGCGTCGATGGAGCGCGACTTCGCGCTGCCGGCGCTCATCCTGCTCGACGAGGCCGGCAGCGGCACCGATCCCATCGAAGGCGGCGCGCTCGGCATGGCCATCGTCGACCACTTCCGCACGCGCGGCGCGCTCGTGATTGCGACCACGCACGACGACACGATGAAGTCGTACGGCGCGACGACCGAGGGCGTGACGGTGGCGGCGTTCGGCTTCGATCCGCAGACGTTCGCGCCAACATATCGCCTCCTGTACGGCATGCCGGGCCGCAGCCTTGCGCTGGAGATTGCCGCGCGCCTCGGCCTGCCCGCCTCGGTTATCGCGGACGCGCGGCGGCGAAGGACGACGCGCGAGACGCAGCTCGAGGCGCATCTGGCGCGCGTGGAGAAGGACATGCAGGCGCTCGATCACGATCGGCGGCTCGCGGCGAAAGAACGCGAGGACGCGGCGTCCGAGCGGCAGAAGCTGAAGTCGCGCGACGAAGCCTTGCGCGATCGCGAGGCGCAGCTGCGACGTCGCGTGGACGCGGCGGTCGAAGAGCGGGTGCGCGACGCGCGCGAGGAGATCGACCGCACGATTGCGCGGCTGAAGCAGAAGGCCGGCGCGCTGGAGGCCGAGGCGAAGCACCGTTCGACTTCGCTCACGGCAGGGAAACCTCGACTCACCGGCATCAGCACGGGGGATCTCGGCCGGCTGCGCGCGGAGGCGCGGGAAGGCGTGGCGCGCGCCGCCGAGGCGGTACGTGGCGTGCCGGGCGAGACGGCCGCGGAGGAAGCCGATCCTGACTACGTGCCGGCGATCGGCGATCGCGTGCGCACCGGCAGCCTCGGCTTCGAAGGCGTGGTGCGCGCGGTCGAAGGCAGCCACGCCGAGCTCGACGTGCTGGGCAAACGGAT
>DATKDT010000004.1:0-11145 GCA_035512575.1 Vicinamibacterales bacterium | reverse complement strand
GCGCGGCGATGAGACGATCGTACTTTCGCGGCGCGGCGCCACGCCGTGGACGCCCGACGGCACGATCGGGCCATGGGCCCGCGAGATCGACGGCGCCGGCGCCATCGTCAACCTTGCCGGTGAGCCGATGCCCGACAAGCGGTGGACCACCGCGCAGAAAGAACGGATTCTCCAGAGCCGCGTGCTCGCCACGCGCAGCCTGGTCGCGGCCGTGCGCGCGGCATCGCGGCCGCCTGCCGCGCTTATCAGCGGCTCCGGCGTCGGCTTCTATCCGGATTCAGAAAAGGTCGTCGACGAGACGTCGCCGCCCGGCGCCGGATTCCTGTCGCGGATCTGCGTCGCGTGGGAAGCCGAGGCGCGCGAAGCCGAGCCGTTCGGCTCCCGCGTCGTCCTGCTGCGTACGGGCGTCGTGCTGCATCGCGAGGGCGGCGCGCTGCCGAAGCTGCTGCTGCCGTTCAGGCTTGGCGCCGGAGGCCCGCTCGGATCGGGCAGCCAGTGGTGGGCGTGGATTCATCGCGACGACTGGGTGCGGATGACGCTGTGGGCCATCGATACGGCGGCCGTGCGCGGACCGCTCAACGTCTGCGCGCCGGAGCCGACGCGCTACCGCGACATCGCGAAAGCCATCGGACGCGCGCTGCGGCGGCCGTCGTTCATGCCCGCGCCCGCGTTTGCGCTGAGACTCCTGCTCGGCGAGATGGCGGACGAGATGCTGCTCGCCAGTCAGCGCGCGGTGCCCGCCCGCGCGCGCGCGCTCGGATTCACGTGGAGCTTTCCCGAGCTCGAGACGGCCGTCAGGGACGCCGTGACTCCGCGGCACGCACCGCGATAACCCGCGCGGCTTCCTGCGAGCCGGCGTAGGCCTTGTCGTGCTCCATCAGGCGCGCGGCGGCGTCGGCCGCGAGATCCCACTCGCCTGTCGCGCGGGCGATCTCGAACACCGACTCCAGCGTGAACAGCCCTTCGATCCAGCCGTCGGGCGATCGCTGGCCGCGGGCGCGCGTCATCACGGCGCGCAGCCGCTGGGCGCCTTCGGCACGCTTGCCGGTTCGCAGCTCGTGCTCGCCGAGGGCGAGGCCCGCCTGCAGGTCGGCGTAGATCCCGTACATGCCGGCTTCGGATCCGCTCTTCGCGAGGACCTCGATGTGCGGCGCGGCGTCGGCGTGCCGGCCCTGCGCCATCAGCGAGCGCGCCGCCAGCGCATGCCCGAGCGCCTTCACCGGCAGCTGTGTCCACGTCGACAGCTCGCGCGCCTCGCGCACGACCTCGTCATGCCGGCCGCGAGCGTACAGCAGATCCAGCAGCACGCCCTGGTAATACCCCTTGCGCACCGGCGACGACTGGCCGACCGACGCGCCTTCGCGCAGCAGCGCTTCGGCCTCGTCGAGCTGTCCTTCGTGCCGGTGCGACAGCGCGAGCAGCGCCAGGTTGTGCGCGTGATGCCAGTCGAAGTCGCGGGCGATGTTCTCGCGCGCGTAGTACGCGTGCTCGAGCGTGCGTGCCCGTCCGAAGACCTCGATCGCCTCGCCCGTGCGTCCGAGCTTCATCAGATCGTGCGCGTACATGTGCAGCGCGTGCGGCACCTCCGAGGCGGCGTCCGCATACACCTTGCCGTGCTCGAGGGCCTTGTCGAAATGGCCGATCTGCTCGTACGAGTGAATCAGATAGTGATGCGCGCCGAAGTGGCCCGGCGCGAGCGCAATCGCGCGCTCGTAGAACGCGATCGACGACGCCGTGCCGCGCTGGCCCCGGCCGAATGCGCCATTAGGCTCCTCGGCGTTGCCGCGAAGCGTCCAGAGCTCCGCATCCATGGGGTCGCCTTCCAGCGCCGCGTCGATCGCCTTGATGTACGCATACTGCGCACCGTCCGCCCGCTCAATGTTGTCGCGCCGCACCGCCATGGCCTCGAGCTGTTTCGCCCGGACGTCGATCCATCGCGCCTCGCGCGGCGTGACGTCCTTGATAGCCTCGGCATGCTTCTGGGCGTCGCGCGCCATCTCCGCATCTTCGAGCCCGGTGTACGCGCGGCTCAGGCCGACCCACGCGAGCGCGAAGCCGCCGTCGAGCCGGATGGCCTGGTTGAACGAGCGCGCAGCCTCGAGCCAGACGTACGAATGCAGGTACGCAAGGCCCTGTTCGTAGAAGGCCTGCGCCTCTTTCGATTTCGTGCTTGTGGGATGCGAGACCTTGCCGATGCCCTCGCGAATCGGCACGGGCCGCTCGATGATGTCGCGCGGAATGCGGCCGGCGATGGTGGCGCCGTGGTCGTGGGCGGCCTGAGCGGCGGCGGAGGCCGGCACGCTCAGCAGGACGAGGGCGAGGAAAAAGCGTCGCATGGCCGCGCAGTATAGCAGCGGCCATGCGTAAGTCGGTCTAGCGGTCCTGAAGCGTAAAGGTCACCGTCATGGTCATGATGACGGGCACGGGCACGCCGTTGAGCAGCGTTGGCGTGTACTGCCACTGCCGGACCGCGTCGAGCGCCGCCTCGTTCAGCAGGGGCACGCCGCGCAGCACTCTCGCCTCGGAGACGTTGCCTTGGGTGTCGATCACGCCTTCCACAATCACCATGCCCTGAACGCGCGCGGACAGTGCGATGGGCGGATAGACCGGCTTGACATCGATGAGCTTCATCGGCTGCCTGACGTCGCCGCCGACGCGCACCGGCGTCGCGCCCGCGATACCCGACGCACTGGTCCGGCCGGGCGTGATGGTTACCGTCATGGCCGGCTGCCCGCGCAGGGCCGAGATCTCGCGCCGGAGCGCTGTAACCTCCGCGCTGAGCGCGCTTGCCTTCAGCCCGAGGACACTGGCGAGCTCGTGTTTGAGCGCCTCGTCATTGGGCCGCGAATTGAGACCGCCGCGCAGTATCGCAATCGCGGCGTCGTGGTTACCTTGCTGAGTCTGCTGGCGCGACGAAACGATGACCGAATCCTGCGACTGTGCGGTCAGCTGGCCGGCCGAGCCGGCGAGTATCAGCACGAGAGCGGCGAGAGTAAAGCGGCGCATCCTGACACCTCCTGAAGGTCCGAAGGTAATTTGACCCCGGGGCGGCCCGGGAGTTCCAGCTCAGGATTGAAGGACCGCCAGCAAGCCCATCGGCGTGTCTATGACCCAGTCGGACTCATGGAGAAGGTCGACGGCGGTGGGAAACCCGAAGCCGTAGCGCGCGCCGCAGATGCGCGCGCCGGCGCGTCTCGCCGTCTCGACATCCTGGCCGCCGTCGCCGACCAGCAGCGTGGTCCCAATCGGCACGCCCGAGCGCGCGGCAAGCGCGAGCAGCCCCGCCGAATCCGGCTTGCGCGGGAAGTCGCCTTCCGCGCCGATCACGCCCGCGTCGAACCAGGGCCGCAGCCCGAGCCCATCCAGCACGCGCTCGGTTGCCGGCTGCGGTTTGTTCGTGAGCACCGCGCGGCGGATCCCGCGCCCCTCGAGCGCTTCGAGCATTTCAATCACGCCGTCATACGGCGCGGTGTGCGCGAGCAGCCGCCGATCGTAATGATCGAGGAATCGCTCGAGCGCATCGGCGGGCGGATCGTCGACGCCCCCCGCGACCGCGATCGCGCGCTCGACAAGCTGCTTCGCGCCGTCGCCTACCATCGTGCCTATCAGGTGCTGATCGAGCGGCGCGCGTCCGAGATCCGCGAGCAGCGCGTTGACGCTGTCCGCCAGATCCCGGCGCGAGTCGACGAGCGTGCCGTCGAGATCGAAGACGACGAGCGCGATCATTCGCCCGCGAGGGCGCTCACGGGGTTGACCCTGGCCGCTCTCCTCGCGGGAATCGTCACCGCGACGAACGACACGATCGCCAGAACCAGGCCGACCGCACCAATGACCATCGGATCCAGCGCGTCGACGCCGAACAGCTGCGACTCGATGTAGCTGCCCATGACCATGGCGCCGGCAAGTCCGAGCGCGAGCCCCACCGCAACGATCTTCGCGCCGTCGGCGAGCACGAGCCCGAACACCGCGCGCACCGAGCTGCCCAGCGCCATGCGGATGCCGATCTCACGGCGCCGCTGCGCCACCTGATAGGCAAGGACGCCATAGATCCCGATCGCCGACAGAAACAGCGCGACGATGCCGAAGGCCATCGCCAGCAGCATCGGCATGCGCCGGTTGGTCAGCGATTCGTCGATCCGCTCGCTCATCATCCTGACGTTATAGAAGGGCACTTCCGGATCGACAGCCGCGATCTCGCGGCGGATGGCGCCGGCGGCGGTATCGGCGTCGAGTGCCGTTCGCGCAACAATCGAGAACGACGAGACCTGCTGCTGCGTGAGCGGGAAATAGTACGCGCCAACGCGCTTGTCTTCTTCGGCGAGCCCGAGCACCTTCACGTCGTCAACCACGCCAACGACCGTGAACCAGCGCGAATCGGGGCCGGGTTTGGTTATGTCCTGGCTGCTCCCGGGCCTCGCGATCGTGAACATGCGCCGCCCCACCGAATCGCGCCCCGGCCAGAACCGTTCGGCGAGCTTGCGGTCGACGATGATGGCGGATGGCGAGTCGCCGGTGTCGCGCCCGTCGAAGTACCGGCCCGACATCAGGCGAATCTTCAACGTCTCGAAATAGCCTTCCGCGACGTTGTTCTGGAAGGGCGAGATCAGCGACTCGCCCGGCTTCATGACGTAGCCCTCGGCCAGAATCACGCTGTCACTGGAGTCGCCGCTGAAGGGCAGCGTATCGATGAGGCTCGCGCGCTCGATACCTGGAATCGCGCGAACGCGCTCGAGCGCACGCTGCTGAAACGACCTCGTGGCGCCGCCGTCAGGATACCTGGCGCCCGGCAGGTTGATGGCGCCTGAGATCACGCCGTCGGCGGTGAACCCGGGATCCACGCCAAGCACGTGCCGAAAGCTTGCGAACAGCAGGCCGGCGCCGATCAGGAGCAGGAATGCGAAGCCGACCTGCGCGGTCGCGAGCGCGTGGCGCGCCATCATCGAACGGCGGCTCGCGGTGCCGCCGCGTCCCTCGTCGCGAAGCGCGAGATTGAGATTGAGGCGCCAGACGCGCACGACCGGAACGAGGCTGACAAGAAAGCCGACCGCCAGCGAAAGCCCGAGGATGATCGCAATCGTCGCCGGCTCCATCCGGATCTCATGCCCGCGCGGCATCTCGTCGAGGCCCAGCGACGGCACGAGCGCGAGCGCCCATCGCCCCAGCAGCACGCCCGCCACGCCACCCGCGGCAGCCAGCAGCATCGTCTCTGTGATCAATTGGGTCGCGAGACGGCCAATGCCGGCGCCAACGGCGTGACGGGTCGCAAGCTCACGCTGCCTGGCGCTCGATCGAACGAACGCGAGGTTCGTGATGTTGACGGCGCCGATGAGCAGCACGAACAGCACGCCGCCCCACAGCAGATAGAGGACCGGCCGAATCTCGCGCACCAGATCGGGCTGCAGCAGGACGGCCTCGGTGCGGAAGCCGGCGTCCTCGAGCACCTGTCTGAAGTGAGGAAATCGCTCATCGTTGAAGGCGTTGATTGCGCCGAGCTGCTCCCGGGCCTGCTCCACCGACGCGCCCGGCTTCAACCGTCCGACCATCTGATAGTTGTTGCTGTGCCGCCGCTCGTCTGATTTCTCTTCGGGCGCGAAGGCGAGCGGCGTCCAGAGATTGATGTCGGCCCACAGAAACTGAAAGTCCGCCGGCATGACGCCGACGATCGTGCGCTGCACACCGTTGATGCGCATCTGCTGACCGACGATGTCGGGACGCGATCCGAAGCGCGTCTGCCAGAGGCCTTGACTGACGATCACCTTCAGATGGTTGCCGAGCTGTGCGTCTGCTTCCTGGAAGATGTTGCCCAGAGCGGCCCGCGCGCGCAGCAGCCGGAAGAGCGAGGGCGTGGCCTGCACTGCCGGCAGACGCTCGGCGCCGTCGTCGAAGCCAACGGTGGCACTCGCGCGGCGATACAGCGCGAGCTCCTCCATGCAGGGCATACCCTGCAGGCGATCGACGTAGTCAGGCACGCCATTCGACGCTCGCGCGACGCCGGCGTTCGGATAGCTGTTGAAGATGTTCACCAGGCGATCCGCCTCGGGCACGGGCAGCGGCCTGAGCAGTACGGATTGCACGATCGCGAAAATCGCCGCGTTCGCGCCGATGCAGATGGCCAGCGTCAGCAGCACGGTTGCGGTGTAACTGCGGTTCTTGAGCAGCACGCGCAGCGCAAAGCGAAGGTCGTTCAAGAGGTGCGGCATACGAAGTCCCTGTCGTGACGGAGGCGTTCCCGGGCCGAGGAGCGCGATATTGAATGAGTGGCGCGCGCGGCGGCGCGTGCGGCGCGCCTCGACCCTGACCTGACACGCATGGCGCGCCGTGTCCGCGACGGCGCGGCCGGCGATGCGCGCGGCCGCGAATCGCGGGCGCCGGCGGCGCTCACGCGCCGCGCACGCCGCGAACGCGCGCTCCATTTCCTCGCCGAACTCGGCGCGAAACGGCCGCGGATAGGCCCGGAGCAGCACGCGATAGAACGCCGTGGCCAGGCTGAAACGGCTGTCAGCCACGCGTGCCTTTCAGCAGCCGCTTGGCGCGCGCGGCATCCACGATGCGGGCGTACCGCTCGGCTTCGGCGGCGCAGGCGCGGCGGCCGAGCGGCGTGAGGCGATAGAAACGCGGCCTGCCGCCGCCGGGCGCGGCATCCGCCGGCGCCTCGGTTTCGGCGACGTAGCCGCGGACCGTCATCTGCTTGAGCGCGCCGTACAGCATCCCCGGCCAGAGGTGCAGGCGGCCGCCGGTGCGATCGAACACCTCGCGCGTGATGGCCAGGCCATGCAGCTCCTGCCCGGCCAGCGCCAGCAGGATGTGAAACCAGTGTTCGGGAAGCGTGTCCTTCATGCCGGCGTGAGTTTATACCTATCCGTATAAACGTGGAAGCCCGGCGTGGAGTTCCGCCTTATCATTCCTGATAGCCATGATCGCCCCGCCTGCCGCCCGCACCGACTTCATCCGCGACATCGTCGCCGCCGACAAGGCGGCGGGCAGGCACGAGGGACGCGTCGCGACGAGGTTTCCGCCCGAGCCGAACGGCTATCTGCACATCGGGCACGCGAAGTCGATCTGCCTGAACTTCGGCATCGCCGGCGAGTTCGGCGGCGTCTGCAACCTGCGCTTCGACGACACGAACCCGGTGAAAGAGGACGTCGAGTACGTCGACTCGATTCAGGAAGACGTGCGGTGGCTGGGCTTCGAGTGGAGCAACAAGCTCTTCGCATCCGATTATTTCGAGCGGCTGTACGACTGCGCGGAGCAGCTGATTCGCGACGGCAAGGCGTACGTCGACAGCCAGACGGCCGACGAGATCCGCGAAGGCCGCGGCACGCTCACGACGCCGGGCCTCGAGAGCCCGCATCGCAACCGATTGCTGGACGAGAACCTCGATTTGTTCCGCAGGATGCGCGCGGGCGAGTTTACGGACGGCGCGTACGTGCTGCGCGGCAAGATCGACATGGCGTCGCCGAACATCAACATGCGCGATCCGGTCTTCTATCGCATCAAGCACGCACACCATCACAACACCGGCGACGCATGGTGCATCTACCCGATGTACGACTACGCGCATCCGCTGTCGGACGCCTTCGAGCGGATCACGCACTCGCTCTGCACGCTGGAGTTCGAGGATCACCGGCCCCTGTACGACTGGCTTGTCGAGGCGCTGCCGCTGCCGGGCCGCCCGCAGCAGATTGAATTCGCGCGGCTCAATCTGAACTACACGGTGATGAGCAAGCGGAAGCTGCTGCAGCTGGTCACCGACAGGCACGTCTCGGGCTGGGACGACCCGCGCATGCCGACGATCTCGGGTATGCGCCGGCGCGGATATCCGCCGGCGGCGCTGCGCCGGTTCTGCGACGAGATTGGCGTTGCCAAGCGCGAGAATCTCGTCGACCTCGCGCTGCTCGAGCACTTCGTGCGTGAGGAGCTGAACCGGACCGCGCCTCGCGTGATGGCCGTGCTGAGGCCGCTGAAGGTCGTCATCGAGAACTATCCCGAAGGTCAGGTCGAGGAGCTCGACGTGGTCAACAATCCGGAGGACGAGTCGGCGGGCACGCGCAAGGTGCCGTTCTCGCGCGTTCTTTACATCGAAGCGGACGACTTCATGGAGGATCCGCCGAAGAAGTTCTTCCGCCTCGCGCCGGGCCGCGAAGTCCGGCTGCGCAACGCGTACTTCATCACCTGCCGCGAAGCCATTAAGAATGATGCGGGCGACATGGTCGAGCTGCGCTGCACCTACGATCCGGCCACACGCGGCGGCGACGCGCCCGACGGGCGCCGGCCGAAGGCGACGCTGCACTGGGTGCCAGCCTCGCACGCGCTCGAATGCGAAGTGCGCCTCTACGATCGCCTCTTCACCGTGGAGGAACCCGGCAAAGGCGACAACGATTTCCTGAAGGAGATCAATCCCGCGTCGCTCGAAGTCATCGCCGACGCGAAGATCGAGCCGTCAGTCGCCGGCGCCGAACCGGGCACGCGCTATCAGTTCGAGCGGCTGGGGTATTTCTGTGTTGACTCAGGCTCCAGACCCCAGGCTCCAGGCTCCAGACCGGCCTTCAACCGCACGGTCACACTCAAGGACAGCTGGGCGAAGACAAAGGGCTAGCGCCCAGTATGATGCTCCGCATGATACGCCCCCTCATCCTGCTGCCCGCCGCCGTCTTGCTCGCCACACTCCTGGGACCGGAGCTAGACGCCGTGCTGCCGGAGCTGAAGCTCCGGCCTGCCGTTCTGGCCCAGGGCATCACGCCCGCGCCCGCGCGGAAAGCCGGCGAAGGACTCGGGCCCTTCAAGACGCTGGTCATCCGCGGCGTCACGATCATCGACGGCACGGGCGCGCCGCCCGCCGGCCCGATGGACGTCGTCATCGAAGGCAACCGCATCGCCTCGATTCGCAGCGCCGGAACGCCCGGCGTTCCGCTGCGCGCCAATCGGCAGCCGCGCGAATTCGATCGCGAGATCGACGCCACCGGCTGGTATCTGCTGCCCGGGTTCGTCAACCTGCACATGCACGCCGGAGGGCCGCCGAAGGCGCCCGAGGCCGAATACGCCTACAAGCTCTGGCTGGCGCATGGCGTGACGGCGGGACGCGGCGTCGAGCTCGGCCCTCAGGCGTTTGCGCTCAGCGAAAAGCAGCGCAGCGCGCGAAACGAGATCGCCGCGCCGCGGTTCTTCAACTATCAGCGTCCGGGCGCCGGCTGGGGTAAAGGGCCGGTCGACACGACCGAAAAGGCGCGCGAATGGGTGCGGTGGTGCGCGGCCAACGGCGTCGACGGCATGAAGCTCGTGGCGTATCCGCCGCCAATCATGGCGGCGCTGCTCGACGAGGCGAAGAAGCACGGCCTCGGCTCGACGGCGCACCTCGAACAGCGCGGCGTGGCGCAGATGAACGCGCTCACGGCCGCGAAGCTCGGGCTCGGCACCGTCACGCACTTCTACGGCCACTTCGAAGCGCTGCTCAGGGACTACGAGGTGCAGCCCTGGCCGCACCAGATGAACTACAACGACGAGCAGTGGCGCTTCAGCCAGGTCGCGCACCTCTGGAACAAGGTCCACGAGCCTGGCTCGCCGGAGTGGAAGGCGTACCTCCAGGAACACATCACGCTCGGCACGATCATGGATCCCACCATGACCGCGTACGCCGCGGGCCGCGACGTCATGCGCATGCGCAACGCCGACTGGCACGCCACGCACACGCTGCCGTCGCTGATGGACTTCTACACGCCAAGCCGCGAGAACCACGGCTCGTACTTCTTCGACTGGACGAGCCACGAAGAGATCGCGTGGCGCAACTTCTATCAGGTCTGGTTCCGCCTGCTGAACGACTACAAAAAGCTGGGCGGCCGCGTCACCGTCAGCGACGACGCGTCGTACATCTACAACACGTGGGGCTTCGGCGTGATTCACGAAATGGAGCTGCTGCAGGAGGCCGGCTTTCATCCGCTCGAGGTCATCCGCGCGGCGACGATGCACGGCGCCGAGGCCCTGCACGAGCCCTCAGGCAAACCGCTGGAGTTCGGCATCGTCCGCACCGGCATGCTCGCCGACCTCGTGCTGATCGATCAGAATCCGCTGCAGAACCTGAAGGTGCTCTACGGCACCGGCGCGCTGCGCCTCAACGATGCCACGGGCAAGGTAGAGCGCGTCGGCGGCATTCGCTACACGATCAAGGACGGCATCGTGTACGACGCGAAGCAGCTGCTGGCCGACGTGGCGGCGATGGTGGACAAGCAGAAGCGCGCCAGGCAGTAGGGCTCCAGCGGCGTCGCCGTCTGGCGGCCCGCGGCGACTCGGTTCACGCGCAGGCGCGGTGTCCGGTGTTCCTGAGCGACGGCGTAAAGAGATCGCAGGCGCGACCGCTCTTTGGCGCGCCCGCACCCCGCAGGCGCGAAGGAATACCGGACCAAGCGCCGAGCATCGGACCTACACGAGCGCCGATCCGCTCGGCCGGTCGTCCGGCTACTTGAGCGCCGCTTCGATCATGCGGCGGAATTCGGTGCGGGGGTTGGCGCCGCCAGGGCTTTGCGTGAGGACCATGCCGATCAGCTCGCGCGGCGGGTCGACCCAGGCGAAGGTGCCGTCCGACCCGGTGTGCGAGTAGGTGCCGTCGGGCGCAATCATCCAGCCGTAGCCATACGCGCCGGACTCGCCCGCCTTCACGCGCGGCGTGATCATGGCGGCGACGGTCTCCGCCTTCAGCAGGCGCCGGCCGTTGTGGACGCCGCCGTTGCGGAACAGCTCCAGGAACGTCGCGTAGTCGGCGGCCGTCGAGATCATGCCGCCGGATGCGCGAATCACCGGATAGTCGGGCGCGTCGCCGGGCGTGAAGCCCTGCGTGAAGGCGATGGTGCCGTCGGGCCCGCGCCGGCCGCGATAGACCGTCGCCATCCGTTCGAGCTTCGCGGGGTCCTCGTGATTGAGGGTGTCGGTCATTCCGAGCGGATCGTAGATGCGCGTCCTGAGGAACGTCTCGAGCGGCATGCCTGAAACGACTTCGATGACGGCGCCCAGCGTGTTGTAGCCGGCGTTGTTGTACGAATAGCTTCCGGGAGGGGCCGCCGGACCTTCCGCGCCGAACTTGGCCACGGCCGCGACGAGCGACACCTCGTCGCCGTCGGCAAACGGGTAGAAGATCGGGCCGATGCGCAGGCCCGA
>DATKDT010000003.1:0-21038 GCA_035512575.1 Vicinamibacterales bacterium | reverse complement strand
AAAAGGGCCGGTCGCGGCCTTCAGGGCCTCCTGTAAGCCTGCGACGTCCCGATCCGCCCGCTGCGCAGGCCTACGGCGGGGGAAGGGCTGCGGATGGTCACTGCGGTTGGGTGCATCGAAAACTGGCCAGGTCGCCTCGCTCCTGTGGAGGCGGACAGGATCTGCGCCCGTTTCGCACGTCGTTCGCACAAACGCCCCGATGCGATGGCACCGTCGCGGCGCTCCGGCGGCGTCAGACTCTCTGTAAATTGTTGATTCTAAAGATGGTGCGGAAGAGAGGACTCGAACCTCCACGGGATTGCTCCCGCCAGCCCCTCAAGCTGGTGCGTCTGCCAATTCCGCCACTTCCACGTTCACCTTCGCTCGCGGCCGCAAGCTTCGGTGAATAAAAGGTCCGCCCGCGCAGGCAGTGCGCGGCCGTTGTCGAGCTACTGACCGGGCGTTTCCGGCGCCTGCACCGGCGGGGGCGTGCCGCCGCCGACGCCGCTCACCACCGAGCCCTCGCCCTTGCGCCACATGATGCCGAGCGCGAGCGAGCCGAGCATGAACAGCGCCGCCAGAATCGTCGTTGCCCGGGTCAGCAGCGACGCGCCGGCGCGGGCGCCGAACGCCGTCTGCGAGCCGCCGCCGCCGAAGGCGGCCGCAATGTCGCCGCCCTTGCCCCGCTGCAGCAGCACGACAGTCAGCAGCAGGAAGCAGACCAGAACATAGAACGCGGTGACGGCGTAAAACATAGCTGCCTAGTATAGCCGAAACGCAGGCCTGCAGGCCTGCGCTACCGCTCGACCGCGCGCCGTTCGCGGCCGCTCTGGCGCACGATTTCGTAGAAACCAGCCGAATCCAGGCTGGCGCCGCCCACCAGGGAGCCGTCCACCTCGGGCTGCGCCGCAATCGCCGCCACGTTATCGGACTTCACGCTGCCCCCGTAGAGAATGCGGCAGCCCTCGGCTGCGGTCGCGCCGAACCAGCCGCGCAGGCGCTGCCGGATGTGCGCATGGGCCTCGCCGGCCTGCTCGGCTGACGCGTTTCGCCCCGTCCCGATCGCCCACACCGGCTCGTAGGCGATCACGAATTCCGCGATGTGATCGCCCGTGAAACCGTCGAGCCCGGCCTTGATTTGCTGGTCGAGCACGCGCATCGTCTCGTTGCGCTCGCGCTCCTCCAGCGTCTCGCCGATGCAGATGATGGGCGTCAGCCCGGCGGCGTCCGCCGCGCGCGCCTTGCGGTTGACGATCTCGTCGGTGTCGCCGAACACGCGGCGCCGCTCGGAGTGGCCGACGATCGCGAATTCGGCGCCCGCTTCCTTGACCATGTCCGCGCTGACGGCGCCGGTGAACGCGCCCTCCTTCTCGACATACACGTCCTGCGCGGCAATCGCAATGTTCGACGCGCGCGCGGCTTCCATCGCGGCGTGCAGCGCCGTGAACGGCGGCGCCACCACAATCTCGGCGTCGTGCACGTCCTTCACGAGCTGCCTCAGCTCTTTGACGTAGACGACGGCCTCGTGCACCGTCTTGTGCATCTTCCAGTTGGCGACGACGATGGGACGTCTCATGAAAGCGCCTCCACTCCGGGGAGCAATTGGCCGCCGAGCAGTTCCAGCGACGCGCCGCCGCCGGTTGATATGTGCGTGATGCGATCGGCCACGCCGGCTTTGGTTACCGCCGCGATCGAGTCTCCGCCTCCGATGATGGTCGATCCGTCGACGCTGGCGACGGCTTCCGCCACGGCCATGGTGCCGCGGGCGAACGCGTCGATCTCGAAGACGCCCATCGGGCCGTTCCAGACGACGGTCTTCGCGCCCCGAATGATGTTGGCATAGGTCGCGATCGTCCGCGGCCCGATGTCCAGGCCCATCCGATCTCCGATGGCGGCGTCGTCCACGTTGATGGTTTCGGACGGCGCGCCGGCTTCGAGCTTCGGGGCCACGACGTGGTCGACCGGCAGCTCGAACCGCAGCCCGGGCCTGGCCGCGGCGCGCGCCAGGACGTCGCGCGCGGTGTCGAGCCTGTCGTCCTCGACGAGTGACGTGCCGACCGGCATGCCCTTCGCCTTGAAGAAGGTATACGCCATCGCGCCGCCGATGAGCAACGCGTCGACCTTGTCGAGCAGATTCTCGATGACTTCGATCTTGTCGGAAACCTTCGCGCCTCCGAGAATCGCGACGAACGGCCGCGCCGGATTCGTGATGGCCGCGCCGAGATGCTTCAGCTCGGCTTCCATCAGCAGTCCAGTGCCCGATTCGCTTACGTGCCGGACGATGCCTTCGGTGGAGGCGTGCGCGCGATGCGCCGCGCCGAACGCGTCGTTGACGTAGACGTCGGCCAGCTCGCCCAGCTGCTGTGCGAACGCCGCGTCGTTCTTCTCTTCTCCCGCATGGAACCGCAGGTTCTCGAGCAGCACGACACCGCCCGCGCCCGCCTGGTCGACCGCTTTCTTCACCGCGTCACCGACCGCGTCTCCGGCAAAGACGACGGGGCGGCCGAGCAGCTCTTCGAGCCGCTTGGCCACGGGCGCCAGCGAGTACTCCGGATTCGGCTTTCCCTTGGGACGCCCGAGGTGCGAGGCGAGCAGCAGCACCTTCGGCTTCCGGGCCAGCACGTGCTCGATCGTCGGCAGCGACGACTTGATGCGCGTGTCGTCGGCAATGCGGCCGCCCGTGATCGGCACGTTGAAGTCGACGCGCACGAACACCCGCCTGCCTTCGAGCTGCATGTCGCGCATCGACCTAGTCGGCGGGGACCCCTGCACCCCGCCTGGCTCGGTCGCTCGCGGGGCCCCATCGCCCCGCTCCGCTCCCTGCGCACGCGCGGCCATTAAAGTCCTTTGCCGGCCATGAACCGCAGCAGGTCGACGCAGCGGCTCGAATATCCCCACTCGTTGTCGTACCACGACAGCACCTTGATGAAGCTGTCGCCCATGACTTTGGTGTACGGCGCATCGACGATCGACGAGTGCGGGTTGCCGCGGAAGTCGATCGACACGAGCGGCTCCTCGACGTACTGCAGAATGCCCTTGAGCGGCCCGTCCGCCGCCTTCTTGAACGCCGCGTTGATCGCCTCGGCCGTCGCGGGCTTCCCGAGGTTGGCCACGAGATCGACGCACGACACGTTCGGCGTCGGCACGCGCATCGAGATGCCGTCGAGTTTGCCTTTCAGCTCCGGCATCACTTCGCCGACGGCCGTCGCCGCGCCCGTCGTGGTCGGGATGATCGACAGCGCCGCGGCGCGTGCGCGCCGCAGGTCCGTGTGTGGCAAATCGAGCAGCTGCTGGTCGTTGGTGTACGAGTGCACCGTCGTCATCCAGCCCTGTTTGATGCCGAACGTCTCGTGCAGCACCTTGGCCATCGGCGCGAGGCAGTTGGTCGTGCACGACGCGTTCGACACGATCTGGTGCGTTGCCGGGTCGTAGCTGTCGTGATTGACGCCCATCAGCAGCGTGACGTCGGGCTTCTTCGCCGGCGCCGTGATGATCACGCGCTTCGCGCCCGCCGACACGTGCTTCGCCGCGTCGTCGCGCGCGGTGAACCGGCCGGTGCCCTCGAAGACCACCTCGACGCCCAGCGACTTCCACGGCAGCTTCGCGGGATCCTTCTCCGACAGCACCTCGAACGCGTCGCCGTCGACGCTGATTGTCGCGCCCTTCGCGCTGATATCGGCCTTCAGGTTGCCGAGGATCGAGTCGTACTTCAACAGGTGGGCGAGCGTCGCCGCGTCGGTGAGGTCGTTCACCGCCACGATGTCGATGTCGTCATACGCCATCGCCGCCCGCATGATGTTGCGGCCGATGCGCCCGAAGCCGTTGATGCCTACTTTGATCGCCATGTGTCTGCGGCTCGCTCCTCGATCGGCCATTTTAGTGCATACTCCTTTCCCGGATGCACACGCTGTATACCGTCGCGATTTTCGCGATTTTCGTCCTGGCGTCGCCCTACTTCGTGTACCAGGCGATCCGCTACCGGAAGTATGTCGGCAGCCTCCCGCAGCGGCTCGGCTACCTGCCCCTCTCCTTCAATCTGGATGCCGACGACGCCATCTGGATCCATGCCGTCTCGGTGGGCGAGGTGCTGACCGCGCGCGCGCTGGTCGGCGACCTCCGGGCCCGTTACCCGCGCCTCCGCCTGTTCGTGTCGACCACGACCATGACGGGGCAGCAGGTGGCGCGGACGCACCTGCAGCAGGTCGACGGCGTGTTCTTCTTTCCGTTCGATCTGGCGTTCATCATCCGCCGCACGCTCGGGCTCGTGCGGCCGCGGCTGTTCGTGATGATGGAAACGGAGCTCTGGCCCAACCTGCTGCGTGAGTGCCGCCGCCGCGGCGTCAAGACCGTCCTCGTCAACGGCCGCATCTCGCAGCGGTCGTATCCGCGCTACAAGCTGGCGCGCTTCTTCTTCAAAGAGGTCCTGTCGGACGTCGACCGGTTTTGCATGCAGGGCGAGGAATCGGCGCGCCGCATCATCGAGATGGGCGCCGACCCGGCGCGCGTGGTGATTACCGGCAGCCTGAAGTTCGACTCGGTGGAGCTGCCGTCGGCCGTGACGACGGGCCGCGGGGCGCATCGTGTGCTGCGGTACTTCAAGGTCAAGCCCGGGCGCCACGTCCTGATTGCCGCGTCGACGCTGAAGGGCGAAGAGGAGCTGGTGCTCGAGGCGTTCAGGCCCGTGCAGCGCGCGTGGCCCGACGCGCTGCTCGTGATCGCGCCGCGCAAGCCGGAGCGCTTCGGCGACGTCGTGGACCTGGTACGCAACTCAGGCCTTCGCGTCGCGCGCCGCACCGATCTGCCCGTCGACGCCGAGCCGCAGCACGACGTCGTGGTGCTCGACACGATCGGGGAGCTGCCGCACCTGTTCCCGGTGGCGACGGCCGTGTTCGTCGGCGGCAGCCTCGTGGATTGGGGCGGCCACAACATCCTCGAGCCGGCGATTCACGGCAAGGCGATTCTGTTCGGCCCGCACATGCAGAACTTCGCCGAGATCGCGCGGGCGTTCGTCGAGGGGCAGGGCGCGCTGCAGGTGCAGTCGGCGCGCGAGTTCGGCGACGTGCTGTTCAAGGTGTTGGGCGACCCCGTCCTGCGGGCGCGGCTCGGCGCGGCGGCGCAGGCGCTCGTCGAGGCAAACCGCGGGGCGAAGGACCGCACCCTTCAGGCGATCGCCGCCGTCTTTCCGTCGGATGGCCCGCGCGGGCAGATCCGGCCGTTCCGGATCGTCAACTGAAATTAGGCGCCGCCGCCGGGCGGATCATCGGCGGGTTCGACAACGGCCACCCCGTGCGGCGCGGGTTCGAAGTGGCGGCGATTGAACGTGAGGATCACGTCGGCGCCCGCCTCGCGCGCGGCCTCGGCGATCAGCGCATCGTAGGTGCGGCCCCCTGCGACACCGGAGTCCACGAACAGGCGTAAGAGGTCAGGGACGCGCGCGGGATCGGTACCGACCACTTGTCCCTGCTTCAGAAAGTTCGCGTCGAGCAGCGTCATCGCGTCGGAAGGCTCCAGGCGCTGCGGCATCGGCAGGCGCGTCAGCACGGCGTAGGCTTCGATCAGCGCAGAGGCGGGTACGACCATGTGCTCCCCGCGGTCGAGCCGCCGCCCGCACTCCGCAAGTGCAGCCCGGTGGTGCATGTGCAACGGAGACAGCGCCGCGACGATGCAGTTCGTGTCGACCGCGAAAGTGCGCCGCGTCTTGCTCAACGCCGGCGCCGGACCTGTCGCCGGATGCGTTCGACGGTAGCCGACGTCAGGGGCGGCGGTGTGACGCCGACCGGAACGGCGACCAAAAACCGTCCC
The DNA here is from genome assembly GCA_035512575.1 of Vicinamibacterales bacterium. GTDB lineage: Bacteria > Acidobacteriota > Vicinamibacteria > Vicinamibacterales > SCN-69-37 > JALYRV01. The sequence goes on along the minus strand of DATKDT010000003.1, from coordinate 15,257 downwards.
CGCTGCTCGAGCCGCACCTCCATGGCCTTCGGTTCGATTTCGACGACGCCGTCGCGCAGGCGAATCTCGAGAGGCGCGCCCGGCTCGATGCCGGCCTCGCGGCGGATCTCGCTGGGGATGACCAGCCGCCCGGCTCGATCCATGGTGATTGTCATGGTAGATAGTCTACCATGCAGGTTCGTCGCATCCAGGAACCGTCCTGATACCTTGAAAATCTAACATGATGTGTTAGGATTTCACGGCATGCCTCTGCTGCCGCGCCACGCCCTCGAGTCGTCGGTACGCGCCGCGCTCCGGCGCGGCCTGGTCGTCGCGCTCGTCGGGCCCCGCCAGAGCGGAAAGACCACGCTCGCCCGTACGCTGGTGGAGGCCGGCTCGGCCAACTACTTCGATCTCGAGAATCCGGCCGATCTGGGGCGGCTGGCTGAGCCGCTGACCGCGCTTGCGCCGCTCCGGGGAACGGTCGTGATCGATGAGGTGCAACGCCGGCCGGATCTGTTTCCCGTCCTGCGCGTGCTGGCCGATCGCCGGCCACGACGCGCCCGGTTCCTGGTGCTGAGCAGCGCGGCGCCAGGTCTGCTGCAGCAGACGTCGGAGAGTCTCGCCGGCCCTCTGGAGGTCATCGACGTGGGCGGCCTGCAACTCCACGAGCTGGGCGCAGCGGCGCTCGACCGTCACTGGCGGCGTGGCGGATTTCCCCGGGCCTATCTGTCACGCACCGAGGCCGAGAGCTGGCGGTGGCGAGAGCAGTTCGTGCGCACGTTTCTCGAGCGGGACGTGCCACAGCTCGGCATCGGCATCGCGGCCCCCATGCTGCTGCGGTTCTGGACGATGGCCGCGCATTATCACGCGCAGATCTGGAATCACGCGGAGCCGGCGCGCAGTCTCGGCGTGAGCGAGATGACCATCCGGCGGTATCTCGACGCGCTGACCGGCGTCTTCATGATCCGCCAGCTGCAGCCCTGGCATGAGAATCTCGGCAAGCGGCAGATCAAATCGCCGAAGGTCTACATCCGTGACTCAGGACTGCTGCATCAGCTGCTCGGGATTCGGACCGCCGCCGATCTCCTGCGCCACCCGAAGCTGGGAGCCTCATGGGAAGGCTACGTCGTCGAACAGCTGCTGTCGGGGCTCGCGCCGGATCAGGCGTACTTCTGGGGGACGCACGGCGGCGCCGAACTCGACCTGCTGCTGTTCCGGAAGGGCATGCGATACGGTGTCGAAATCAAGCGGACCGACGCGCCCGTCATGACGCCGTCCATGCGCAGCGCGCTGGACGATCTCGGGCTGGAGCGTCTGGCCGTGATCTATCCAGGCGCCCGCCGCTATCGCATGGCGCCGCGCGTGACCGCCGTTCCGCTCGAGGCCGTCGCCGCTGGCAGCTGGGCTCAGATCTTCGGATAGCATGGCGACGAACGCGTGATGTCTTTCCTCTACGCCGCCGTGACGCGCTGGCGCCGCCGGCACGCGCACCCGCGCCGCTTGTCGCGTCCCGTCGTCAGCATCGGCAACATCGCGACTGGCGGCCGCGCGAAGACGCCGATGGCGGCGCTCGTCGCGCGCGTGCTGCTCGACGCGGGCGAGCGGCCCGCGGTTCTCAGCCGCGGCTACGGACGCCAGCGGCCATCCGACGCGCCCCTTGTCGTTCGCGACCGTGACGGCGTGCGCGCGTCGCTCGCCGAGTCGGGCGACGAGCCGCTGATGCTGGCCGAGCAGCTCGACGGCGCGATTGTCGTGGTCGGCGCGGATCGCGCGCGCGCGGGCGTTGCGGCGGAGCAGCTCGGCGCCACGGTGCACGTGCTGGACGATGGCTTTCAGCACGTGCGGGTGGCGCGCGACCTCGACATCGTCATGCTCGACGTCGCGGATCTCGGTGAGGACGTCCTTCCGGCGGGCCGGCTGCGCGAGCCAATCGATGCGCTCGAGCATGCCGATGCGATTGTCGTCATCGGCGGCACCGGGGAGGAGCGCGCGCAGACTGTTCGGGCCGTGGAGGGCGTTTCCGGCGTGTCGATGTTCAGCGGCGTCCGCCACGTGGCGCCTCCGCCTGCCGACGCGGCCGCCGTCCCCGCGTTCGCGGTGGCGGGCATCGCGGATCCGCGGCAGTTCGTGGCCGCCGTGCGCGGCGCGGGCTGGCGCGTCGCCGGCGACCTCGCATTCAACGATCATCATCGCTACACGGCGGAGGATACGGCGCGGATCGCGCGGGATGCCGCAGCCGCCGGCGCATCGGTGGCCGTCACGACCGCGAAGGACGCCGTCCGGCTGCGCGACGTGTGGACGTCCGATCTGCCGCTGCACATCGCGGAGATGACGATTCAGATCGACCAGCCCGACGACTTTGCTCGATGGCTGATCGGGAGATTGACTCAGGCGCGCGCTGAGCGCGCTGAAACCGAGATGCGCGCGCGGCGCGCCGGACCGCGCCGTGCGTCATAGGCTCGAGTACGCGCTTGTCGCGTCGGTGCGCGCGCTGGCGCGCGTGCTGCCCGATCGCGGCGTCGAGGCGCTGGGCACTGCCGTCGGGCTGACGTTCTGGGCGCTCGATCACGCGCACAGGCGCCTCGCGGTGCGCCAGCTGCAGGCGGCGTTTCCGCTGCGGTCGGAACGAGAATGTCGCACGATCGCGCGGCACATGTTCGGTCACTTCGGCCGGCTGCTGCTCGGCATCCTGAACTTCAGCACGCTCGACGCCGACGGCATTCGCCGGCGCGTGGAGTACGAAGGCGCCGAGCGCGTGCAGCAGGCACTGGCGCTCGGACGCGGCGTGCTCATCTTCTCGGGTCATTTCGGCTACTGGGAGCTGCAGGGCATGGCGCATCCGCTGGCGCTGCCGCCCATGCACGTGCTCGCGCGGCCGCTCGACAACCCCATGCTGCACGAGCTGCTCGAACAGGCGCGCACGTCCACCGGCAACGGTGTCATCTACCGCCGCGGCGCGGTGCGCAAAGTCATGCGCGCGCTGGCGGCGAATCAGACCGTCGCCATCATGATCGACCAGCACATCCAGAGCGCCGACGCGGTGTACGTGGAGTTCTTCAACCGGCCGGCAGCCACGACGTCGGCACTCGCGGCACTCGCGCTGAAGACGGGCGCGCCGGTGATTCCCGTGTTCGCGCTGCCGCTGCCCGGCGGGCGCTATCGAATGATTTACGAGCATCCGGTGCCGCCGCCGCCTGCCGACTCGCCGGATCCGGTGCGCGAGCTCACACAGCGATGCACCGACGTGCTCGAGATGTACGTGCGCCGCTACCCCGAGCTGTGGCTGTGGATGCACCGCCGCTGGCGCGACCTTCCGCCGGACGTATCCGCCGTGCCCGGCATGTTTCCCGCCGCAAGCGGCGAAGAAATTTCGGAATGATGCGGATAGCGCTGCGCACTCCGAACTGGCTCGGCGACGCCGTGATGGCGCTGCCGGCGATTGCCGCGTTCCGCCGTGCGTTCGAGGCTGACGAGGTGACCCTCGCCGGGCCCGCATCGGTGATGACGATCTTCAACGAGCTGCACGACGCGCAGCCGGCGCGGACGATGGGGCTGGCGGGCGGGGCAGGGCGCGCGGCGGTTGATGCGCTGCGGGCCGGCGGGTTCGATCGCATCGTGATCTTCACCAACTCCTTCGGCTCGGCCTGGGTCGCGAAGCGCGCCGGCATCCGCGAACGCTGGGGTTACGGTGGGCGAGGCCGCGGGCTGCTGCTGACGCGCGCGGCGCGGCGTCCGTCGAAATCGGAGCGCCCGCATCATGCCGATTTCTACCGGACGCTGGCGCGCCGGCTCGACGCCGGCGAGGGCGTCGAGGCGCCGCCGCGGCTGACGGCGCGGCCCGAGACGCAGGCCCGGGGCGCGGAGGCCCTCAGAAAGGCCGGCGTCGATGTGGACCGGCCGCTCGTGGTCTTTGCGCCCGGGGCCGCGTACGGCCACGCCAAGCGCTGGCTCCCGTCGCATGTCGCGGAGGTCGCCGCGCGACTCGTGCGCGAGCGCGGCGCGGCGGCGGTGCTCGAGGGCGCGCCGGCTGATCGCGATACGGGCCGTGCGATAGAATCCTGGCTTCGCGCCCACGCGCCGGCCGAAGCCGGACGCGTGGTCAACATGATCGGCCGGGCGGACGTGCGGGGGCTGATCGGCACGCTGGCGCACGCGTCGCTCGTCATCGCCAACGACTCGGGTGCCGCGCATCTGTCGGCCGCCATGGGCGTGCCGACCATCACGATCTTCGGGCCGACCGACGAGCGCGTGTCGGCGCCCATCGGCCCGGGCGCCGCGCTGTCGCACGACGTGTTCTGCCGTCCCTGTATGCTGCGTGACTGTCCCATCGACCATCGCTGCATGAAACGCATCACCGCCGGCACCGTGTTCGCCCGCGCCGAGGCCCTGCTGCAGGCATGAAGCCGACGGTCTTCCTCGATCGCGACGGCACCATCAACGAGGATGTCGGCTATCTCAACGCCCTCGATCGCCTCGTGTTCATTCCGGGCGCGCTCGATGCCATCCGCCTGCTGACACGGGCCGATTATCAGATTGTCGTGATCACGAACCAGGCGGGCGTGGCGCTCGGCATGATCGAGGAATCGGTGCTCGACGCGCTGCATGCGCGCATCGACGAACGGATCCGCGCGGCCGGCGGCCGGGTCGACGGCTGGTTCGTGTGCCCGCACCACGCCACGGCGACGGTGGAGAAGTTCCGGCTCGACTGCGACTGCCGCAAGCCGAAGGCCGGCCTTTTCGATCAGGCCTGCAAGGCGCTGCCGGTCGACAAGGCCCGCTCGTTCTACATCGGCGACAAGGCCAGCGACATGGGCGCCGCCGAGGCGGCCGGACTGCGCGGGATTCTCGTGCGGACCGGCTATGGTGAAGGCGAACTCGCGCGGCTGAACGGCCGCGTCCCCGGCGCCGCGCTCGTGGCCGCGAATCTCGCGGAAGCGGCGTCGCGCATTCTGCTCAACGAGGTGCCGCCCGCGTGACGTCCCGCCTGCTGTCGCTCATCGATCGCTTCCGCCGCGCGCGCGTGCTCGTGGTCGGGGATCTCGTCGCCGACGAGTTCATTTACGGCCGCCTGTCGCGCGTTTCGCGCGAGGCGCCCGTCCTGATTCTCGAATACGGCACCACGGAGATCGTTCCCGGCGGCGCCGGCAACGCCGCCGCGAACGTCGCCGCCCTCGGCGGCAGGGTCACGCTCGCGGGCGCGGCCGGGCGCGACGAGGCGGGCGATCGGCTCGTCGAGGCGCTCCGCGAGCGCGGCGTGCGCCTGGCGCTTGCGCGGCCCAAAGACATGTCGACGCCGGTCAAGACGCGCATCCTTGCCGGCGGCGTCCACTCGGCCAAGCAGCAGATCGTGCGCATCGATCGCGCGGGCGCGGGCGCCTCGAAGCCGGCCGTCATCCGTGACGTCGTCGCGCGCGCGGCGCGCGCCGCCCGGCGCGCCGACGCCATCATCGCGTCCGACTACGGCTCGGGGCTCGTCACCGCGCGCGGCATCGCGCGCATCCGGCCGCGGCGCGCGCAGCTGTTCGTCGACTCGCGCTACCGGCTGCTCGACTTCCGCGGCATGACCGCGTGCACGCCCAACGAGTCGGAAGTCGAAGCGCTGCTCGGCGTCAGGATTGACGATGACCGGAAGGCGCTGGAGAAGGCGGGGCGAACGCTACTGCGGAAGACGGGCGCTGAGGCGATGCTCGTCACGCGCGGCAGCCGCGGCATGGCGCTGTTCGAGCCGAAGGCGCCGACGCTGCGCGTGCCCATCCATGGATCCGATGAGGTCGCCGACGTCACGGGCGCCGGCGACACCGTCATCGCGACATTCGCGCTCGCGCGCGCGGCCGGCGCGACGTTCGAGGAAGCCGCGCGCCTCGCGAACTTCGCCGGCGGCCTCGTCGTGATGAAGCGCGGCACCGCCACCATTTCGGCCGACGAGCTGCGCGCGGCCGTGAGATTGTAAATGGTAAATCGACCCGCCAGCCCTCATGTCGACCGCTGAAAAGATCCTCGACGAACCCGGGCTGGCAGCCAGGCTGGCGGTCGATCGGCGGGCTGGCCTGACGCATGCGTTCGCCAACGGTTGCTTCGATCTGCTGCACGTGGGCCACGTGCGCTATCTCGAAGCGGCGAAAGCCGAAGCGGATCGCCTGATTGTCGCCGTCAACGCCGACGAGTCCGTCGCCGCGCTGAAGGGACCCGGGCGGCCGCTGATGCCCGAAGGCGAGCGCGCCGAGCTGATCGCGGGCCTTGCCGCGGTGGATTACGTGGTGATTTTTGCCGACCGCACGGTCGACCGGCTGCTGCACACGCTGAAGCCGGCCGTCCACTGCAAGGGCACCGACTACACGCCCGACACCGTGCCCGAGCGCGACATCGTGCGCGCGTACGGCGGCCGCACCGCCATCGTCGGCGACCCCAAGGACCACTCGACGCGCGATCTGCTGGCGCGCATAAGAGACACGCTCTGATGCGGATCCTCATCGTCCGGCTCGGATCGCTGGGCGACGTGATCCACACGCTGCCGGCGGTGGCCGCGCTGCGCCGCGCGATGCCGGACGCGCGCATCGACTGGCTCGTCGACAAACCGCACCAGGACATCGTCGGGCTCGTGACGGCGATCGACGCGCGCGTGGTGCTCGAGGCACGCACGCTCAAGGCCTGGCTCAATGCGGCCGCGGTGCTGCGGGCGCGCCGCTACGATGCCGCGCTCGATTTTCAGGGCCTCTTCAAGTCGGCGCTGCTGGCGCGCGCGTCCGGAGCGAAGCGCGTGCTGGGCTTTTCCATCTGGCACCTGCGCGAGCGCGGCGCCAGGGCCTTTTACAGCGAGACATCAGAACCGGACAAGCAACGACATGTAATGCGCAAGAACCTTGCGCTGGCGGCCAAGCTGGCGCCGTCGATCGATCAGGAGCTGTCCCCGCTGGAATTCCCCCTTGCTGCTGTCCCGAGCGCGGCGGTGGAACAGTTGAAGCGCGCGCTCGGCGGCGCGCCGTACGCGGTGCTGAATCCTGGCGCGGCCTGGCCCAACAAGCGATGGCCGCCCGAGCGCTTCGGCGAAGTGGCGGCGTTCCTCCGTGCGCGGCACGGCCTGCGATCGGTCGTCGCCTGGGGGCCCGGCGAAAAGATGCTGGCCGAAGCGGTCGTGAGCGGCTCGGAAGGCGCGGCGGTGATGTCGCCGGCGCTGCCGTTGATCGACCTGGCCGCGCTGCTGCGCGACGCCAGGCTGATGGTGTCGGGCGACACCGGGCCCACGCACATCGCGGGCGCGCTCGGCGTGCCGATTGTGTCGCCGTTCGGCCCGACCAATCCGGCGCGCAACGGCCCGTGGGATCCCGCCGACATCGTGGTCTCGAAATTCGACGAATGCGAGTGCCACTCGCGGCGCGGCTGCCGCGTGCCTGACCGGTGGTGCCTCGGGCGGCTGCCCGCCTCGGAGATGATGGCCGCGATCACGCGACGGCTCGACGCGGTGCCTCGGTGAGTGTCATGGCGTTCCTGGCCCGCCGCAGGGTCGCGCTCGGTTTCATCTGCGGCATCGCCGCGCTCGTGCTCGCGCGTCCCACGCGCGACACGCTGCTGGTGGGTGCGCTGATCGCGGCGGCTGGCGAGGCCATCCGCATCTGGGCCGCGGGCCACCTCGAAAAGAGCCGCGAAGTCACCACGTCCGGTCCGTACCGCTTCACACGCCATCCGCTGTATGTGGGCTCCGCCGTCATCACGCTCGGCTTCGTCATCGCGTCGCGCAGCTGGCTGGTCGCGCTCCTGGCCGCGGTCTACCTCGCGCTCACGTACACGGCGGCCATCCGGCGCGAAGAGGCGTTTCTCACAGAACAGTTCGGCGCCGCGTATCCCGACTACAGGGCCGGCCGCCTCGGCGGCGTCGCGCGCACGTTCAGCCTCGAGCGCGCGATGCGCAACCGCGAATACCGCTCGGTCGGGGGCATCCTCGCCGCGATTGCGGTTCTTGCCGTGAAAATGGTGATCCGTTAGAATCGAACGGTTCGACAGTCGGCAACTGGTTCCGCCGGGCGGTTAGCTCAGTTGGTAGAGCACCGGCTTTACACGCCGGCTGTCACAGGTTCGAGCCCTGTACCGCCCATATAAGCCAGCCTGACACCTGGCTTCGATCGCTTCGTTGCACGACCGCGGGGTCGTAGTTCAGTTGGTTAGAACGCCGGCCTGTCACGCCGGAGGTCGCGAGTTCGAGTCTCGTCGGCCCCGCCACCACATCTCAGCCAATCATCCGATCGGCCTTTTCTTCTAGCTAGTCTCCCGATTTCCCGACCGCCGACGGTGACGCGCCCGAGCGCAGCAGCTCGCCGGTCTGTCCAAGGTCCGCGCCCTGGCGCAGCAGCTCGCGTTGCACGTCGACAACCGGCAGATCCCGGGCGGCCACGCCGCCGCGGACCGCAAGCGCCGCCGCGATGCCCGCGGCATGTCCGGTGGCCATCGAAATCGGCATCACGCGATACGACGAGTGGGCGACGTGCGTGCCCGAGATGCACCGGCCCGCCACCAGCAGGTTCGCGACGCCCTGCGGCAGCAGGCACCGGAAGGGAATGTCGTACGCGTCGCCGGGCGGCACGCGCTCGAGCACCGTGCCCTTGCCCGCCGGGTTGTGAATGTCGATGGGATACGCGCCGCGCGCGATCACGTCGTCGTGCTTGCGCGCCGCCATGATGTCGAGGCCGGTGAGCTGATAGTCGCCGGTGATGCGCCGCGTTTCGCGCACGCCCACCTGCACGCCGGTCTGCGCGGCGTACGACGCCTCGAAGCCCGGCACGTACTTCCTCAGGAACGCCGCAATCTGCCGGAACTGCCGGCGCCCTTCCCATTCCGCGCGCGTGAGATCGAACACGCTGGTGCCGAGCACCCCGGTCACGCGCGTGCTGTTGACGCTGATCTCGCGCGGATGCGGCGTCGCAAAGAAGAGCATGTCTTCGCGCGGCAGCTCGAGCTCGCCGGCGGCCGTCGCCTGCCGCACGAGATCCCACAGCCCATGCACGCCTCGCCATTCTCCCGGGTGCGCTTTCGCATACGCCGCAAAAGCCTCGCGCTCGAAATCCACCATGCGGAACATCAGCGTCATCGGCTGGACGAGGCCGTCCTCCTCGCGCCCGATCTCGCACGGCGCGCCCGCCAGCGCGGCGATGTCGCCGTCGCCCGTGCAGTCGACAACGCCCCGCGCCTTGACGACGATGGGGCCCGATTTTCCCTCGAACACCACGCCGTCGACCCGCCCCTCGCCCAGCACGCCGCTGGCGAAGGAGTGAAACAGGTACTCGACTCCCGCATCGTCCAGCAGATCCAGGGCGACGAGTTTGAGGATCTCGGGATCGAAGGGCACGGTGAAGCCGGTGAGCTGGGAGGGCTCGAGCGCGCCGCCTGCCGCAATCAGGCGCGAGACGAACGATCGGAAGACGCCCGCGACGACCGGATCGCCGGGGCCCTGGTCGGGCGGGAACAGCGCCGTGATGTCGAGCCGCGGGATCTGATCGCGATGCGCGTGAAACGACATCAGCGGCATCACCAGCGCGGCGGTCGCGTTGCCGCCGAGGAAGCCGTAGCGCTCGACCAGCATCACGCGCGCGCCCGCGCTCGCCGCGCCGACCGCGGCGGCAATGCCCGCCGGACCGCCGCCGACGACGAGCACGTCGGTGTCGTTGACGATGGTGCCGCGCCGCGCCGGCAGCTCGATTGACTCCGGGTGCTCGGGCTGTCGTGCTGGAGGCATCCGTCAGCCCGCCGTCCGTGTCGCGGGCAGCGTCTGCTGCCGCGGCTCGCGGCGGCGCAGCACCTCCCACAGCAGCCGGTTGGTTTCGCGCGCCCGCTCCCGCATCGCCGGCAGATATCTGTTGATGCGCCGCTTGAACTGGCGGCGCTCGTCCCACGACCGATCGATGCGCGCCATCAGCTGTCCGGCCTGCGTGGTCTGCACCGGCGGCACGTCGATGTCGAAGTTCTCGAGGAACCCGGCCACTTTCCCGGCGTAGGAGAGCGGCACGAACGGCACGCCGCACAGCGCCGCGAAGATCAGAAAGTGCAGGCGCATGCCGATGGCGAAGTCCAGGCGTCCGACGAGTGACAGCACCTCGCCGGCGCTGTACTCGCGCCTGAGCACCGCGGCGCGGTCGGCGCGCGCCATCTTCGCGATGACCGCGTGGCTCTGCTGCAGATCGAGCACGCGCCGCTCCATCGGGAAGAACAGCAGGTCCGCGTCGTAGCGATAGACCATGTAGTCCGCGGCGTCGGCGAGCAGCTGGTGATAGTGCGTCTCGTCGAGATCGGGCGCGGCGGCGCCCACCTCGCGCACCGACATCCCGATGAGGGTGTGATGGTGCTTGTCCAGCCCTTCGCGCTCGAAGGCGGCGGGCGGCAGCGGCTCGGCCTCCATCAGCAGCGCGGGATCCGCCGTGACGATGACGTCGCGCTTGAGGCCGATGCGTTCGAGCAGCGTCCGGCTTTGCGTGTCGCGCACGGTGACGCACTCGGCGTGCTCGAAACATCCCATCAGCCGCTTGCGCGTGGTCGGATTCTCGAGGGGGCCGACGCTCACGGCATAGACGACGACCGGTACGCCGACTTCCTGCGCAACGAGCGCTTCGCGCACGAAGATCTCCGCCATGTTGTCGAACAGGATACCGCCGCCGCCGATGATCAGCGCATCGAGCGCGGCAATCTCGACGCCCAGCTGTTCGCGCGACAGCGCCGACGCCGACAGGGCGCGCTCGACGCCGTGCCGGCGCAGCGTGTCGTCCGGATCGCCGCTGAAGACGGTAATCGAGACCGGGCCGGTGCGCCGGAGCTCCTTGACGATGCCTTCGAGGATGGCCTCGTCGCCGATGTTCCAGCCGCCGTACGAGCCGGAGATGCCGACGTGATAGCGCGCCTCGGTGGTGGGCATTCTGATCGCCTCGCAACAGCGGTGCCAGCCCGGCAGCGCCGTATGAAAATCTGTTAGGCTAGCGGCATTTCTCTGACCTGACTTCCGGCGACCCAACCTGGTCCGTGGCGCTTGCCGCCGCGGTGCTGGTCTATACCGCCGGCATCGGCGCGTATCTGGTGCTGGAGAACCGGAGTCCGCAGTCCACCTTCGCGTGGCTGCTCCTGCTGATTATCTTTCCCATCGGCGGTCTCGTCATCTACGGAATGTTCGGCCGCAGCTGGCACGCCTTCAGCCGCGGCAAGATCCTGACGAAGCTGCTGCGCGGCAGCGAGCTGGCCCAGCGATCCGCCCGGCTGATTGCCGAGCAGCACGAGAAGATCGAGGCGCTGGCCGAAGGGCCGCACGGCGAGTTCGCGCGGCTGGCCACCATGCTGTGGGCGTCCTCGGCGTCGCCCCTGACGCTCGCCAACCGGCTCGACATCCTGCAGGACGCGCGCGAGAAGTATCCGCGGCTGCTGGCCGATCTGCGCGCGGCGAAGCAGTCCATCCACCTGCTGTATTACGAATGGGCGTCGGACGCCTTCACCGAGGAAGTGGGCCGGCTGCTCGGCGAGAAGGTCAAGGAGGGCGTCGAGGTCCGCATCCTCTACGATCCGGTCGGCAGCTTCTGGATGCTGAGCAGCCGCCACGTCCGCTGGATGCGCGGGCTCGGCGTCCGGATGTATCCGTTCGCGCCGCTGTACCTGCTGCACACGCTCAGCTACCGCAACCATCGCAAGATTGCGATCGTCGACGGCCGCGTCGCGTATTCGGGCGGCCTGAACATGACGGAGAAGCACCTGACCGGGCCGGACGGGTTCAGCGGCTGGCGCGACACGCACTGCCGCGTGTCGGGCGAAGCGGCGCTCGTGCTGCAGGCGCTGTTCGCGACGATGTGGCACAACACGACCGGCGAGAACATCTTCCAGGACGAACATTTTCCGGAGATCGACGAGCATGGGCCGCGGCTGCCCATTCAGGTGGTGAGCGCCGGGCCCGACTCGGAATGGAAGGCGATCCGCCAGTGCTACCTGGCGATGATCGGTCTCGCGCGGCACCACGTGTATCTGCAGTCGCCGTTCCTGATTCTCGACGACAGCCTGTCGGAGACGCTCAAGAGCGCGGCGCTGTCGGGCATCGACGTGCAGGTGATGATCGCGCCGCGCGGCGGTGAATGGTCGCCGGCCTACCGCGCGGGCATGACGTACGCGGCCGAGATGGCGCGCGCGGGCGTGGCGGTGCTGATGTACCAAGGCGAGTACTTCCACGCCAAGACGGCGTGTGTCGACGCGGCCATCTGTTCGATCGGATCGGCCAACATGGACATCCGCAGCTTCTCGATCAACTACGAAACCAATCTGGTGATCTATGACGAGGCCGTGACGCGGGAGCTCGAGGCCGACTTCAAGCGGGACCTCGAGAAATGCGTGCCGTTCACCGTCGCCGAGTACAAATCCCGCCCGGTCGTCAGCCGCTTTGTCGACTCGGCGATGCGGCTCTGCTCGCCGCTGATCTAAATTCGGGTTCGCAAGCTCTGCCGCTGCCGCCCCATCCGTGGGCGGCACTGCTCGTGCATTGTTTCGCTGCGTGCCGGAGTCCCAGCCAACCCCATCCAACGCGCTTCGCGTCTTAATCGTCGAGGATGATGTCGCCAATCGCGACGTCATGCAGCTTGCGCTCGAGCTGGCGGGGCACAAGGTGTTTACGGCAGGGACGGGCAAAGAGGCCCTCGAGCGGGCGGCCCGGGATCATCCGGACGCCGTGCTGCTCGACCTCCGGCTGCCCGACCAGAGCGGGCAGGCCGTCTCGAAGGCGCTGCGCGCGCAGGGCGCGCCGGTGCCCCGCATCATCATCACGAGCGGATCGTCGCTCGCCCCCGGCGAAGCGGCCCGCTTCGGGGCCGACGCGGTGCTGCAGAAGCCGTTCGATCCCGATGAGATGCTGGCAGCCTTACGATAGGAGCAGAGAGATCGCGTGAGAGCACGACTGACGAGAGCGGGGGAATGGACGGGGGATCGCGGGCGGCGGCTGTTCCGCAGCAGTCCCGCGCTGGCCGTGGCGGGGCTCGTCCTCGTGGGCGTGCTTTTCTGGACGGCCGGCTTGTCCGCCGCGTGGCTCAGTTATGACGTCGGCATCGACCTGCCCGAGCGCGACGCGATTGGCGAGATGGGGCAGATGGATCAGGCCACGACCATTTTCGACAAGGACGACAATCCGGTCTTCACGATCTTCAAGGAACAGCGGCTCGATGTCGATCTGAAGGACGTCTCGCCGAACGTCATCAAGGCCGTGCTCTCGGCCGAAGATCATCGCTTCTATGCCCATGGGGGCGTCGATTTCGTGCGCGTGCTGGGCGCGATCGTGCGCAACGTGCGCGAAGGGCGCAAGGCCGAAGGCGGCAGCACCGTCACGCAGCAGCTCGCGCGTGCCAGTTTTCTGTCGACCGACAAGACCTACCGCCGCAAGCTGAAGGAGATCGTGCTTGCCGCGCAGATCGAGAACACGTTCACGAAGGACGAGATCCTTGCGCTCTATCTGAACAAGGTCTATTTCGGCGACGGCCTGCACGGCATCGAGGCGGCGGCGCGCGGCTATTTCGCCAAGCCGGCGAAGGACCTCACGATTGCCGAGTCGGCGCTGCTGGTGGGTCTCATCAAGGCGCCGTCGCGCTGGGCGCCGACGATCGACCCCGAGCGCGCCATCGCGCGCCGCGGCGTCGTGCTCGACACGATGGTGAAGGCCGGCAGCATCACGCGTGAGGAGTACGAGGCGGCGAAGCAGGAGAAGCTGACGCTCAAGGACGGCCTGAGCATTCACGAGAGCTTCGGCCTCTATTACAAGGAGCAGGTGCGCATCCTGCTCGTGGAGCAGTTCGGCTGGGAGCGCGTCTATCAGGGCGGCCTCAAGGTCTACACGGCGCTCGATCAGCACATGCAGCAGGCGGCCGAAAAGCACGTCGAGGAGTGGCTCGACCGGCTCGAGACGCGTCCCGGCTACCGGCACGAGGCGCGCAAGGCCGTGCTGAAGGACTGGTCGCCCGAGAAGGGCGCGCCCGACTACCTGCAGGCGGCGCTGATGGCGGCCGATCCACGCACGGGTGAGGTGCTGGCGCTGGTCGGCGGACGCAGCTTCCGCGAGAGCAAGTTCAATCGCGCGGTGCAGGCCAAGCGCCAGGCCGGGTCGGCGTTCAAGCCGTTCATCTATGCCGCGGCGCTCGAGCGCGGCGCCTCGCCGGGCACCATCATCTACAACCTGGACGCACCCACCGCGACGCCGCAGGGCGCGTGGGTCCCGGAAGACGAGCACTCCGTCGACAGCTCGATGACCATGCGCACGGCGCTTCGGACGTCGAGCAACCGCGCCGCCGTCCAGATGATCAACGCGATTGGCGTGAAGACCGCCGTCGAGTACGCGCACAAGCTCGAGCTCGGCGACATGCCCGCGGTGCCGTCACTCGCGCTGGGCGCCGGCGACGTCACGCTCGCGGACATGACGATGGCGTTTGGCGCGTTTGCGAATGGCGGGATGGTGCGCGACGCGGTGTTCATCCGGAAGGTCGTCGACAGCGAGGGCAACACGCTGTTCGAGTCGGAAGACAGGCCGCGCAGGGCGATCGAGGAAGCCACGGCCTACTTCATGGCCGACATGCTGACCGACGTCATCGACCACGGCACGGCGTACGGCGCCCGGCGCGAGGGATTCAGGCTGCCGGCGGCGGGCAAGACCGGCACCACGAACGACTACAAGGACGGCTGGTTCGTGGGCTTCACGCCGTCGGTGGTGACCGGCGTGTGGGTGGGCTTCGACAAGCCGAAGACGATCTTCAGAGGCGGCTATGCCGCGCAGGTCGCGGTGCCGATCTGGGCGCGCTTCATGCGCGACGCCACGCGCGGCGCGAAGCCCGACTGGATCGAGCGTCCGAAGGACATCATCGGCCTCGCGATCTGCCGCGTGTCGGGCAAGCGCGCCACCGAAGGCTGCCGCGCGGGCGAGGTGGTGTACGACTCGGCCACGGGGACCGTCACGCAGCAGTCGTATGTCGCGACGCAGTACTACCGGAAGGGCGTCGCGCCGTCGGAGTATTGCGATCTGCACGGCGGGTATCACGTGCCCACGTCGGGGATGCCGTCGACCGGGGTCGAGGGCGCGCCGACCGGGGGCCTCTCTGATCCGTCCGCGCCTGTGCTGCCGTCCGGCGCGCCAGCGATCGTGCCGAGGCCCTTCCCGGGCGCCGGCGAGCCGGAGAACAGGCGGGCGGGCGCGCCGCCGGCCGGGGAAGACAAGCCCAGCATCTGGCGGCGCATCTTCCGCGGCGACGCGAAGACGCCCGAGCAGATCCGCGCGGAGGAAGAGCAGAAGA
>DATKDT010000002.1:0-24087 GCA_035512575.1 Vicinamibacterales bacterium | reverse complement strand
CTCGGGAAGAGCACAACCAATTGGATGCACGAGAGGGGCCACGCGTTCCGCGCGCACGAAAACAAAAGGCCGGCAGCGCATGAGCGCTCCGGCCTTTCGTCTTTCGTCGTCGTTCTTTCGTCTTTCGTCTTCAGTCTTGAGTCTTAACGTCTCTTGACATTCAATTCGGCCAACTTCGCGGCAATACCCTCGCCGGCCGTCTGCGCCTGGACTTTCTTGTCGACGAAGAGAATCTTCCCGTCCGGTCCGATGTAGAACGTCCAGCGCGAGGCGTTCTTGCGGCCCGGCGGAATCACCCCGTACGCGGTGCCGGCCTTCAGGTCCGGATCCGCCAGGATCGGAAAGTCCGCCTCGTGCATCTGGGCAAACTTGGTGTTGTCTTCGAGCGTGTCGGTGCTGGCCATGAAGTAGGCCACATCGAACTGCCGAATCGCGTCGCCGCTCGCACGGAGCGACTTGCACTCGGCCGTTCAACCCCCGGTGAATGCCTTCGGGAACCACGCGATCACGACCGTCCGGCCCTTCAGATCGCTGAGACGCCAGGTCTTTCCGTCCGAGCCCTCGAGCTCGAAGTTCGGGGCCTGGTCGCCGGCCTCCAATCCGGCGTCGGCGGGCGGCGTCTGCGGCGTCTGGGCGCACATGGCGATTGTGGCAATCCCGAAGGCCGCGGACATGAAGAACGTCTTCAACATCTGTCTGGAGCCTCCGCGAAGAAGCATAGCAGGAGTAAGCTTTCAAGCGTGACGATTGCGCGGTGGATGGTCGTGCTGGCGGCGCTGGCGGTTGCGGGCTGCGGAAGCAGCGGCAGCGGCGGCGGCAGCCCGACAAGCCCGGGCGGCACCCAGCCGCCTCCGCCCGGCGGTCCTCCGCCCAGCCCCGGCCCGCACATGGTGACCGGATCCGTGGTGAGCGCGCTGGACGATGCGGCTGGAGCCGCCAACGTCGCGTTCACGGCGGCCGACACGCTCGTCGGACACAGCGATCCCGGCGGCGCGTTCGCCGTCGGCTTTCACACGAGCGGCACGAACCGCACGACGCTCACGGCCGAGGGCTTCGTGACGCGCGAAACGGGCATCGCGGCTCCAGGCAGCGACCTCCGGCTGTCGCTGATTCCATCGTCGTTCGATTTGGCTGCGTTCAACCAGATGTTCCGGCACACGCAGGTCGCCGGTACGGGTGCGGCACTCGCGCGCTGGACGACGCCGCCGGCGCTCGTCATCGAGCGCCGCGTCCTGCAGTTCACCAGCACGGGCGCAACGTCTTACACGGCGCTCGAGGAAACGCTGACCGACGCCGAAGTGAGCGCGATCATCGCCGACATGACCGACGGCTACGCCATCCTCACCGCCGGCCGCCTCGGCACGTTTGAATCGGTGACGACGCAGCTGACCGATCCCGGCGCGGAAGTAACCGTCAGCCATCCTGGAACAATCGTCGTCACGCGGCAGGCGGGGCTCACCGGGGCGAGCGGCTTCTGGGGCTACGCGCGGTGGGCCACGAGCGTCGGCGCGGTCACGCGCGGGTTCATCATGCTCGACCGCAATTTCGACAGCAGCACGAATCCGTCGCTGAGCCAGTATCACCGATCGCTTCGCATGCACGAGCTCGGGCACGCGCTGGGCTGCCAGCACGTGACCGGGCGCGACTCCGTGATGAACTCGCATGCCCGGATCGTGCCCAACGAGTTCGATCGGCAGGCGGCGCGCATCGCGATGTTGCGCCCGCCCGGCAACCGCGCCCCAGACATCGATCCGCCCACCAACATCGCCACCACGGCGGCACGCACGACGCAGCCGGTGACATGGCACGGAGCTCACTAACTGTCGCCGGAGCTGAAGCTCCGGCCTACCGGGAGCCTCAATGGCCAGCATGTTCGACTTCGTCAACGAGTACTTCGACCACGCCGCCGGCTTCACGGATCACCCCAAGGGGATCCTCGATCAGATCAAGAGCGTCAACACGGTCGTCAAGTTCGAGTTTCCCGTGCGGTTGGACGATGGCAGCATCGAGGTGGTGCGCGCGTGGCGCGCCGAGCACAGCCATCACAAGATGCCCGTCAAGGGCGGCATCCGCTATGCGGCGCACGTGGACGAGGAGGAAGTAAAGGCGCTGGCGGCGCTCATGACGTACAAGTGCGCGATTGTCGACGTGCCGTTCGGCGGCGCGAAGGGCGCGGTGCAGATCGATCCGAAGAAGTACTCCGTCACGCAGCTCGAGCGCATCACCCGCCGCTACACGCACGAGCTGGTGAAGAAGAACTTCATCGGGCCCGGCGTCGACGTGCCCGCGCCCGACTACGGCACCGGCGAGCGCGAGATGGCGTGGATTGTCGACACCTACATGGCGCTGCACCCGGGGCAGCTCGACGGCCTCGCGTGCGTCACCGGCAAGCCGGTCACCCAGGGCGGCGTGCGCGGCCGGCGCGAAGCGACCGGACGCGGGCTGTACTTCGCCATCTGCGAGGCCTGCTCGAACGAGGACGACATGAAGGCGCTCGGCCTCACGAAAGGCCTGGACGGCAAGCGCGTCGTCGTGCAGGGCCTCGGCAACGTCGGCTATCACGCGGCGCTCTTCTGCCACGAGGGCGGCGCGAAGATCGTCGCGATTGCCGAGTACGACGGCGCCATTTATTCCGAGGCCGGGCTCGATCCCGAGAAAGTCGACGCGCACCGGAAGGAAACCGGGAGCATCCGGAAGTTCGAGGGCGCGAAGGATCTCGACAGCAAGGCTGCCCTGGAGCTCGACTGCGACATTCTCATCCCCGCCGCGCTCGAGAACGTCCTCACCGACGAGAACGCCCCGCGCATCAAGGCGAAGATCGTGCTCGAGGGCGCGAACGGCCCGACCACGCCCGGCGCCGAAAAGATCCTGACGTCGCGCGGCGTGATGGTCATCCCCGACATCTATGCGAATGCCGGCGGCGTGACGGTGTCGTACTTCGAGTGGCTGAAGAACCTCTCGCACGTACGGTACGGCCGCATGGAGCGCCGGCTCGAGGAGTCGTCGGAGCGCGCGCTGCTGCGCGCCATCGAGAAGGCCACGGGCCACGCGTTCTCGGCGAAGGAGACCGCCAAGCTCGTGCGCGGCGCCGAAGAACAGGACATCGTGAACTCGGGCCTCGAGGACACGATGATTCACGCTTACAACGAGATTCGGGACATCCTCAAGCGCGACCCGAAGATCGGCGACCTGCGCACTGCCGCCTTCGTCAACGCGATCAACAAAGTCGCGCGCAGCTACGTGGAGCTGGGGGTGTTTCCGTGATTAGGGATTAGGGATCTGCGATTAAGGATCGAGCCCTAATCGCAGATCATTGATCTTTAATCGCCGCGATCACCAGCCCGAGTGCTTTATTCGTGGCTGCTCGGGCAGGCCCCTGGCCGCGCATGTGTCCCATCCGCACGATCACCAGGTCGTGTGAAGGCACAATCCAGGTGTTCTGGCCGCCCGCGCCGGCGGCGAAGTAGGCATCCTCGGGAAGGTTCCACGTCTTCACGCGATTGAGCCAGAAGAAGCCGCCGTATTCCGGCCGCTTCCATGCCGGCGCCGGCGTGCTCACGAACGCCGACCAGCCTTCGGGCAGAATGCGCTGCCCCATCCACATCCCGTCCCGCAGATGCAGCATGCCGATGCGGGCCCAGTTGCGCGCCGTGCCGTAGTCATAGCCGGTGATCAGGAAGTTGCCGTACGGATCGGTCTCGAGCACCTGCCGGCGGATGCCGATGCGATCGAACAGCGCGCGCTGCGGCCAGGTCAGGAAGTTCTCGCCGCGCTTCTCCACCGCCTGCTTCGCCAGGTACGTGATCGTCAGCGGATCGCTGTTGCGGTAGCGGCCGTCGGTGTTGGGCGGATACTCCTGCGGCCGCGTGATCGAGTACTCGAACGCGTCAATCGCGCCCGTATAGATGTAGTAGTGATCGGGATAGGTGAGGTTCGAGCCGGCCTCCTGATTGCCAAGGAACTTCAATCCCGCGCTCATCCGGAGCAGATCGATGTTGCGAATGGCGGCGCGCGGGTCGCCCGGCTGCTGCCACAGCGGCACCGGCGCCGGCTGTTCGAGCGTGTAGGTGCCGTCCTTCACCAGCAGCGCAAACAGCGTCGCCGCCAGGCTCTTGCCCATCGACCAGCTCTCGAGCTGCGTGTCTTTCGTGATGCCCGCCGCGTAGCGCTCGCCGGCGATGCGGCCTTTGTGGACGACGAGAAAGGCTGCCGTCTGCGCGTTCGGATCGCCGAAGGCCGCGTCGAGCGCCGCGTCCATCTTCGCGCGATCGAAGACCGGCAGCGGCGCCGCCGGCTCGCGATCGCCCATCGGCCAGTCCTGGGTCATCGCTTCCGGCAGCGTGGTGCGCACCGGCACCGGCGTGAAGTGCACGCCGGGCTTGCCCGGCGTCTGAATCACGCAGCCCTGATCGCCGTAGTACCTGGCCTCGCGCGAGATGTCGCCCAGCGACGCGCGCGCGAGCTTCGCTTCCCGGTCGACGGTGTACGTGACGCGATCCCGCTCGGCGGCCGGCACGAAGAAATACGCGCTGCCGCGCGCGACGTCATCAGCCTCGCGGCCCGACACGAACACGCCCGAGCACAGAATCTTCGCGAAGCCCGCCAGGCCGTTTTCGGTATGCGTGCCCTGCGGCCCCGGAATCGCCTGGCCGGCGAGACCAGCGGCCGCAAGAACAACGAGCGCGACTACCTGACGTATCGAATGAACCAATCCTTCACCCGGTGCATGAAGTCGATCTGGTGCGCGCGCTCGCCGACGCCGTGGCCCTCGCGCGGGTACGTGACGTACTGCACGGGCACGCCTTTCCACTTGAGCGCCGTGTAGAGCTCCAGCGACTGGCCGGGCGGCACGCGCGGATCGGCCGCGCCGTGGATGATCAGCGTCGGCGTCTTCGCGCGGTCGATGTACTTGAGCGGCGAGCGCTCCCAGTACTTCTCGTAGTTGTCGTACATCACGAGATCCCAGTGCACCGTGGAGTTTTCGAGGAAGATGTCCGACGTGCCGGTCATGCTGATCCAGTTCGAAATGCCCATCCACGGGATGGCCGCCCTGAACCGGTCGCTCGCGAACGTCGTCGCCCACGCCGACGTGTAGCCGCCGTAGCTGCCGCCGCCGATGCCGACCTTGCCGCCGTCGGCGATGCCTTCCTTCACGAGATGATCGATGCCGTCGATCATGTCCTCGAATTCCTTGCCCATCAGGTCCTGGTGATCCGCCATCGCGAACGCGACACCGCGCCCGATGCTGCCGCGATAGTTCGGATAGAGCGTCAGGAATCCTTCGCCCGCAAGCATCTGGCCCCAGCGCGAGTACGTGCCGAGCCAGCCGTTCGGATCGGCCGCCTCGGGCCCGCCGTGCGGCTGCACGATCAGCGGATAGCGCTGGCCCGCGCGGAAGCCGACCGGCTTCACGAGCACGCCCTCGATGCTCCAGCCGTCGCGCGCCTTCCACACCACGACTTCCTGCGTGCCCAGCTCCACTCCCGCCAACTGCGGATTCAGCGTCGTCAGCCGCCGCGGCGCGGCGGATTGTAAATTGGAAATTGACCCGACATCGCTGATGTACACCTCGTTGGGATGCGCGGGCGTGTTGGCGACCATCGCGACGCGCCTGCCGTCTGACGAGAACGTCGGGCCGCCCACGACGACGAGCAGCGGCGATCCCATCCGATCGCGCCGCGGCGCGCTCGCCGGCACCCGATAGATCGGCGTCGCCTGCCGCTCGGCCGCGACGAACACCGCGGTCGCGGGCGCGCCCGGCTGCCATGCCAGCCACGTGGCGGTGCCCTCGTAGCCGGTGATGAGATTCGCGCGATCCGGCGCGCCTTCCGGACGGTTGCGAACCGGCGCGACATACAGCGTGCCCGCGTAGGGATCGTTGAGCGCCGACGCGCCGAGCCACGCGATCCACTGGCCATCAGGCGACCACCGCGGGAAGCCGAGCTTCCCCTCCGTCTTCACGAACGGCTCGGGCACGCCGCCGGCGGCGGGGACGATGTAGAGGCGGACGCCCATGAAGCTGTCGTCGATCGTCGGCGTGTCGGCGGCGCCGATGACGAGTTGTGTGCTGTCGGGCGACCAGTCGTAGTCGTGCACCGTTTTGTCGGCCTGCGTGACGAGGTCCGTCTTACCGCTGGCGACGTCGACGCGATAGAGCCGCGTGTGCTTGTAGTTCTGGTCGTAGACCGTCCAGTCGCGCCCGGCCGCCTCGGCCTTCTTCTCGTCCTCGGTTTTCGGATCGGCGTACGTGAACGCGATCGAGCGGCCGTCGGGCGACCACTTGTAGCTGGTGACGGATGCGGGGGCCGTCGTGAGCGGCCGGCCGGCATTTCCCGCCGCCGGATCGGCGGCGTGGGCCGACGGATTGATCAGATGAATCTGCGTGAGCGCGCCCTCGCCGCGGCGGCCGAGGAACGCCAGCGTCCTGCCGTCGGGCGACCAGCGCGCCGCGCGGTCCTCCGCCTGAGTCAGGCGGCGCGGCTCGCCGCCGGCGGCCGGCACGATCCAGAGCTCCGCACGGGCGCCGCCGGGCGGATCGCTCTCGGCGCGGGGGCGCGTCACCTGGTAGGCGACCTGCGTCCCGTCGGGCGAGATCTGCGCGTCGACCACCTGGGCGATCGTGATGATGACCTCGGGCGTGAGCACGCGCCCGGCCTGCGGCTGCTGCTGGGCCGCGGGAGCGGCAGCGACAGTGAGGAGCACGACACCAAGCAGAAGAGAGCGGGAACGGCCAAAAGCCCGTGTGACCTGTTCTGTCATAGCCCCTTTGTAGCATGACTGCATGCGCGATTTGAGACTGTTGATCGAAGGGACGTCCGTACTGGCGCTTACGGGGAATGGCGACCGGCGGACGTGGAAACGGGTGCCCCTGAAGGCGGTGGAGGAGGACATTTACGGCAAGCTGGCCCGCCGCCGCCGCAAGGCCCAGATGGCGGCCCGCCGCGCCCTCGGCGTGCACGACGACATGGCAAAAACTTCGTCGTTCTAGAACGGACGAAGAAACTGCCACTGGGTGGCAGGAATCTCGTCGTGCGCGCACGACGAGAAAACTGCGACGCGGCTAGCGGGTCGCCCCGGTGCGTCTGCCGCCGCCGAGCCTCGGGCCTCCGCCGCCGAGCCGCTCGAGGATGGCGGCCGCCTCTTCGAGAATGGCGTGCTCGCTCGCAGGCAGCGCCTGCAGTTCCTCGGCGAGCCGAGTGACGCGGCGCCGGCGGCCTTCCTCCAGAATCCGGCGTCCCCGCGCCGTGGCAATCAGCGTCGACCCGCGCCTGTCGGCGGCGTCGGCTTCCCGCCGCACCAGTCCCCCAACCTCCAGCGCCTGCACCACCTTCGTCATGGTCGGCGGCTGCACCTGTTCGGCGGCGGCCAGCGCCGTCAGGTTCATGGGCCCGCCGAACACCAGCACCGACAGCGCCGACAGCCGGGCCGGCGCGAGACCCGTGGCCGTGTCTTCACGCCGAAGCCTCCGCAGCAGGTGGATGGCGGCCGAATGGAGGCGATCCGCCGTGTCGAAATCCCTGCTTGCAATCCGCGCCATGCCGGGATTATAAACTAGTTAGCAAGGCTAACTAAAGTTCGGAGGACCACGTATGAGCGCGGCGCTGATCGAGGCCATCAGGGCGAAGGATGCGGCACAGGCCCGCGCGGTGCTGGCTGACGATCCCGCGGCGGCGCGCGGCGCCGCCCCGGACGGCTCGTCGCTGGTCTGTCTCGCGGTGTATTACGGGCAACCGGAGATTGCGGAGACGATTGCCGCCGCGAAAGGAAGCCTCGACGTCTTCGAGGCCGCCGTGCTCGGACGCACCGTCCGGCTGCGGGAGCTGATCGAGGACGATCGCTCGCAGCTGCGGGCCGTGGCGCCCGACGGGTTCTTTCCCCTCGGCCTGGCCGCGTACTTCAAGCAGCAGAACGCCGTACGGCTGCTGCTCGACATGGGCGCCGACGTGCATCAGACGGCCTCCAATCCCACCAAAGTCACCGCCCTGCATGCCGCCGTGTCGGCGGGCCAGCACCAGATCGCGCAATGGCTCGTCGAGGCCGGCGCCGACGTCAACGCGCGCCAGCAGATTGACTACACGCCGCTGATGGGCGCCGCGGCCAACGCGCGCATGGAGACTCTCGAGCTGCTGCTCGCGCACGGCGCCGATCCGTCGATGAAGACGACCGAAGGCAAGACGGCCGCCGATCTCGCGCGCGAGCACGGACATGGCGGCATCGCCGATCGGCTCGACGCGCTGGCGGCCGAGTAGGGTAAGCTCTCGGCCGGGATGGCGCGCAACGCCGAAGTCATCAGGCAGTGGACGCTGCTCAAGGAGCTCGAGGGATCGCGCACGTCGACGATCGACGGCCTCGCCGAGCGCACCGGCGTCACCACGCGCACCATCCGCCGCGATCTCATCGCGCTGCAGGAAGCCGGCTTTCCCATCTACGACGACCTGGCTGACGATGGGAGGAAGTACTGGCGGCTCGATGCGAAGCCGTTCCGCGCGCTGGCCGACAACGGCTTCACGCTGTCGGAGCTGGCCGCGCTCTATTTCAGCCGCACGCTCGTCGAGCGGCAGGCCGGTCTGCCGTTTCACGACGACCTCGCGCGCGCCTTCGAGAAAATCCAGTCGGCGCTCAGCCCCGCTGTGCGCCGCTTCCTCGATCACCTCCCCGACATCGTCGGCGCCGGCCCCGGACCCGCGCCGGCCGACAGCGACCTGCAGCGCGACATCGTGGCGAAGCTGCTCGAGGCAAGCCTGCACAACCGGCAGGCGCGCATGCGCTATTTCTCGCTGTCGAGCGGCCGCGCGAAGGAATACGTGGTGCACCCGTACCGGGTGGTCTACGCGCAGGGCGGGCTGTATCTGCTGGCGTTCGTGCCGGAGTACGACGAGCTGCGGACGTTCGCGGCAGGCCGCATCGAGCAACTGTCGCTGCTCGAGACGACGTTTCAGCGCGAGGCGGCGCTTCCCGACGAGCCGTTCTCGCACTCGCTCGGCGCGCATCACGGCACGCCCGAGGCGGTGTCGCTGGAATTCGCGCCGCAAGTGGCGGCGTTCGTCGAAGGCCGCACGTGGCACCCGTCGCAGGCGATCGAACACCTGCCGGACGGCCGCATCCGTCTCACGCTGCAAGTCTCGATCGACTGGGCGCTCCGCGGCTGGATCATGAGCTTCGGCCCGCTGGCCCGCGTCGCCGCGCCCGAGATCCTCGCCCGCGACATCCGCGACGAGTTCGCGAAAGCGGCTTCGCAGTACACATAGCCGGACAAGCACGCCTGCCTCCGGATCTACCGCTCGCTCCCGGCGGCCGCAGACAGGCGCAGGGGCGGTGTCCGGTGTTCCGAAGCGACGGCGTAAAGAAGACGTCGGAGAGACCGGCGCTTCTCTACCGGGCTCGACTCGCCCCGCCGGCGCTGAGGAATACCGGACCAAGCCCAGAGCATCAGAGTGGGGCCGCGCTATTCGCGCGCGCTGATCCGCTTGATCAACTCCGCGATCGCGCGATCCAGCTGCGAGTCCTTCCCCGTCTTGGTCTCGCCCACGGGCCGCGTCACCGGGATGTCGACCGGGCGCGGATTCAGCTCCATGTTCACGCCGTCGGCGCCCACCACCTTCATGCGCGGCAGCCGGAAGCCCGTGCCGTCGATCAGCTGCGTGTTCCACGTGTAGATGATCCAGCCCGACGTCGGCTCGCCGATCACCGGCCCGAGCTTCAGCGTGCGGTAGCCCTCGGTGAAGTCCTCGGCATCCGACAGCGAGTGCTGGTTGGTGACGAGCGCCGTGGGCGCTTCGAGCGCGCGCTGCCCCAGCACGGTGCGCGCCGGCACTTCGGGCATGCCGCGCACGGTCATGCGCAGGTACGGCTGCCGCGCGATCACGTCGATCGCATACACGTTGACGAAGCCGCCGTTGTTGTTGCGGATGTCGATGACGACGCCGTCGCGCGCGTGGTTCTCGGCGTCGAGATCCATGTACAGCTGCTCGAGCTGCTGCCCGCCCATGCTGAACATGTGCACGTAGCCGAGCCGGCCGCCGCTCTGCTTCAGCACGTACTCGCGATTCGCCTCCACCCACGCGCGATACAGCAGGTTCTTCTCGCCCGCCTGGTTGATCGGACGCACCGCCACCTCGCGCGGAGACGCGCCGTCGGCCGACGAGGAGACGCGCAGCATCACGCGCCGGTTGATCGCGTGCTGCAGCCGCTCGTCCAGGTTCACGCCGGCGCCGAGCGCCACGCCGTCGATCGCCAGCAGGTAGTCGCCGGCGCGAATCTCGCCCCCGACGGCCGCCGGGCCGAGCGGAATGACGCTCGTCACGCGCAGGCGCCCGGCGCGCTCGTACTCCATTCGATCGAACCGCAGTCCCAATTTGCCGATCTGCGGTCCCCCGCCGCCTGGTGACGACGTGCCGAGATGCGAGGCATTGAGGTCGCCGATCATGAGGTTAATCAGGCGGCGCATCTCATCGGGGCTGCCCGCCCCGGCCACGCGCGGGCCGTAGATCTTCTGCGACTCGTTCCAGTCCACGCCGTGAAACGCCGGATCGTAGAAGTTGTCGCGCAGCAGCGTCCACGCCTGGCGGAACACCTCGTGCTTCTCTTCCTCGAAGTTCACCGTCATCTCCGCCGTCACGTTCACCGGCCGCGACGTGCGCTGCTCGACGTTGACGATGTTGATGCGGCCGCCCTCGAAATAGAAGATCTCGCGCCCGTCGGGCGAGAATTGCGGACTCGACTTGCCCGCCGCCGTGGTCGTCAGCTGCCGCGCGACGCGGGAGGTGGCGAGCTCGTCGAGCGGATAGAGATAGAGGTTCTGCTGGCCCGCCGCGCCCGCCACCAGCACGGCGGACTTGCCGTCGGGACTGATCGCGTGCGAGCTCACGTCGAGCCCGGTGTCGACCAGCGAGATGCGGCGGCGGATGTCCTCGAACACCGGCTCCACCGGCTTCGGCGGCGCGGGCTTCTCCGTTTTGGGATCGGCCGGCGGCGCGGCAGCGGGATCCGCCGGCGGCGGCGTGTCGCCCGGCTCGCGCGGTGCGGGACGCGCGGGCGGCGTGAACAGATCGCGGAATTGATCCTCGCGGAAGCGCGGCGTGCGCAGCACGAGATCGACGCGCGCGAGCTGGCCGTCTTCGGTGCGCTGCCGCGTGTCGAAGAGCAGGAACGTGCCGTCGCGGCCCCAGCTGATGGTGTTGGCGAAGACGTTCGAGACGAAGCTGACCGGGCGCGGCGGACCGCCGGCGGCCGGCACCAGCTGCACGTTGGTGAAGCCTTTCGTGCCCACCGCGAAGATCGCGAGCCAGCGGCCGTCGGGCGACCACGACGCGCCGCGCGTGTCGAGCGCGTCGCCGAACAAACCCTCCGCGAGCTTCGTATCGCCGCCGTCCTTCGCGTCGACCTCGATCACGCGCACCTCGCGGCGGGCGCGCACGAAGGCGAGCTGCTTGCCGTCGGGCGAAAACGCCGGACCGCGATCGCCGCCGCCCGCCGTGAGCGGCCGCTCGACGTTCGTCGCGAAGTCGTAGAGATAGATGCGCGGCTCGCCCTCGCGCGTCGACACGTACGCGAGCCTGCGGCTGTCGGGCGCCCACACCGGCGACGACTCAATCGCCGACGTCGTCGTCACGCGCACCGCGTCGCCGCCCTCGCGCGCCGCGGCGGCGAAGATCTCGCCGCGCGAGACGAAGGCGATCTTGCGCCCGTCGGGCGACAGCGCGAGATCCGAGAACTGGCTGGTCGAGCGCAGGCGCTCGACGTCGGGCGCGGTGACGGCGCCGCGGCGGACGATCGGCACCTGCCGGGGCTCGCCTGCCGTGTCGCCCGCGACGTCCATCGTCCAGATGCCGAACTCGCGCTCGAACGCGATGCGCCTGCCGTCGGCCGTCATCGTCGGCCACAGCAGGCGGCCGCCCGTGAAGTTCGTCAACCTACGCTCGCTTCCACCTGGTGTGGCGGGACGAGCCCACAGGTTCTCCGCGCCGTCGCGATCCGACATGAAGAACAGCGTGCGGCCGTCGGCGCTCCACATCGGCCATGACGACTTGCCGTTGCGCTCGGTCAGTTGCGTATACCGTCCCGGCTTGCCGTCGCCATCCAGCGCCAGCGTCCAGAGCTCCGACATGTCGAGATGACTGTGGCCGCGGCGCCACCACTGGCCCGAGGAGCTGCCGCGCGCGCTGAACGCCAGCGTCCGCCCATTGGGCGACATCGCGCCCGCGAACTCGTTGACATACGCGTCGTCGCTCACCGCCATCGGCGTGCCGCCGGTCGCGCGCACGCGATAGATGTCGTTCATGCCGGCGATGTCGCGCGAGGTCGACGAGAAATAGATCCACTGACCGTCGCGCGACCAGCCGTCGAGCTGTTCGAGGCCGTCGTCGAACGTCAGGCGGCGCAGCGCGCCGCTCGCGAAATCGAGAATGTAGATGTCGCCCCCGCCCGTGCGGGTCGAGACGAACGCCAGCCGGCGGCCGTCGGGGGCATACATCGGCCGGCTCTCGGCCGCGCCGTGCGCGACGAGCAGCCGCGCCTCGCCGCCCTCGGCCGGCACGGTCCAGATGTCGCCCGCCGAGACGAACGCGATTTCGCGCCCGTCGGGCGAAATACCCGGCTCCGCAAACGAAGGCGCCGCCGCCGTTGTCTGGCGGGCGCTGATCGAGCCGCCCGCGAGCACGGCGGCGCAGACCATCATCACGAACTTTTGCATGGCCCGGAACTGTATCACCGGCGCGACGTCTAAACGGCCGTGATCACCAACCTGGCCTCCGACATCCGCTTCGGCCTCCGCACGCTGTGGAAGGGCCGCGGCGTCACGGCGCTTGCCGCCGTCTGCCTGGCCCTCGGTGTGGGCCTCAGTGCGACGATGTTCAGCGTCGTCGACGGCGTGCTCATCCAGGGCCTGCCCTATCACGATCCCGAGCGGCTGATCGTTGTCACGGGCGCGAATGTGAAAGCCGGTGAAGGCAACGCCGGCGTGTCGTATCCCGACTTCGCCGACATCCGCGACACGGCGCAGGCCTTCGAGGCCGTCGGCCTCACGCACAACCGCAATATGACCGTTTCGGACGGCGCCGGAGAGCCCGAGCGCTTCGTCGGGGGCGCCGTGTCGTGGAACCTGCACCAGATGCTCGGCAAGCAGCCCATCCACGGCCGCGCGTTCATGGCGTCCGACGACGTACCGGGCGCCGAGCCGGTCGTGATGCTCGGCAATCAGGTGTGGACGCGGCGCTATCACGCCAATCCGGGCATCGTGAATCAGCGCATCCTGATCGATGCGCGCCCGCACACGGTCATCGGTGTGATGCCGGAAAATTTCGCGTTCCCGGAAGTGCAGCAGCTGTGGGTACCGATCGCACCGATTGCGGCGGCCGACGCGCGCTCGGTACGGGGGCAGGAGCTGTACGCGCGGCTGCGGCCCGGTGTCGCGATTGGCCAGGCCGGCGCCGAAATGGCCGCGCTGGCGGCGCAGCTGGCCGAGCGGTATCCCGACACCAATCGCGAGTGGAACCTGCGCACCATGACGCTGCGCGAGGCGTTCATTCCCGAAGACGTCAGGCTCTCAATCCTGCTGATGATGGGCGGCGCCACGCTGGTGCTCGTGATCGCGTGCGCCAACGTCGCGAACCTGCTGCTTGCGCGCGCCACCGTGCGTCGCCGCGAAATCGCGATTCGCGCCTCGCTCGGCGCGGGCAAGGGCCGCATCGTGAGGCAGCTGCTCACCGAGAGCGCGCTGCTCGGCATGGCGGCCGTGCCGCTCGGGCTCGTCATCGCGCACATGGGGACGGCGCTGCTGCGCGCGGGGATTCCTCTCGATCGCATCCCGTATTACATCCAGTGGCGCGTCGACTGGCGGACGACGCTCTACACGGCTGCCGTGGCGGTGGGCACGGCCGTGATTTTCGGACTGATGCCCGCGCTGCAGGCGGCGGCCGGTTCACTCCACGCCAGCCTCAAGGAAGGCGGCCGCGGCGGCAGCGGGCGGCGCAGCTGGCTGCGCAACGCGCTGGTCACGGCCGAAGTCGCGCTTGCCGTCACCGCGCTCGTGGCCGCCATGCTCTTCGTGCGGACGTTCGTCAATCTCAACCGTACGGACATCGGCTTCGATCCCGCGCCGTTGATGACGATGCGCTATTACCTGTCGGGGGAGCCGTACGCGGAAGAAGACGCGCGGGCGCGCCGCGCGCGCGACATCGTCGACCGCGTCGAGCGGCTGCCGGGCGTCGAGGCTGCCTTCACGTCGAACTTCATTCCGCTCAGCGGCGGAGGCGGCGGCGGTCCGGTGACGATCGAAGGCCAGGCCGTCGATCCGGAGCGCCGGCGGTCGATCGCGTTCGCCGGCGTGTCGCCCGGCTTCGTACGCACGCTCGGCTCGCGCATCACGGCCGGCCGGGAGCTCACCGAATCGGAAGCCTGGTCGCGGTCGCCGCTGGCGATCGTCAACGAGACGATGGCGCGGGATCTGTTCGGCGGCGACGCGCTCGAACGGCGGTTCCGGGTCGATGGCGTCGACGACTGGTTCACGGTCGTCGGCGTCGTGACGAACATCCGCAACACCTCGCTCGACGACACGCGCGACAGCCGGCCAGCCGCCTACGTGCCGTATCCCTATCAGCAGTTCGTGGCCAACGGCCTCGTCGTGCGCGTGGCCGGCGACCCGGCCTCCATTACGCCGGCGGTGCGCGCCGCGATCCGCGCGGCGGATGCGAACGTGCCCATGTCGCTGGCGCGGCCGATGGAGGAAGTGCGGCGCCTGACGTTCTGGCAGTACGAGCTGTTCGGATCCGTGTTCTCGACGATCGGCATCCTCGGGCTGCTGCTGGCGTCGGTCGGCGTCTACGGGGTGCTGGCCTACACGGTGACGCAGCGGCAGCAGGAAATCGGCGTGATGATGGCGCTCGGCGCCGGGCGCCGCGACGTCATGCGCATCATCGTCGGCCAGGGCCTGCGGCTGGCGGGCGCCGGCGTCGTCGTCGGTCTCGCGGGCGCCGCGGCGGCGGGCAAGGCGGCGCAAAGCCTGCTCGTCAACGTCAGTCCGTTCGACCCGCTCAGCTTCGCGACGGTCTCGGCATTTCTGATGATCGTGGCGCTTGCGGCCAGCGCGCTGCCCGCCCGGCGCGCGATGAACGTCGACCCGATCATCGCGTTGCGCGCGGACTGACCTGTTTAATTTAACCTTTCCCCGCCGCCGCTGTCTCACCTATCAGCCTTTCCCGGAGGATGGGAGACGCGAAAAGGAGTGGTGTAACGAATGAAGTTCTTCCCCAGGAGTGTCGCGGCACTGGCCGCGGCCGCGTTGTTTCCCATCGTGGCGGCGGCTCAGCAGCCGGCCGGGCAGCAGCCTGCAGAGCAGCAGCCCGCGGGTCAGGGCCGTCAGGCCCGGCAAGCGGCGAATCGTCCCCAGCTCACCGAGCAGCAGCGCGAGCAGCTGCGCACGCTCGAGGAGCAGAACCGCGCGGCCACACAGACGGCGCGGCGCGAGCTCGGCGATCTGAACCGGCAGCTCAACGAGCACCTGAGCGCGGCCGAGATCGACGCGGCCAAGGTCAACGCGCTGCGCTCGGCGATCGTGCAGAAGGAAACGGCGCTGGCGCAGCAGCGTGTGGACCTGCTTGCGAAGCGGGCGTCGCTGCTCACGGCCGAGCAGCGCCAGGCGATGCGCGGCCGCGGGCAGACGCCTGGTCAGGGCGCGGGCCGGATGGCCGGGCCTGGCGGACGCGGCGGCGCGGTGATGCAGCGGCGTCCGGGCGCGCAGGCCGGCCGCGGCATGCAGGGCCAGCGCGGCATGATCGGCGGCGGGCGCGGCATGGCGCGCGGTGAGGACGCGCGGCTGCGCGCGGAGCTCAGGCGCCTCGAAGCGCAGATCGAAGCGTTGCGGCGACGGATCCGGTAGTTCGGAAGTTCGGAGGTTCTGGAGTTCGGAGGTTCGCTTGTCGGGTTCGGGAACCGGAAGGCGAACTTCCGAACCCCCGAACCTCCGAACCCCGAACCTCTATGCACTCAACACTGACAACGCGAATCCTGCCGCGGGATCGATCCACTGGCGGCCCACGTCGAGTCCCACCTTCCCTGCCATCGCCGCGATTCTCGCGGGCGTGTACTTGTAGCTGCTTTCCGTCCAGATGAACTCGCCGGCTTCGAAGCGTGTCGACACACCCGCCGCGGGGATCCTGATGTCGGCCGGCGCCGTGGCGACGAGCCGCATCTCCACGCGCGAGGCGTGGCGGCTCCACACGGCCTGGTGCGCGAACGTGTCGAGCGGAAAGTTCGCGCCGAGATCGCGGTTCATGCGCGCGAGCAGGTTGCGGTTGAACGCGGCCGTCACCTGCAGCGGGTCGTTATAGGCCAGCAGCAGATCGGCCTCCGGCTTCACGAGATCGACGCCGAGCAGCACCGCGCCGCCGGCCCCGGCGGCGCCGGCAAGCCCGCCGAGCAGATCGCGCGCCTCGGACGGATCGAAGTTGCCGATGTTGGAGCCGAGGAAGAGCATCAGCCGCGACCCGGACACGTGCGCGTCGGCGAACGCGCCGAGCGCCGTCTCATACGGTGCGTGCGTCAGGTGCACCTCCGGAGGGCGATCGCGCGCCAGCAGCCGCTCGCGCGCGGCGTCGAGCGCCGCCTGCGAGATGTCGACGAGCCGCACGCTGACGTCGCGGCCGCGCGCCGCGGCGGCATCGAGCAGCAGATCCAGCTTCTCGCCGTTGCCGCCGCCCAGCTCCACGATCTCGATCGGATCGCGCAGCGCGTCGAACACGGCGCGGCCGTGCGCCGCGAGCAGCGCGCGCTCGGCGCGCGTGATGCGGTACCACGGTAGCCGGCAGATCGCGTCGAAGAGCGCCGAGCCCAGGTCGTCGTACAGCCACCGGGGCGGCACGGTGCGCGGCCGGCGGGCGAAGCCTTCCGCGACGTCGCGGGCAAAGGCCGCCGCCAGCGGATCCGGTGTGCCGGGCCGCGCGGGGAACAGCTGAGGCATCGGTGTCAGCGCGAAACCGTCCTGAACTTCGCGTACACGTAAGGATAGCGCGGGCGAAACCAGTTGCGGAAGCTCGGGCGCAGCAGCTCGCGCGCCGTGACCGGCGACGCGCCCTTCAGCACGTAGTGCTCGCCGTCGAAGAAGTCGGCCGAGTATTCCGGGTACGACGGCATCGGCGTGAAACCGGGAAACGGCGCGAACACCGTCGACGTCCATTCCCAGCCGTTGCCCATCAGATCGTGCACGCCCCACGCGCTGGCACCCTGCGGATGCGATCCGGCCGGCGCGGGATCCCACTCGGCGAAATCGAAATGCCCGTGCGGCGGCATCGGGGCGTCGTCGCCCCACGGGAACGCGCGCTCGTCGCGCGTGCCCGGCTGGCCGAACGCGGCCCGGTGGTACTGCGCTTCGGTGGGCAGCGCGCGGCCCGCCCAGGCGGCAAACGCGCGCGCCTCGGCGAGGCTGACGTACACCGGCCACGACAGCGGCAGCTCGATCTCCTCGAACTGCCCGCGCCACAGGTACGCGCCGCCCTGCCGCATCCAGAACGACGGATGCGTGCGCCCTTCGGCGCGGATCCAGTCGAAGTCGCCGGCATCCCACAGCTTCGCGTTGGCGTAGCCGCCGCCGGCCATGAACTGCAGCCAGTCGGCGTTCGTGACGCTGTGCACGTCGATGTCGAACGCGGGCACGCGCGCCTCGTGCGCGTCGAACTCGTTGTCCCACCCGAAGGGCGTCTGCCCGCGGACGGCGCCGAGCGTCGCGGTGCCCGCCTCGATCTTCGCCACGTCCCGATCGGGCGCGCGGCCGCTGACCCACGGCGAGTAGCCGCGGCGCCCGCCGGCCTTCAGGGCGTACGGCAGGCGATGCCACATGTAGAGCAGCGTCTCCTGGTGCATCGCCTCGTGCTCGATGATCGTGTAGACGCCTTCCCCGCCGCCGAGCACCGGCACGTCGCCGCGCACCAGCGTGTCGTTGAGCAGCGCGTCGCGCAGCAGCTGATTGGCGGCCGCGACGTAGGTCTTGACCTCGGCGCGCGTGGGCCACAGCGCGCGCGTGCGCTCGTCGGTGGCGTCGGCCGCATCCTGGCTGTGCGGATCGATGCCGCGCGCGAACAGCTGCTCGAGCCGCTCGTCGACGCCGGGCCGGCCGAGCCCCTTCTTAATAAGGACGTTGACCGCAAACGCCGGCAGGTGCCCCTCGTAGAACACGATCGGATGGCGCAGCGTGATGGGCCGCGTGTAGTACGCCGCCTCGTCGATCATGTCGAAGAGCCATGCGGATCGCTGCCGCGTGCGGTCGAACCACACCACGAGCGAGGCGCGGTCATCGAGCAGCGAGCGGGGCTTCGACATCGTGTGCATCAGGCGACCTTCGCCATGGACCTTCCCTACCGGATGCCCGGCGCTGCAATTAGGGTTCCGGGCCAATGGCTGTGCTAGGATGACCGTCACCAAAGAGCTGTGCTAACCTGAGAATCGTTGCGCCGCCTCGCGAAAGTGGCGGAACTGGCAGACGCGCCGGACTTAGGATCCGGTAGCCGTAAGGCTTTGGGGGTTCGACTCCCCCCTTTCGCACCAATAACCCCCGTCCCGGAAACAGCCGATAACATCCCTGCCGATTCGACGTGTTCCAAAGCTAAATGAAAATCGACTACACCGACATCAGCGAGACCAGGAAGGCCCTGGCCGTCGAGATTCCGCCCGACATCGTCGAGGCGGAAATCGAGCGCGTCGCCGAGCGCTACGGGAAGAGCGCGAAGGTTCCCGGCTTCCGGCCCGGCAAGGTGCCGCCGCACATCGTCCGCAAGAAGTTCAAGGATGGGATCCTGCACGACGTGGCGCACGCCATGATTCCGCGCGCGGTCAACGACGCGCTGCGCGAGCGCTCGATCGAGCCGCTGGAGCATCCCGACGTCACCGACGTGGTGCTCGAGGAAGGCAAGCCGCTGTCGTTCACGGCAACCTTCGATACCTTGCCGCCCATCGACCCCGGCGTGTATGAAGGCGTGTCGCTGCGCCGCGCGGCCTCCGTGCTCGAGGTGGGCGAAGTCGACCGCACGCTCTCGAACCTGCGCCAGCGCGCGGCCCGCTACGAGCCGGTCGAGGATCGCCCGAGCGAGGTCGGCGACACGCTGCTGCTCGACGTCGTCCGCACGGCGCGCGCGAAGCGCCTGATCGCGCTGCCGGGCGAGACGCTGCCCGAGGAAAAGCCCGAGTCGATGGAGAACGTCAGCGTCGAGATCGGCTCGCCGGCCAATCCGCCCGGGTTCGACGAGAACCTGGCCGGCCTCAAGCCGGGCGAGGAACGGCACTTCGACACGACGTACCCCGAGGACTTCACGATCGAAGAGCTGCGCGGCCAGACGGTGGCCTACCGCGCCACGGTGAAGGCGATCCGCAAGCGCGTCGTGCCGGCGCTCGACGATGAGCTGGCGAAGGAGCTGGGCTTCGACACCGTGGACGCGCTGCGCGCGCGGGTGAAGGAAGATCTGCAGCGCGAGGCCGAGCTCGCGACCGAGCGGCAGCTGCGCGCCGACCTGCTCAAGGAACTCTCTGGGCGCGTGTCGATCGAGCTGCCGGCGTCGATGGTCGATCGCGAAATCGACCGCCGGCTCGAGGAGTTCGTCGGCCGCCTGTTCCAGCAGGGCGTCGACCCGATGAAGGCCGGCATCGACTGGAAGCAGTTCCGCGACGAGCAGAAGGCGCCCGCGGAAGACACCGTGCGCGCCGCGCTGCTGCTCGACGAGATTGCGAAGCGCGAGTCGATTGCGATCACCGACGAGGACGTGCGCGCCGAGATCGAGGACTATGCGGCCCAGACCGGCCGCGAGCCCGCGGCGGTGCGCGCCGCGCTCGAGAAGGAAGGCGGCCTCGGCCGCATCTACGCCGGCCTGCGCCGCGAGCGCACGGTGAAGTGGCTCCTGGAGAAGGCGAACATCACGAATGGCTAGCACCTACTCGCAACTGATTCCCATGGTGGTCGAGCAGACCAACCGCGGCGAGCGCGCCTACGACATCTACTCGCGCCTGCTCAAGGACAGCATCATCTTCCTGGGCACGCCCATCGACGACAACATCGCCAACGTCGTCATCGCGCAGATGCTGTTCCTCGAGGCCGAGGATCCGGATCGCGACATCCTGCTCTACATCAACAGCCCGGGTGGATCGGTGACGGCCGGCATGGCGATTTACGACACGATGCAGTTCATCAAGCCGGACGTGCAGACGTACTGCCTGGGCCAGGCGGCGTCGATTGCGGCCGTGCTGCTGGCGGCCGGCGCCAAGGGCAAGCGCTTTTCGCTGCCCAATTCGCGCATCCTCATCCATCAGCCGTGGGTGACGGGGCTCGGCGGCCAGACGACCGACATCGACATTCATGCCCGGGAGCTGCTGCGCACGCGCGAGCGGCTCAACCAGATCCTGGCGGATCACACCGGCCAGGCCCTGAAGAAGATCCAGGACGACACCGAGCGGGACTACATCATGTCGCCGGACCAGGGGAAGGAATACGGTATCATTGACGATGTCATCCGTAAGCGAGCCTAGGCGAGACACGCATGGTCAAAAAGTCCGGCGAGACTGAAGTCCTGCGCTGCTCGTTCTGCAATAAGGACCAGAACGACGTCCGCAAGCTCATTGCGGGCCCGACGGTCTTCATCTGCGACGAGTGCGTCGAGGTCTGCAACGACATCATCGCGGACGACAACCGCGCCGAGCGCACCGGCACGCGCTCGACCCTGCCCGTCCCGGTCGAGATCAAGAAGTTCCTCGACGAATATGTCATCGGCCAGGAACAGACCAAGAAGAAGCTCGCCGTCGCCGTCTACAACCACTACAAGCGCATCGAGATCCAGAAGGCCGCCCGCGGCCGGAACGACGTCGAGCTCACGAAGTCCAACATCCTGCTCATCGGCCCGACCGGCACGGGCAAGACGCTGCTCGCGCAGACGCTCGCCAAGCTGCTCTCGGTCCCCTTCACCATCGTCGACGCGACGACGCTGACCGAGGCGGGGTACGTGGGCGAGGATGTCGAGAACATCATCCTCAAGCTGCTGCAGTCGGCCGGCGGCGACATCGAGAAGGCGCAGCAGGGCATCATCTATATCGACGAGGTCGACAAGATCTGCCGCAAGGACGAGAACCCGTCCATCACGCGCGACGTCTCGGGCGAGGGCGTGCAGCAGGCGCTGCTGAAGATTCTGGAAGGCACGGTGGCGAACGTGCCGCCGCAGGGCGGCCGGAAGCACCCGCACCAGGAGTTCTTCCAGGTCGACACGACCAACATCCTCTTTATCGTCGGCGGCGCGTTCGTCGGGCTCGACAAGCAGATCGCGCGGCGCATCGGCAAGAAGACACTGGGCTTCAAGACCGACGCGAAGGCCACGGTCGACACGAAGGACGTCGGCGCGCTGCTCGAGAAGGCCGAGCCGGAAGACCTCATCCGTTACGGGCTGATTCCCGAGTTCGTCGGCCGCCTGCCCGTGATCGGCACGCTGCACGAGCTCGACAAGCCGGCGCTCATCCAGATTCTGACGCAGCCGCGCAACGCCATCACGAAGCAGTTCCAGAAGCTGTTCGAGTACGAAAACTGCAAGCTGCGGTTCACGGACGACTCGCTCGAGGCCATTGCCGAGGCCGCGCTCAAGCGCAAGATCGGCGCGCGCGGCCTGCGCATGATCATCGAAGACATCATGCTCGACCTCATGTACACCATTCCGGGCACGAAGAAGGTTCGGGAGATCGTCGTCACGCGCGAAGTCGTCGAAAGTAAAGAGAAGCCGATTACGCTTATCGAGAAAGCCGGATAAGCGTCCAAGGATTCATGGACCAGTACGAAACGCTCCCGATAGTTCCCCTTCGCGACCTCGTCGTCTTTCCGCACATGATGCTGCCGTTCGTGATCGGGCGGCCCTCGTCGACGCGGGCGCTCGAGCATGCGCTGGCGACCGACAAGCGGGTGTTCCTGGCGGCGCAGCACGACGCGGCCGTCGACGACCCGCAGCCGGGCGACATCTACACGATGGGCTGCATCGCCAACGTGGTGCAGAGCCTGAAGCTGCCCGACGGCAACGTGAAGCTGCTGGTCGAAGGCATCGAGCGCGCGCGCGCGATCGAGTGGAAGGAAGACAAGGGCTTCTACCGCGTGGTCGTCAAGACGCTCGGCAAGCCGAAGGACGCGCCCGGCGAGGTCGAGCACGCGATGAGCCGCGTGGTGTCGCTGTTCGAGCAGTACGTGAAGCTGTCGAACAACCTGCAGTACGACGCGATGGTCGCCGCCGTGCGCGTGGACGACCCGTCGAAGCTGGCCGACACGATTGCCGCCAACCTGTCCGTCTCCGTCGAGGAAAAACAGAACCTGCTCGAGATCGTCTCGCCCGTCGAGCGGCTCGGCCGCCTCTCGTCCCTGCTCGAGGCCGAGGTCGACAAGCTCCAGGTCGACCGCCGCATCCAGTCGCGCGTGAAGAAGCAGATGGAGAAGGCGCAGAAGGAGTACTACCTCAACGAGAAGATGAAGGCGATCCAGAAGGAGCTGGGCCGCAAGGACGAGAAGGGCGGCGAGGGCGACGATCTCAAGAAGAAGATCGAGCAGGCGCGGATGCCGCGCGACATCGAGGAGAAGGCGGTGCAGGAGCTGAAGCGGCTCGAATCGATGCCGCCGATGTCGGCCGAGGCCACCGTCTCGCGCAACTATCTCGACTGGCTGATCGCGGTGCCGTGGCACAAGAAGACCAAGGAGAGCCGCGACCTGGTGCGCGCCGAGCAGATCCTCAACGAGGATCACTACGGCCTCGAGAAGATCAAGGACCGTATCCTCGAGTTCCTCGCGGTGCGCGCGCTCATCAAGAAGCCGAAGGCGACCATCCTCACCTTCTCGGGCCCTCCCGGCGTCGGCAAGACGTCGCTGGCCAAGTCGATCGCGCGCGCGATGAACCGCAAGTTCGTGCGCCTGTCGCTCGGCGGCGTGCGCGACGAGGCCGAGATCCGCGGCCACCGCCGCACCTACATCGGCGCGTTCCCCGGCCAGATCGTCCAGATGATGAAGAAGGCCGGGTCGCTCAACCCGGTGTTCCTGCTCGACGAGGTCGACAAGATGTCGATGGACTTCCGCGGCGACCCGTCGGCGGCGCTGCTGGAAGTGCTCGACCCGGAGCAGAACAACACGTTCCTGGATCACTACCTCGACGTCGAGTACGACCTGTCGAACGTGATGTTCATCTGCACGGCCAACGTGCTGCACACGATTCCGCAGGCGCTGCGCGACCGCATGGAAGTGCTGCAGCTCGCCGGGTACACCGAGCAGGAAAAGGTCGAGATCGCCAGGCGCTTCCTGGGGCTCAAGGCCATCGACGGCAACGGCCTGACGGCGGAGAACGTCACGATCCTGGACGAGGCGTACCAGACGATCATCCAGCGCTACACCCGTGAAGCGGGCGTCCGGAGCCTCGAGCGGGAGATCAACTCGATCTGCCGGAAGGTCGCGCGCAAGGTGGTGGCCCAGGGCGCCGCCTTCAAGGAGGAGATCTCGGCGGCGAAGGTCACGGAGTACCTGGGCGTGCCGCGGTTCCGGCCGACGCTGGCGGAAGAACGGAACGAGATCGGCGTGGCGACGGGGCTCGCCTGGACGGAGGTCGGCGGCGAGATCCTGGTGATCGAAGCGACGCTGATGCCCGGCAAGGGGCGGCTCACGCTCACCGGCAAGCTCGGGGACGTGATGCAGGAGTCCGCGCAGGCGGCGATGAGCTACGTGCGGTCCAAGGCGGACGAGTTCAGCATCCCGAAGAACTTCAATCGCACCACCGACGTGCACATCCACATCCCGGAGGGGGCGATTCCGAAGGACGGCCCGTCGGCCGGGATCACGCTCGCGAGCGCCCTGGTCTCGGCGCTCGGGAGGGTCGAGATTCGCCGGGACGTGGCGATGACGGGGGAGATCACGCTGCGCGGCAAGGTGCTGCCGATCGGCGGGGTGAAAGAGAAGGTGCTGGCAGCGCACCGCGCGGGGCTGAAGAACATCATTCTGCCGAAGGACAACGAGAAGGATCTGGCGGACATTCCGAAGACCGTGCTCGACGCGCTCAATATCTACATGGTCGAGACGATGGATGAGGTGCTGAAGATCGCGCTGGTCCG
>DATKDT010000001.1:0-11469 GCA_035512575.1 Vicinamibacterales bacterium | reverse complement strand
CGGACGCGCCGGCGCGGCGGCTGCCGGTGACGACGCCGCCGGCGCCGAAGGTGCCGCCGCTGCTGCCGGCGCCGCGCCCGCTGCCGGTGCCGAGGGCTTGACCACGCGCGAGTAGTCGCCGGTGTGCGACAGCACGCGGATTTCGGCGTGGGCGCAGCCGGGGTCGGCCTTGATGCGGTTGATCAGCGCGGCGCCGCGCGGCGTCGCGGCAAAGAAACGCTCGAGCACGACGAGCGGCGGACTGTGCAGCGTGATCGCTTCGAGCGCTTCGAGCGGTTGCGCGTCGGAAAAACGAAGGGTCTCGCCAGCAGCGGCCGCGCGCTGCTCCAGCGCCGGAAGCAGATCGCTTGAGGCTATGAGGACCGCGGCGAGGGCCACGGCCCTAAAGTTTACCTTCTCCGAGCGCTTCCCTGACCTTCTCGATCAGCTGCTGCCGCACGAACGGCTTCTGCAGCAGCGCCAGATGCGGGCCGAGATCTCCCGGCGCCGCATAGCCCGACACGAAGATCACCTTCAGATCCTCCTGCTTCGCCCGCAGGTGCCGCGCCAGCTCCGGCCCCTTCATGTACGGCATCACGACGTCGGTGACGAGCACGTCGACGTGCTCGATGGTCTTCTCGACCTCCAGCGCCTCGACGCCGTTGCGCGCCTCGTGCACCGTATAGCCTTCGCGGCGAAGCGCCTGCGCGAACAGGCCCTTCACCGCCGGCTCATCCTCAACGAGCAGGATCGTGCCCTTCACGGGCTCCGCAGTCATGCTTCTACCTTAGCG
The DNA here is from genome assembly GCA_035512575.1 of Vicinamibacterales bacterium. Lineage (GTDB taxonomy): Bacteria > Acidobacteriota > Vicinamibacteria > Vicinamibacterales > SCN-69-37 > JALYRV01. Next base: position 10,697 of record DATKDT010000001.1, on the reverse strand, counting down.
CAGCCGGCGTCACCATGTGGAGGGATCCGGCATGACCACCGCCGTTTTCTCCACCGTCCGTCCCCCGGCCGTCAGGACGACGCGATAGGTGCCCGGCGCGCCCGGCCCGAGGATGAACTCCGCGCTGTTGGGCGCCGCGGCGCCGCCGCCGCGTCCGCCGCGCCCCCCCGGCTGCGGATCGTCGGCCGTCCGCGGCCGGATGATGCGCTGCAGATCCCACGTCACGCTGTTGAGGCCGGCGTTCTTCGTGCCGGTAAGGTCGCGCACCAGCCTCGCGCCCTCGTAGATGCGCACGCGCACGTCGCCCTGCGGCGCGCTCGTCAGCCAGTACTTGATGACGACGCCCGCCGGGCGGCTCTCGCCGTTGTAGTTGTTCGAGCTGCTCGCGCGAGGCACGCCGAGGTTCGTCCACTGCACGGCCGGCCGCACGTCGAACAGGTGCGCGTCGGCGCCCGCCGCCTCCGGCATCTCCTGCAGGTGCGCGATGTCGGCGATGAAGATGCCGCGCCCGTGCGTGGCCACGACCAGCTCGCCGTCGCGCGGGTGAATCAGCATGTCGTACACGAACTGCCGCGGCATGGTGCCGCGGATGTCGTGCCACGCCTTGCCGCCGTCGATCGACGCATACACGCCGCCGTTCTCCGTGCCCGCAATCAGCAGGTTCGGGTTGCGGCGATCCTGGCGGATCGCGGTGACCGGCTCGTTCGGCAGATTGCCCGCGATCGACGTCCACGTCTGGCCGTAGTCCGCCGTCTTCCACACGAACGGCTTGAAGTCGTCATTGCGATAGCCCGTCACGCTCACGAACGCCACGGCGGCGTCGTGGCTCGACGGCTCGACGCGGCTCACCCAGTAGCCCGGATGGGCCGGCATCCTGTCGCGCACGTTGGTCCACGTCGTGCCCCCGTCACGCGTCACCTGCACATTCCCATCGTCCGTCCCCGCCCAGAGCAGGCCGGGGACGATCGGTGACTCGGCGAGCGCCGTGATGGTGGCGTACCGAATGTTGCCGCGGCCGTCGCGCGTCGATTCCGCGTTGACGCTGAGGTCGGGGCTGATGAACGTGAAGTGCTCGCCGCGGAAGGCGGAGCGCAGCACGCGGTTCGCGCCGATATAGAGGACGTCCGGATCGTGGGGCGAAATCACGAGCGGCGGATTCCAGTTGTAGCGCAGCGACTGCGACTCCGGTCCGCGATACCCGAGCACGCGCCGCTCGCCGGTCAGGAGGTCGAGCCGCTGGAACCCGCCCGCGAACTGCGACGTGTTGTACAGCCAGCGGTTCTCCTTCCAGTCGGTCACGTTGTACATGCCGTCGCCGCCGCCGGTGCGCCGCCATTCCTCGAAGCGGATCGGCCGGCCGTCCTTCATGGTGCTGGGCCCGCACCACGAGCCGTTGTCCTGCGTGCCGCCGCAGACGTTGTAGGGCATCGCCATGTCGGCGCCGACGGCGTAGAACTGCGCCAGCGGCAGGTTGTCGGGGCGGTACCAGGTGCGTCCCGCGTTGAACGACACGCCCATGCTGTGGTCGTGGCCGAGAATCAGATGCTGGCTGTCGCGCGGGTTGATCCAGAGCGCGTGGTTGTCGCCGCCGAACGGGAACGGCCGCGTCCACGTCTTGCCGCCGTCGGTCGTGTGATGCACGCCGACGCCGAGCACGTACACGTGGTTCTTGTCGTTCGGATCGACCCGAATCTGGCCGTAGTAGTACGGCGGGCCTTCGCCGACGCCTTGGCCCGAAACGTTCGCCCAGGTTTTGCCGCCGTCGGTGGACTTGTAGATCTCGTTGCCGATCGACGGCGCCTTCGGCGTCTGCTTGCCGGCGAGCAGCTGTTTGCGGCGCTCGACGTCGCTCACGCCCTTCGAGTTGACGTTCTCGATCGTCGTGTAGACGGTCATCGGGTCCTGCGCCGAGATGGCCACGCCGATGCGGCCGAGCATGCCGGTCGGCAGGCCGCCGCCGACCTTCGTCCACGTGCGTCCCGCGTCGGCGCTGCGATACAGTGCGCTGCCGGGGCCGCCCTCCACGAACGTCCACGGCTCGCGCACCTTGTCGTACGACGCCGCGAACAGCACGTTCGGGTTTCTCGGATGCATCGCCACGTCGACGACGCCGACTTGCTTGCCTTCCGACGTCACCTCGAGCACGCGCGACCAGGACTTGCCGCCGTCGGTCGTCTTGTACAGCCCGCGCTCCTCGTTGTCGGAGTACAGATGGCCGAGCGCGGCGACGTAGACCGTGTTCGGGTCGGTGGGGTGGGTGACGATGCGGCCGATGTGGTGCGAGTCCTTCAGCCCGGCGTTCGTCCAGGACTTGCCGGCGTCGGTCGACTTGTAGATGCCGTCGCCCCAGTACGAGCTGCGCGAGTTGTTCGCTTCGCCGGTGCCCACCCACACGATGTTCGGGTTGGGCTGGAACAGCGCCACGGCGCCAATCGACACCGCGCCCTGGTTGTCGAACACCGATTCCCACGTCAGGCCGTGGTTCTCCGTTTTCCACAACCCGCCGGAGGCGGTTGCCGCATAGAACGTCTGCGGCGCCGCCTCGACGACGGCGTAGTCCACGAACCGGCCGCCCTGTGCGGTCGGCCCGATGGCGCGGAAGTTCACGCCGGTGAAGGGCGAGGGCGTGGCGGCGCCACTCTGCGCCTGGACAGCCGCGGCAACCGCGGCAAGGACGACGATCAGCAGCGCGCGCAGGGACAGCTTCATCAGGAAGACTCCTCGGGGGATTCTACTGAAATTTGTTGATTTGTTGATTTGTCGATTTGTCGATTTTTGCGGCGGGGCCCATGCTGCCTCTACCCGGCAAATCAACAGATCAACAGATCAACAAATCAACAAATGGCCGCGGAGGTGCGCGTCAGCGCGCCGTCGCGGCCGAGCAGTGTTCGTCGAACGCCAGCGTCAGCTGGTCGGCGATGCGCTCGGCCGACGCGGCTTCGATGTCGCGGCGCTCCATCATGTAGAGCAGCTTGCCGCCGCGGAGCAGCGCAATCGACGGCGACGAGGGCGCGAAGCCGGTCAGGTACGACCGCGCGTGTTCGGTCGCTTCCACGTCCGCGCCCGCGAACACGGTGCCGACGACATCGGGCCGGTTGGCGTGCGCGAGCGCCTTCGCGATGCCCGGACGCGCCTTGCCGGCGGCGCAGCCGCACACCGAGTTGACCACGAGCATCACGACGCCGGACTGGGCGATGAGCGCATCGACCTCCGTCGCCGTCCGTGCCTCGCGCGCGCCAAGGTCCGTCAGTTCCTTCCGCATGGGGGCAGTGAGCCAGTCTGGGTAAGCCATGGGGTGATCTTATCAGGCCCAGAGCCCAGAGCCTGTTACGATCCCCTGCTGTGCTCGCCATCCGCTGCCGCAACCTGCGCAAGCGCTACGCCGACGTCGTCGCCGTCGACGGGCTGGATCTGGACGTGCGCGCCGGGGAGTGCTTCGGGCTGCTCGGCCCCAACGGCGCGGGCAAGACGACGACGATCGAGATCCTGGAAGGGCTGAACAGGCCTGACGAGGGTGAGGTCGAAGTGCTCGGCATGCGGTGGGGGCGCCACGACCATCAGCTGCGGCAGAAGCTCGGCATCCAGCTGCAGGAAACGCAGCTCAACGAGAAGCTGACGGTGGAGGAGACGCTGCGGCTGTTCCGGTCGTTCTATGACGAGGGGACCGCGCTCGATGCCGTGCTCGCGCGCGTGCAGCTGGAGCCGAAGCGCCATGCGCACGTGGGCAAACTGTCGGGCGGACAGAAGCAGCGGCTGTCGGTGGGGTGCGCGCTGGTCGGCCGGCCCGCGCTGCTGTTCCTCGACGAGCCGACGACCGGCCTCGACCCGCAGTCGCGGCGCCAGCTGTGGGGCCTGCTCGAGGAGTTCCGCCGCGAGGGCGGCACCATCCTGCTGACCACGCACTACATGGACGAGGCCGAGGTGCTGTGCGACCGGCTGGCGATCGTCGATCACGGCAAGATCATCGCGCAGGGCAGCCCGGCGGAGCTGACCGCGTCGCTGCCGCCGCGCAAAGTCGTGTCGCACAACGCGACGCTCGAGGACGTCTTCATGTCGCTCACCGGAAGGCATCTGAGAGATGAGTAACCCGTTCGTGCAGCTGACGCTCGTCAAGCTGCGCGAGTACACGCGCGAGCCCGAGGCGATGTTCTGGGTGTTCGTGTTTCCCGTGCTGATGACGTGCGCGCTGGGGATTGCGTTCAGCGACAGCGGCGCCGCCGCGATTCGGGTCGGTGTGCTCTCCCCGTCGACTTCGCTCGGGGCAGGCCCCTCGACTCCGCTCGGGGCAAGCGCCGGTTTGGTGGCGACGCTCGACGCCGACCCGCGCATCGACGCCACAGCGCTGTCACCGGAACAGGCGGCTGCGCAGCTGCGCGACGGAGCGATCGCACTCGTCGTGGTTCCCGGCGCCGGAGGGGCGGTCGGCTACCGGTTCGATCGCACGCGTCCCGAGAGCAGCGTGGCGCGCTTCACCGTCGACGAGGTGCTGCAGCGCGCGTCGGGGCGGGCCGACGCCTTCACGCCGGCCGACGATCTCGTCGCGCTGCCCGGCAGCCGCTACATCGACTGGCTGGTGCCGGGACTGCTCGGCATGAACGTGATGATGACAGGCCTGTGGGGCATCGCGTTCTCGATCGGGATGGCCCGCACGAAAAAACTGATCAAGCGGCTGAGCGCGACGCCGATGCGGCGCAGCCATTTCCTGGGCGCGCAGGTGGCGGGGCGTCTCGTGTTCCTCCCGATCGAAGCCGGCGTGCTCATCGTCTTCGCGCATTACGTGTTCGGCGTTCCCGTCCGGGGATCGTGGCTGCTGCTGTCGGGTGTCGTGCTGCTGGGCGCCGTGAGCGGCGCCGCGCTGAGCCTGTTCGTCGCCAGCCGCGCGCGCAGCTTCGAGGCCATCTCGGGCCTCATCAACATTGCCATCGTTCCCATGTGGATTCTCTCGGGCGTGTTTTTCTCGTCGTCGCATTTTCCGGCCGCCATCCAGCCCTTCGTGCAGGCGCTGCCGCTGACCGCGCTCAACGACGCGCTGCGGTCAGTGATGCTGGCCGGCGACGGCTTCGGCGCCATCGCGCACGAAGTGGCCATCCTGTCGGCCTGGACGATCGTGTGCTTCGGCCTGACGCTGAGGATCTTCCGATGGCAGTGACGACGCTCACGCGAAGACGAAAGCCGGAAGCCGAAAGCCGAAAGCCGAGCGCGGTCCTGATAGACCTCGACGACACGCTGTTCGATCACCGCGCGTCGGCGCGGCGCGCGCTCGAGTCGGCGGCGGCGTGCGATCCGGTGCTGGGCGCGGTCGCCTTCGACACGCTCGAGGCGCGCCACCGCCTGATCCTCGAGGATCTGCACCGCCGCGTCCTCGACGGCCACATCACGGTGGACCAGGCGCGCGCGATGCGCTTCCGGACGCTGATCGAAGAGCAGGGCGACACGTGCGACGATCCGCGGCTGGATCGGATCACGGCCGCGTATCGCGCCGCCTATCAGTCGGGATGGGCGTGCCTCGCCGGCGCGCGCGACCTGCTCGCCGAGCTCAAACGGCGTGAGGCGCGCATCGCGATCGTCACCAACAACGTCGTCAGCGAACAGGTCGCGAAGCTGAAGCGGCTCGAGATCGACACGTTCGTCGACGCGCTGGTGGTGTCGGAGGCGGTGGGCATCTCGAAGCCGGCGGCGGGCATCTTCTCGCACGCGCTGGCGGAGCTTGGCGCGGCGGCGGGGGACGCCGTGATGATCGGCGACAGCTGGAGCGCCGACATCGAAGGCGCGCGCGGCGCCGGCCTCCGCGCCGTCTGGTTCAATCCGCGCCGGGCCCCGCGTCCGGCCGGGCGGCCGGAAGTCGCCGAGATTGAGTCACTCGAGCCGGCGGGAGAGGTGGCTGACGTGGTGCTGGGTAGAACGTAGGACACAGAACGTAGAACACAGAATCAGCGCGCAGCCAGCCGAAGGATTCTGTGTTCTGTGTTCTGAATTCTATGTTCCGGTACCGCAATCGCGATTGCGCCTGGCCATGTCGCCACGACCGTTGACCAGGCTTCGAGCCCCCCGGCATCCAGTCCGGTTTCAGGCTCATCGACGAGCAGCAGGGCAGGCGCTGCGGCGATTGCCCGGGCCAGAGCGATCCGCTGCCGCTGGCCGTGCGACAGCGTGCGCACGTCGGCGCGGCTGAACGCCGCCGCGCCCAGCGCGTCGATCGCGCGGCGCGCCGCCTCGCGGTCGCCGTGCGCGCCGAGCAGCACGTTCTCGTCGCCCGTGCCCACGAACAGAAACGGCGCCGGATGCACGTACACCGCGCCGCCGCGTCCCGGCGGCGGCGCCGACAGCTCTCCCGCGACGCGCGGCAGGAGGCCCGCCAGGGTCTTCAGCAGCGTCGTCTTGCCCGATCCGTTGGCGCCGGTAATGGCGAGGCGATCGCCCGCCGCGATGACGAACTCCGGGATCGACACGACCACTGTCGTGCCGTAGCCGACGCCGAGCGCCCGCGCGGTGACCAGCGTCACGACGGCTTCCTCAGCCAGCGCGAGTGCACGCCGGCGTTCACGGCCAGCGCGATGGCCATCAGGATCAACCCCAGCGCCAGCGCCCGCGCATCGTCGCCCTTCGTGTGCTCGAGCGCGATCACGGTGGTGAGGGTTCGCGTCTCGCCGCGGATGTTGCCGCCGAGAATGATGGCCGCGCCAAGCTCCGTGAAGACGCGGGCGAACGCCAGCAGCAGCGCCGATGCCACGGCGGCGTGCGCCTCGCGCAGCAGCACCCGCAGCCGCGTGAGCCGGCCGAGCCCGAGCGACGCGGCCGTCTCGAACGCCGCCGCCGGCAGCCGCTGCACCGCGACGAGCGTGAGCGCCGCCACGATCGGCAGCGCCAGCACCGTCTGGCCCACGATCATCGCCACGCGCGTATATAAAAGGTCCATCCATCCGAGCGGGCCGCTCGCGCTCAACATGAAATACAGCAGCAGGCCGACGACGACGGTGGGGAGGGCGGTGAGGGTGTGGACGATGGAGGAGAGCGCGCCGGCGGCGCGGCCGCGGGCGTGCGCGAGCGCATAGCCGAGCGGCACGCCGGCGAGCGTGGCGAGCAGCAGCGCCGACAGCGACACGAAGAGCGACACCGCGGTGATCGCCCACACCTCCGCATCACCCGACACGATCAGGCGCAGTGCGTCGAAGACCGCCGTCACCGCGGCACTCCCGCGGGCGTGGATTCCGGGGCGGTGCGATCGACGCCGTCGGGCCATCGGAAGAAGACCGGACGCCCGCTGATGCGGAACGCGTCGATATGCGCCTGCCCTGCGCCTTCGGCAAGCCATTGCGCGAAGCGGTCCGCTGCTTCGTTGCGGGCCGGCCGCGCCGTCGTCAGGATCGCGACGGCGTAGGTATTGAGCAGGGCCGGGTCGCCGGTGTAGATCGCGACGAGCGTCACCGCGCCGGCAAGCCGCGCGAGCGTGGCCTCGTCGGTCAGCACGTAGCCCTGGCGCGACGAGGCGACGCGGAGCGTGGCCGACATGCCCTGCCCGGTTTCGATCAGATGCGCCGGCCGCGGGCGGGCGCCGGCCGCGGCCCACAGGCTCTTTTCGCGCGCGTGGGTGCCCGACTCGTCGCCGCGCGAGACGAACAGCGCGCCGCTCCGAACGATCCGCGTCATGGCGTCCGACGCGGATTCGGATGCGCGCACGCCCGCGGGGTTGGCGGCCGGTCCCGCAATGACGAAGCGGTTGAACATCACCTTCCGGTAGTACCGCACCAGCCCATCGTCGAACAGCGCGCGCTCCCCGATCGGCTCGTGCGTCAGCAGCAGCGATGCGTCGCCCCGGCGCGCAATCTGGAACGCCCGGCCGCTGCCGACGGCGATGGCCTGCACGTCGACACCGGATTCACGCTCGAAATGCGGAACGATCGCCTCGAGCAGGCCCGAGTTGTCGACGCTGGTGGTCGTCGCAATGCGCAGCACGGAGGGCGGCGGTGCGCACGAGACGAGGGCCGCCAGGGCGGCGGCCGCGGGCAGCAGGCGTGTCGTCACGTGGGTAGAATCATGACATGCCGCCAACGGACACGGTCAACGCCACGCAGACGTCGGGCCTGCTCGAGCAGCTGGAGGCCATTCGCCGCCGCACCGAGGCGCTGTTGGCGCGGGTGCCCGACGACGGGGCGTTCAATCGTCAGCCGGATGGCGGCGGGTGGAGCGTGGGGCAGTGCCTCGATCATCTGAATCAGATGAACCGCCTGTACTTCGGCGCCATCCGGGGCGCGCTGTCACGCGCCGAGCGCTCGCGCGCGCCGGTGACCGCGCCGCTCTCGAGCAGCTGGTTCGGCAACTGGTTTGTGGCGTCGATGGAGCCGGGCACGCGGAAGTTTCGCGCGCCGCGCAAGGCCGTCCCCCGGTCGTCGGCCGCGCGCGCGGAGGTCACGGCGGAATTCCTGCGCGGGCTGGACGAGATCGAGGCGGCGCTGAAGGACGCCGCGGCGATCGACCTGAATCGCCCGACGTTCGCGAGCCCGTTCTTCAGGCTCTCGCGCGTCCGGGCCGGCACCGGCTTCCGCGTCCTGCTCGCCCACATGCGCCGTCACCTGCAGCAGGCCGAGCACGTCGTCAATCGGCGCCAAGTCCCGGGCCGCCCAACGGCGGAGGCGCAGCGGCCGCATCGATTGCTCGCGCTCCTCTCGGCACGCCGGTAAACCTGCCCTCCGGGCTTTTTCATGCGCAGAAACTGACCGTGGCCCATGCCTGACCTGAGCCCTGCGCGCAGGCTGCTACCATCGCTTCGTTGACGATGCGGTTGTCTCTGCGCCTGCTGCTTCTGCTGTGCCTCGCGGCCCCGGCCGGCTGCGGCGGCGATCCGCCCGCCGAGTCGCCGCCGGCGGTGCCCGAGGCCCCGGCGCGATCGACCGCGGACAGCGCGCCCGGCGCCGACACGCCGGATGCGGGCACGCTCACCGGGCTGCCGAAGAAGAACGGCTCGCTGCGCTTCGCGGTGATCGGTGACACCGGCCGCGGCGACCGCCTCCAGTACATGACGGCGGCGACGATGGTGGAATGGCGCGAGCGGTTCGACTACGACTTCGTGCTGATGCTCGGCGACAACATCTACGGCGAACGCGGCCTGGCCGAAGACTACGCGCAGCGCTTCGAGCGGCCCTACAAGCCCCTGATCGACGCCGGCGTCCCGTTCCATGCCGCCATCGGCAATCACGATCCGCCCGGGCAGGAGCACTATCCGCTGTTCAACATGGGCGGGCGGCGCTACTACGCCTTCGAGAAGGAGGAGGGCAGTCTGCGTCCCCTCTTCACGCACACGGTGCTGTTCATGGCGATCGACACCGTCAATCTCACGCGGCAGCAGCTGCGCTGGATTGACGGCACGCTCGCGGAGTCGGATGCCGCCTGGAAGATCGCCTACTTCCACCACCCGCTCTACACGTCGGGCCGCTATCAGCTCGGCGCGTCGCAGCTGCGCGCGTCGCTCGAGCCCATCTTCATCCGGCACGGCCTCGACGTGGCGCTCGCCGGCCACGAGCATTTCTACGAGCGGCTGACGTCGCAGAACGGCATCCAGTACTTCATCAGCGGCGCGGGCGGCGCGCTGCGGCCCAACGACATGCGGCGCTCGGGCTGGACGGCGGCCGGCTTCGACACCGACACGCATTTCATGCTGATGGAGATTGCCGGCGACACGCTCTACTTCGTGGCGATCAGCCGGACGGGCGAGATCGTCGACTCGGGGACGGTTCGGCGCTAGGCGATCATCGCCCCGCCGCCGGCGCGCACGTGCGGCTGGTGAGCGCGGCCACCTTCTCCTGGAAGACGTCGACCCACGGCTGCACGTTCCGCGTGCCGAGGCGTCCGGTTTCGGCATCCGGGAAGTGCGACGACAGGAAGAGATTCGCGATCGCCAGCGGCCCGAAGGCGCCGAGCCGCGCGGCCGCGAGCTGCCGGCCTTCCTCCGAGATCTCGACGTCCTCGAACGTCGCGCCGCGATAGGGCAGATGCGTCATCGACACCGCGCAGCCCTGCGCGTCGCGCCAGATCGGCGCCTGCTTCCACCCGAGATAGTCGACCTTGCGCGGGCCGAACGTCGCCCCGACATCCTGCAGCATGAGCACCGGCGTGTCGCACGGCTCCGCCGAGTCCTTGCCGTCGTCGCCCAGACAGATCAGGCGCTGGTTGGACGACTTGTTGTCCCAGTGGGCAAGAAACACCGCGACGAGACGCAGCGCGTCGATCTCGGCGCGCGAGGCGCCGCCCCGCGCCGGATCGACGGCCTTCAGCTCGTAGAAGGCCCAGCCTTCGTGATGGTCGACTTCGAACGCGCGCGCGTCGAACTTGCGCTCGATCGCGACATTCGCGAAGTCCGCATACTCGCCGTCATCGAGAAACTGGTCCAGCAGATCGGCGACGAAGAACCATTCGGCCACCTGGCGCGACCGGTAAGGCGATCGCGGGCACCCGTAGCAGCGCACCCGCTTCGCGATCGACATGTGATCGGCGGCGAGCCCCATGGCCGTGAGCAGCCGCGCGGCGGCGACCTCGCCGGGAATCTCCGGGTTGATCCCGTACTTCACCTTCACGACGTCGCCGCCCGGCAGCTCGCAGTCGAACTTCGGCGTCGTCCCGCTGGTGGTCTTGGGTTTGTAGCGGCACTCGATGTCGGGGCCTTCGGCCATCGGCATGTCGCCGGCCGGCCCGTCGGTGATGAA